>CAIWMU010000171.1 GCA_903913865.1 uncultured Verrucomicrobia subdivision 3 bacterium
AATCTCGTTTCGTTGCCATAGTTCGCCACCAACCATAGCCACTTCACCCCCAAAAGTTACGCACCCTTGCCGAAGCAACACGATGGCGGAGATTACCGCAGATGGGGGAGACCGTTGTGGATGGGCGTTGACCGGCTTCCCGCACCTGATCCCATGGCGCACAGGCGTTGACCGATTTCCCGCGAGGGGTCAGTTCGGTCACTGTCGAGCCCGGCTGGGGCCGGACTCAACAGGTGAGAACTGACCCCATCGCTCGGGGGAGGGGTTATCCGCAGATGGCGCAGAATACCGCTGATAGGGGGGCGACGACGTTCCTATCGGCAGACCCATTGGCTGCAGGCTGAGGGTCGTTTTCCTCTCAGCCCATGACTGTGGAACCACGGGGGTTATTTGTGCAGCGGGGTGACTTTGCCCCGGCTCAGGGGCACAGGTCCGGTCTGGTAGGCTGCAGCACTGTGGTCGGTGCCGTGGCAGGTGACAGAGCAGTAGCCCTGGCGGTTGCCGGTGGAGACATATTCGAGCCGGCCATTGGCAGATTCAGCCGCGTAGTTGCGGTTGAAATTGATGAGGCTCTTGTTGTTCGCAACGCCGTGGGAGTCATGGCAGGTGGTGCAGGCAGTCTGCTTGTCCACGATGTGTTTCCGGTGGAGGGGGAAACTCTGGTCGGAGAGGATGCTGTCGCGATTGTGGCACTTGTAGCAGAGGTCGTAGGAGGCGGCCGTCTCAGTGGTGAAATCGGTGGTGATGAGCTGACGCTCCAGGATGGGGGTGAATGCGGATCCATGGGGACCGTTGGGACCTCCAGAACCTGTGTTCGAGCCCTGGCTGTTGTTATGGCAGGCGCTGCAATAGATAATGCTGGAGGGGGTCATCGGGGAGAGGAGACTCGGCACCGAGGGGTTCTTGCCGGAGGCGATGACGGGGTGATAGGACTGGTTGGCGGGATCGAAGGCCAGCCGGGTATTCGTCTGGGGGAACTGGCGGTTCACACGGGCCTGTCCGCGGGAAACGCTGTCGGCATGGCAGCGGAAGCAAAGTTCATATTCGCGGGTGACGGTCGGAATGACTGCGCCGCTGGCGTTGACGCCCTTTACACCGGCAAGTGCGCCGGAGGCGTTGGGGGCGGTGGCCTGGGAAGGGTTGGAGGCGTGTCCGTTATGGCAGTCCGCGCACTCGACATGGCGCCGGGTGGGGTTGATGGCATCCTCCTGCGGATCATGCGCCCCGGTGTTTGCTGTGATGGGGTGGATGCTCAGCTTGTTGAATTCGGCGGCGATGTTTTTCGTGGCGACGTTCCCGGAATGGCAGGAATAGCAGTTTTGCTCCTCATCCGCGAACGTGAGAAGGCGGGGCTTGGTGCCGGCCTTGTGCGGGGAATGGCAGTTTGCGCAGGCGTTCGCAGCGACGGAGTGCTCGCGGGAGTTGGGCCAGGGGTTGATGCCGGCACCGTTCCAGGTGGCCGGGGATGTGGCATGGCTGGACTGCTGCCACTGGGTCATGTCATGACAGGTGATGCAGAGGGCGGACCCGAAATTCTCACGCACCAGGAATTTGCCAAAACGGTTGTTGTGCGGATCGTGGCAGGAGGTGCACTGGACCTTGCCCTCCCCGTCGAGCCGGACCTTGTTGACCAGGGTGGCAGGATCCCTCAACTGACCTGCCGCGATGGCGAGGGAATTGTCGTAGGTGAAGGAAACCGGATGGTCATCGGAAAGATCCCTGCCGATGCGGCTGGGGCCGATGGGCATTCTGGTGACACCCCCCTGAAGGGTGATCGGGGTGGGCCGGTTGTCGAGCATGCCAAGAGCGACCGTGCCGTCATGACAGCTGAGGCAGAGCTTGGATGAGCCGGTGGGCTGGCCGACCGAGGCTTTCATCGTGGAGCTCTGATAGGGGGTGTAGGGAGCCGTGGACATTTTGTGGTTCCACAGCGGAGTGGCATCGGCGGCGCTATGCGGGGTGTGGCAAAAGAGGCAGATCTCGGATTCGGAGACGGCCTTGATGCTGCCCGGGCCGGAGGATGAGAGGTTGTGGGGCGAATTCAGGATGCTGTCCGCCCAGGCCGTGCCGGCGGACAAAGTGCTGGCGATCAGCAGGGGGAGGACCCCCCGGCGCAGCAGGTGGATTGAGTGGGCGGTATTCATTGCGGGCCGATGTATTTAAGAACCTGTAGACGGCGGTTGTAAGAATCGGAAATGTAAATTTCGTTGGCTTTGTTGATGGCGATACCGTTTGGAAGCCAGAACTGGCCCGGGCCGGTGCCGTTCTCGCCGACGGTGAGCAGGAGTTGGCCCTGAATGTTGAAAATCTGGAGGTTGTCGAACAGCCCGTCGATCACATAGATGTGCCCCAAGCCATCCACCGCCACACCTTTGGGACGGCCGAAGTGGCCGGGGGTATCTCCCAGGCTGCCGATCTGGGATTTGAAGGTTCCGGAAGCATCAAAGATCTGGATCCGGCCGTTCATCGAGTCCGTGACATAGACGTTGCCTGACAGGTCGGTGGCGATATGGGTCGGGAAGTTGAACTTGCCGGGTTCGGCACCACGTCCCCCGTAGGCACCCAGAAAGTTCCCGGAGAGTGAATAGGAACAGACCCTGTGCTGCTGGGAATCGACGACGAGCAACTTGTCCTTCAGGAGGGTGAGGGCGGCCGGTCGGGCGAGTTCATTTGTGATCAGAAAAAGAAGCTTTCCCTGATCGTTCATGGCCACCACATGGCCTGCGGCGGAATCTGCCACAAAGAGGGTGGAGCCGGACTTTGCGACGGACACCGGGGAATTGAATTCCAGCTTTCCGGCCTTTTGAAAGCGGAACCACTTCTTCTGGCGGCGGTCGAGGTAGGACACGCTTTTTTCTGCAGTGTCTGTGATGCACAAATTATTGTCCTCATCACAGGCGATGCCAAAGGGGCGGACAAGGCGTTCGTTCCCTTTGCCTGCGCCGGTGAGCCAGTTGGCCATCCTGCCCAGGGTCGAGACTTTGATACCCGCATCCGAGGGGGATGAGATGGATTGGATGAGGGCGATGCGGGCCGGGAGCGGGGGTGGCGGCCAGACGATGCCGGTGCCGGAGGCTGGATCCTTTGGTTTCGCCCCGGCGGAGGTGACCGGGAGCAGCAGGGACAGGACGAGGATCATCAATGCCGCCAGAGCCCCGGGGAAGGGGCTGGCAGGTGCATTCCCGGATGGGTGCGATCCTCGAAGCATACTAAAACACGCGACGCATCCGCACCAGGAACATGTGGCGTGTACGTTCCTCGTTCCGGAGGTAGAGTTCGTATTCGTAGTTGTATTCAGCCCGCAGGGTGGTGCGGCCGACCGAGTAGTCGATGCCCGGGCGAATCGTGGCGAGGGTCTGCTCCACGCCATCCCCTTCGCGCCGTGAAATACCGCCCTCGATGTTGAACGCCATGGATGTGGTCAGGAGGTTGCGATAGCGGGTGATGAAGCTGTAGCTCTGCTCGCTGCGACCGGAATCGATGTAGCGGTTCCATGCCTCGTTGACATCGGCGGAGATGGAGCTTGTGCCGTCCAGATTGAAGGAGACACCCTGGAAGAGCCGGGTGGAGCGGTAGGTGGAGAAGGTGGAATCGTAGTATTCCTCCTCGGCTCCAGCGCGCATCCAGCGCCAGCTGAGATCGGTGCCCACAGCGAAACTCAGGAGATCCTGAACCCGCAGTTCCTTGCTGGCGTTGTTGGCGAACAGGTTGAGGCGGCTGTAAATGCCCAAGAGATTGTTCCAGAAATCTATCCGGATGCTGACCGATTCGCTGAGGGCCTCGTAATTCCCCTCGGGAGTGGGTTCAGCCTGATAATCGGCCACAACGGAGTCGTCCATCGTGGGGACCCCGGCATTGATCTGGCGCTGGATCCGGGTGAGGGCTCCCTCGACAAACACCATGTAATCGATCCCCCGTGTGTATTCCCGGGTGCGGGAAATGTTGTAAATGCGGAGGCTGGAGGAGCGGACGTTGGCCTGATTCAGGAAGAAGTTTCCGGGAGGGGCCCCGCCGGTTCCGGTGGTGAAGCTGTGGGGTTCGTTTTCAATGGAACTGACCCCCATTGAGTCCACGTGCTCCGCCAGCAGGCTGTTGCTGAGGCGCAGGCGGCTGATCGATGAGAGTCTTTTGGTGTAACTTTCGCCAAAGCCGGCTCCTAGACGGCGGGTGAAGCCATTGCCCCCACCATCGTGGACCTCGTTGTCCGACCCGCGCAGTAGCAGGGTGGAGGTGAGGCTGTCGTAGAGTTGGTGGCGAAGCTGGCCCTGGCCGTAGTAATTGTCGGAATTGAAGCTGGCGGTCTCGAACCGGTCGTAGTTCAGGTCGTAGAGGCTGTTCAGGTTCGGGTTATGCTCCAGGTTCAGACCGGTGCGGGCGGACGCCTCATCGCTGGGTTCGAGGTTGTTCTCGCGGTGCGTGAAATTGGCGCTGCTGATGAGCGTGTGCTGGGCGCGGGAACCGAAGGTCTCATTGTCCCCGATGGCGAACAGGTGGTCCTGTCCCTCGCCGATTCTTCCGGCATCCTCCCGGGAATACTGGTTGAAGGTGTAGTTGAGGGAACTGCCGCCCCGGGCCCGTTCATGGCGGGCTTCGGCAGCAACGGTATCATCGTTCAGCGTTGTGATGCCGTTGAAATGGATGATGTTCGTTGAGACATTGGCGACGACATTTGTGTAGGTGTAGGCGCGCCCGTAGGCGGTCTCCTCACGGTGCGTGTAACTGGTGTTGAAAGTCCAGGGCTTGTGGGTGTAAACAGCGCGGGAGCCGTAGCGCCAGCTGTCCACGGTGAGACGACTGAAGAAGTCGTAATCGCGGAAGGAGTGGTCGTAGTCGCCAAAAATGCTGCCGTGGAGCGGTTTGCTGTCGAGGATATCCACCGTTCCACTGAAGCGGCCGAGGTATTCGTATTGGGAATCCTTGGAGTAGGAGCCGGAACTGGCATTCTGGTGGGCCCATCCGAATGACCCCTCCGTATTAAGGTGGAACTCCACCAGATTCGGATGGTAAACCGAGCCATCCAGAACGACACCGGTCATCGGTCCGACGAACAGGCGGTCATACCTCACGCTGGTGTCCGAATTTCGGAAGGAGGTTTCCTCACTGCGCCCCTCGGCATAGACACCGGCGCTGACTTCAGACACGCGGATCTTGAGCCATTGGGGTTCCTGTGCGCGCGGGTCGAGGAACTGGGCGGCCGCCTGCCGCGCATGGGTGAGGGAGGTGGCGACGAGCGCCAGGGGCCAGTATCGTAAAAGAGATGGAGGCTTCATTTGGCGGGGGTGCTGGCCTGGGCTTTAAGGAAGAATTTTGCGGCCCCGAAATGCGGATCATGGCATGAGGCGCAGGCTTTATCGGAGGCGCCCGCATGACGTTTGACGGCGGCCATCTCCTTCTCCTCGTGGCACTCGAAGCAGACCTGACGGGGGTTCTTCGTCAGCAGGCTCTTTTCGGCCGAGAGATGGGGATCGTGGCAAGTGGTGCACTCGCCATTGGCGGCGGGGTCGTGCTTGAACTTTGCCTTCTCGATGGATTGGACGAGCTCCTCGTGGCAATCCGCACAGAGTTTGCCACCCGGTTTCAGGACCAGCTTCTTGATGTCCCCCTGGTGCGCGTTGTGGCAGGAGGTGCATTCGCCGTTTTCCACCGGCTGATGTTTCACCTTCGCCTTTGCAATCTTCTCCATCAGGTCCTCATGGCACTCGGCGCAGAGCTTACCATCCGGTTTTGTGAGGAGCTTCTTGGTGGCGGACTGGTGCGCGTTGTGGCAGGAGGTGCACTCACCGTTTTCGACCGGTTGATGCTTGAATTTCGCCTTGTTGAGCTTCTCCATCACATCCTCATGGCACTCGGCACAGAGTTTGCCGTCCGGCTTGGAGAGGAGTTTTTTGGTATCTGACTGGTGCGGGTTGTGGCACGAGGTGCACTCACCGTTCTCAACGGGCTGGTGCTTGAACTTACCCTTGTTGAGCTTGTCCATGACATCCTCATGGCACTCGGCACAGAGTTTGCCATCCGGCTTGATGAGGAGTTTCTTGGTATCCGACTGGTGGGGATTATGGCAGGAGGTGCACTCGCCGTTCTCAACGGGCTGGTGCTTGAACTTCGCCTTGGCCAGTTTCTGGCCGATGTCTTCATGGCATTCCGCGCAGAGCTTGCCGTCCGGCTTTGCCAGGAGTTTTGCGTTGGCTGAATGGTGCGGGTTGTGGCAGGAGGTGCACTCACCGTTTTCGACCGGCTGATGCTTGATCTTTGCAGCCTTGAGCTTTTCCGAGGCCTCCTTGTGGCAGTTCAGGCAGAGTGAACCCTGCTCCTTCACGAGCAGGCCCTTGAATGCCGAGGCATGGGGTTGATGGCAGGTTAGGCATTGGCCCTCCACGACCGGCTTGTGTTTGGATTTCGAGGCGTCCGGGATCGGGTCGTGGCAATCGGCACAGAGGGTGGCACCGGGCTTGAGCAGGAGCTTCGGCAGCCCGCCGCCGTGCGGATTATGGCAGGAGGAGCATTCGCCACCATCGACGGGCTGATGCTTCACCTTTTTCTTGTCGAGGAAATCATCATGGCAACCAAAGCAAACCTGCTTTTGGCTGCCCTTCATTTTGACAGAGAACCGTGATTCGTGGCACTCCTTGCACTGCTTCTCCTCGAACGGGGGATGAGGATAGAACTTCACCGGTGCAAATGCCGGCTGGTTCGTTAAAGTTTTGACGAGTACGAGCGGTTTTCCGTTTTCATCGACCGGCCGTGCCGGTTGATTGGTGGCCCCGGGGGAGGGTACACCATCGAAGAAAAAGCTGAGGAGCTTGTAATGCTTCTCGCTCGCACAACCCGCCCAGAGGCCGATCCCGGCCAGGAGCGCCAGTGCGGGCCTCCAGGCCTTGCGCAGGCGGATTGCGGGGGTGGATGAGGTGGTTGGTTTCAAGGCGAGCTTTCCAGTGTTGGGCTATTTCTTCTTGAGGAAGCCGTAAACGCAGATTTTTTTGCCACCCGCCTGATTCGAGATGTAGATCAGGTGGTCAATTTTGTAGCCGGGCGCGACGAACTGCTCAAATGAGCCCATGTTCTCGCTGTCAATGGCGATCCCGGCGGGAAGATAAAGCGAGCCGGCCGTGTCCGCCTGCCCGAAGAACATCAGGAGGCGGCCTTCCGCATCGAACATTTGGGCGACCGTGGCAGCCGCATCCACGACGTAAACGATGCCTTGGGGGCTGACAGCCACGCCCTTGGGGAGGGCAAAACGGCCTGGTTCTATGCCCATTTCGCCGATGGCACGGAGATATTTTCCCTCGGCGTCGTAAACCTGAACAGCGAACCCGCCCGTGTCCGACACATACATCCGACCCTGGGCGTCCAGGGCGATATTGGTGGGGGATTTCAGCTGGGCTTTTTCATCCTTCGGATCTCCGGGCACCTGGAACAATTCGGCACGGGTTGCCTTGTTGTAAACATGAACGCAGTGGTTGCTCAAATCGGTGACGAAGATCCTGTCCTTCGAAAGGGCGATCCCGCAAGGCTTCATGGTGCGGCCTGCCCCGATTGTGGATTTAAGGCTCCCTGCCTTGTCGTAAATAAGGACCTGGCCGCGCAGGGTGTCGGTGACGTAGCGGTTTTCGGCTTCATCCACCGCGATGTTCAGCGGGAAGTGCATGGCTTGGTTGCCGGAGGGCTTCAAAAACCGGATGGTCTTGTTCTGCAGATCCACAGTGCCCACGTTCTTGGGCTGGGTGTCACAGATGTAAATCTTCCCCTTTGAACTGGCGATGCCGTAGGGTTTCAGAATGGGCCGTTGGATGCGCTGGCCGCCAAGCACGAACTTCTTGAATTTGCTCGGCTCGCCCAATTCTGATTCGGAGGAAAAGCTGGTCAGAAACTGGATTCGTGGCTCGTCGGGAGCGGGCGGGTAAAATGTGTAATCGGCGGGGGGCGGGGTGGTTTTGCAACCGGTGAGCAGGAGCCCTGCGAGCAGCAGGGAGGCAGGCAGCAGCTTGCGGATCGCCGTTCCTATGAAATGGTTCATCATACGTTGCATGGGCGCATCTTAGCGTGTGCGGCCGAGGCCGCCAAGAACTCTGACTGCAAACCTCAATGAAAAGCTCCCGGCGGCTGGCGGCATGGCCGGACCCGCCGCCGGGAATGGTTATATCTGTGTCAAGTCAGCAACCGCTTACTTGATATGGCAGGTCCGGCAGATCAAGCTGCCACGGCCGGAGGAATCCGATCCGCTGATCTTGACCATGATGCCGCTGGACGGGGCGCTGCCGACCTGCTTATGGACGTCATGGCAGGAGGTGCATTGCATCTTCTGATTGGTCAGCAGGGCTTCGCCGATGGTCTTCCCGGTCAGGGAGGAGCCGGACCAGGTCGCGGGAACCGGTGCCGCCACGCCAGGGAGGCCCGGGATCGTGTCGCCGATCTTGTATCCGGTCACGGGGGTCGGATCGTTCAACTCGCGATCCTTGTCAGCCAGAGCCTTGTCATAGACGAAGGAGATGGGATGGGTGTTGTGCAGGTCCGGTCCGATCTGGGCTTCGGGGGCGATGAATTGAGAGGTGGTGCCTGTGAGGCCGCCAATGCTCTGGTTGACCGCCACTGTGCCGTCATGGCAGCTCAAGCAGGCCATGGAGGCGCCATCCGGCTTTGATGGGATGGTGGCATCCAGCTTGGTGCTCTTGGGGGTGCCGGCGTTATACATCGTGAACGAGGCCTTTGTGGTTTCATGGGCCCAGAGGGGGATGATCTGGTCCTTGTCCGTATTGTGCGCCTGGTGACAGGGGCTGCAAACGCCCTTGCGGGTGTTCCAGGAGGCCTGCGACAGGTCGTGGGGGGAATTAATGACACCTGCCTGGGCGACCGCGGGAATCGCGGCGACCAGACCGATCAACAGGAGGTTTTGCTTCTTCATACTACTTTTAGCGCGTGCTATTTTTGTTTGTGGCGAAAGCGGCGGGATTGCCGCGTCAGGCACACCATCGACAGGATGGCGTGGTTCCAACGCGGTGATAAACCATGGGTGTGCACACCCGCCGGTTTCCGCGTCGAAATTGTTGAGGGGTTGCTCATGGGGTTCCGATTCATGCTGGCACACCTGCCAGAATGCAGTCGGGAGCAGATTCCCGTTTGGGGGGTGGACCTGAGAACCGCGCAAGGAGGGCGGTTGCCCGCTCGTTGATGATCTCCTGGCTGCGCACCAGTTCATGTTCACGGTTCTTCACGTTCTCCCGGACGATGTTCTCCAAATGGTCCACGTTGTAAAGATAGACATTTGGCAGTTCCTGCACATTGGTGTCAATATCCCTTGGAACGGCGATGTCGATCAGGAAAAGGGGTTGGTTGCGCCTCGCTGTCATGACCGTGGCCAACTCAGCCTTGTGCAGGATGGTCTGCGGGCTTCCGGTGGATGTGACCACAATGTCCGCCCGGGCGACTCCCTGCAGACATTGATCGTGGGGAATGGCTTCACCCCCAAATGCGGTTGCGAGATTCACAGCCTTCTCGGGTGAACGGTTGGAAACCAGAACGGAGCGGACCCCCTTCTTGGAAAGATGCTTTACGCAGGCCTCCCCCATTTTGCCCGCGCCGATGATCATCACTGTCTTTTTGGACAGGTCTGAATCAAAGATACGTTCCGCAAGGTCCACCGCCACACTGCCAACAGAGGTTGATCCCCGTCCAATGCCGGTCCGGGTGCGGATCTCCTTGGCCGTCTGGAGGGCTGTCTGGAAAAGGCGGTTGGTGATCTTGCCGGTGAGGCCGAACTCCTGGGCGGTCTGGTAGGCCTGCTTGACCTGACCTGTGATTTCCGTCTCCCCGATCACCAGGGAATCAAGCCCGCCCGCCACCGTGAACAGGTGCTCGACGGCTGCCCGGCCATGCCTGATATAAACATATGGCCGATAGTCGAGTTCCACACTTGAGAGGGTCTCGAACAACTTCTCCAAAGGTCGGGCCACCTGACTGGCAACCCCGTAAATCTCGACCCGGTTGCAGGTTGAGACGACGACGACCTCCTGAAGATTGCCTGCCAGTTTGAGCCGACAGCCGTGGCAGCGCAGGCGTGAGGCTTGGACAGCCAGTTTCTCGCGCACTTCCACAGGCGCGGTCTTGTAACTAAGGCCAACGACGAAGAGGTTCATGCGAAATCGAGTGGGGTGGGGCGAAAGACGTTGGGGCAGGCGGGTGTGGATGATGCACCACTGGCCACCTTACGGGCTTGACTGGGCTGCCGTTCCGATTGCACGCCATCAAGCTAGCCGGAAGTGGTTTTGTTGCTTGTCTGGAATTGGCATTTTTTAACCATTTCTTGCCCGATCACGACAACAAATAGTTGGGCTGCGTGGGGGCACTCTCCCCCGGAACGGCGCTTTGGGATAGGGGTGTGGATCGATCACACCCCATTCCGAATCAGAAGGCGGCTGGCATCAGCCTTTTTTGTCCGTTGCAGCGGGTGGCGCTGTCGGTTTTGCCGGGTTTGGACATTCCACAGGGTCCTTTTCCAGGGGATGCTCCTCCTCCTGCCAGTGATGGGAAACCTTGCCGTTCACGCAGGCCCAGTTGATGGGGTAAATGTCCGGATCAAAGATCACATGGTAGAAATGCCAGACGACGATGGCGAGGCAGGCCAGAATCGCCTCATAGTAATGGATCGCAGTGGCCACATCCACCGTCCACCGGGGCAGAAACCCTGTGACATCCATCTTGAACCAGATCATCAACCCGGTGAGCCCCATGATGAGCGTGCCCCAGACCACGGCCCAGTATTCCATCTTCTCCGCGTAGCCGAAGCGGCCGATCTGCGCTTTCTTCTCGCTCATTCCCAGGAGATAACGGCCGTTTACGAGCAGGTCTGTGGCATCCTTTTTGACCGGCCACAAATCCTTCACCAGTTTCCTGCCTTCTGGGGAGCTGATCACATAGTAGATGTGGTAGAGGCCCCCCAGAAGCATGACCACTCCCGAAATCCGGTGGCTCCAGCGGCGCAGCATCTCACTGGAGCCCATCAGGGTTGTGAGCCAGGAGTCCGGGTATTTGAGGGCGAACCCTGTGACAGCAAGGATGATGAAGCTGACCGCGAGAATCACATGCTGGAGCCGTTGCGAGAGGCTCATGCGAACGACGTTGAAGTTCGCGGCGTTGAACCGGGCGCGGACTTTTCTAAACAGCAGCAGTCCATTATGCAGCAGCATGAATCCAATGGTTCCGAAGATCAGGACAAGGTAGATCCTGCGCACCCACCAGTTGATGTTCCCACCCGCATCTGTTGCCGAGGCCTGGCCTCCGGCATCCACGTGGACTTTGCTGGTGACAAAATTCTCGGAAGCGCCGGGGTGGCAGTTGCCACAGGTTTTGGCGAGATTGGAGGAATGGATTGTGGATCCCGGGTCGGTCGAGGGCAGGACCTTGTGGAACCCATGGCAACTGCCGCAGTTTGCCGCTGTTGCAGAGCCATATTGTGCGGCGAGGCCGTGATAGCTGCCAAAGAAAGTTGTCACACGATCCTTGGGCAGGTTGTAGCGGGTGTTCATCCGCTCCGAGGCGTGGCAGGTGCTGCAAACGTCGGCGGAAATCGCGAGCGGGGAACGGTTCTTGGGATCGCGGGTGTTGTGCTCGGCATGGCAATCTGTGCAGGTGGGGGCATCCTTGTGCCCGGCTTTGACTGCCTTGCCGTGAATGCTCTGGCCAACGTCCTCGGCAGCCTTCTCATGGCAACGTCCGCAGGTTTGGGCAATGCGTGAGAAATTCAGGGGGGAATCGGCCGAGGTCGGCGGGACGATGCCGTGGTTTCCATGGCAATCACGGCAGGCGGCCACATTCGCCTTCCCGCGACCCGCTGCCAGTCCGTGGACACTTGTGCCGTAGGCTAGGGATTGCCGCTGGTGGCACTGCCCGCAATCGACAGCCTTGGCGGCTACGGCGTTGTCCGGGTGGTCGGAGGTGAGGTCCGAGTGACAGCTGGCGCAACTGTTTGTCTTGTGGGTGCTTCCTTTCAGCCGGGCTGCATCCACATACAGGGAGATGGATCCTCCTGAAGCGTTCGTTTTGGAAAGTTCCTTGTCTGAGTGGCAATCCAGACAAACGCTGTCCTTTATTTCGGCGGCGGCGACCCTCCCGGCGAACGTGGTGCAAAACATGGCGAGGGCTGCAGCAGCCCCTGCGAAGATCCATTTGATTCCAAACATAGCTAAACTTAGTTTGCTCGATGTTAGAATTAATTGCTCTACATGAATTGTTCTTTCTTTGGCTTTTTTTGGTTGACCATATTTTGTTATTGGGCTGACAAGGGATGGTTTGGATGTTTCCTTTGAGGGCATCCATGGGATTGGGGAAACGGGAATCGTGGTCGTTGTGTTTCGGGGGCGGGTATGTTTTACTGGGGGCAAATGAAGCATCGGCGAGCGCAGATCAAACGGGAGACGAAGGAGACGAGGATCTCATTGCGCCTGAATATTGATGGCACGGGCAAGGCGAAAGTGAAGACGGGGATTCCGTTTCTGGACCACATGCTGACGCTGGTGGCGAAGCATGGGGTGCTGGATCTGGAGTTGAACTGTGACGGGGACGTGGAGGTGGATGGTCACCACACGGTTGAGGATTGCGGGATCGTACTGGGGCAGGGCTTTCTAAAGGCCTTGGGGGACAAGAAAGGGATCCGTCGTTATGGGGCAGGGTTTGATCCGGCCAATCCTTTCACAGGTGAAGCCTATGTGCCTATGGATGAATGCCTTGCGCGGTGTGTGATTGATTTCAGCGGGAGGCCCTATCTGGTGTGGAGGGGGGTGGAAAACCTTTCCTACCGGATGGTCAGCCGGGCGGAACGTGCGCAGGACATGTCGAGCGCCTTCCGGTTTGGCCTGGCCCGGGAGTTTTTCCAGGGATTTGCGAACGAGGCCCGCTGCAACCTGCATTTGGAGTTGTTGTATGGGGAGGAACCGCACCATGTGGTGGAGGTCCTGTTCAAGGCATTTGCTAAGGCGACCGACAACGCCTGCCAGAGGGATCCCCGCATTGAGGGGCAGTTGCCATCCACCAAGGGAAAACTGTGAAGGAAGTTGAATAGCAGTGGATTGTAAGCCGTCAAAATAATGGCAGAGATATCACATTCCTCAGCCGACGATGAAGCGTTGGTCCGGGAGGCGCAGCAGGGGGGCCTGGATGCGTTTGAGGAATTGGTGTCGAGGCATCGGGACCGGATTTATGGCAGGGCCTACAGCATGGTGCGGAATGAGGAAGAGGCGATGGATCTTTCGCAGGAAGCCTGGGTGAAAGGGTGGCAAAGGCTGGCACAGTTCCAGCGGGAAAGCAGTTTTGCCACCTGGATGACCCGGATTGTGATCAATCTGTGTCTCGACCACCTGCGCAAGCAGAAGAGGCAGAGGTCGGAATCGCTAGACGCTCTGAATGAGGAATCCGGCGGGGTGGAGAGACTGATGCCGGTGCTGACGGTGAACCCGACTGAGCGTCTGGAGCGTGGGGAGTTGAGGCAGAGGATTGATAGTGCGCTGAACCAGCTGTCCCATGAGCATCGAACGGCACTGGTTTTGCACGAATTTGAGGAAATGGAATATAAGGAAATCGCGCGGGTGATGGGTTGCTCGATTGGGACGGTTATGTCCCGGTTGTTTTATGCCCGGCGGAAGCTGGCGGTGATCCTGGCTGATTTGAAGAAAAGCGAGGCGACATAATGGAAAATGACGCACATTTGAAACTGCAGGCCTTCGTGGATGGTGAACTGCCTGAAGCTGAAGCCCGGGTGGTGGCCAGCCAGCTCGCCAGGGATGCGGATGCTGCGGCACTGATCGCGGAAATGAAGTTCACCCGTCATGCTTTGGCAGGGCATGAAAAGGCGGTCCGGGTTCCCGAAAGCCGGGATTTTTACTGGTCAAAGATCCGGCGGCAGATTGAAGCATCAGAGGTTGAACGTCCGGCGCCTGTTGCCATCCCCTGGCATGCGAAGTTGCGGCGGTTCCTTGCTCCGGCCACAGCCGTGGCGGTGGTTGCCATCGCAGGCCTTCTTGCAACCCAGCCTGTCGGGGTCGTGGGCGGGACGGAAACATCACTTTCGGACTCGGGGGCGTTCACTTACAGGGACTTTTCCTCCGGGACAACTCTGGTCTGGCTCTCCTATCCCGCGGAAGAGACCCTGGACGACGAAGACTGAGCCTTTGGAATTATTGTGGTCATGAATAATGAACAAAAATCGCTTGGATGGATGTTGTGGATGGCTGTGCTGGTCCTGTGCCTGAGCATGACAGCCGGATCGGCCCAGACGGCCACCCTGAAGCTTGAAGCCCAGTTGTTATGGGGAACGAACGACGGGACATCGCCCAATCCGAAGCACAAGCCGGTTGGTCCCGAAATTCGCAAGAAGCTGAAGGAACTGCCGCTGAAGTGGACCAACTACTTCGAGGAAAACCGCAAGTCTTTTGACGTGGCCGAGGGCGGCGCCAACAAGGTCAGCCTGAGCGATCGTTGTGAAGTGGAGGTCAGGAATCTTGGTGGAAACAAGATTGAGGTGACCCATTTTGGCAAGGGCGAGAAGGTTGTGAAGCAAACCCAGACGCTGCCCAAGGGGGAACTGCTGGTTCTGGGAGGCAACGCCCCCAACTCCACCGCATGGCTCGTGGTGCTCAAGCACGCGGAATAGTAGCAGGGACGGGGCTGGTTCATGGTCGCAGGGGGGCTTTCAGGGGCGATCATTCGGGATGCACACAGCTCCCGGGGTGCGTTCTTGGGGTTGTTTAATCCACCTCCTGGCGGGTGTTCCTTTTTACCAATACTGAACGATTTTCGATGCGGAGGGTCCAACTTCTGCTATTTATAAGAATACAAAGTTAAATGATCGCTCGATTGATTCCTCAATGTGCCTTGCTGGCCCTCGCTGGCAGCCTGTGCGTTTTTTCCACTGCCCGGGCCGATTCCCCCGATTCTCCCGCCAAGGCTCCCGAGGCCACGGCCGAGGTCCGGGCCAATGACAAGGCGACAAACGTGTTCCGGCCGATCCGGCCGGGTCCGGCAGATGGCCGGATCTCGTTTGTGGTTGCCAAGATGCTGGAGCAGATGCACTACTCCCGGCAGCCATTCAACGCAGGAGTTTCCAGCAATTTTCTCAATCGCTACATCGAGATGCTGGATCCCCAGAAGCTTCACTTCACCCAGGATGATCTGCAACGATTCGCGCCCTACAGCACCAATCTGGACAAGCTGACCGTCACCCGGCGGGGCTTGGGTGATCCATGGCCCGGATTCGAGATCTTCAACCAGTTCATGAGCCGGTTGCAGGAGCGGGTTGAATTTATTGATGCCTCCCTGAAGACAGAGACCTTCGATTTCACTGCCGACGAGAGGATTCTGATGAACCGGAAGGATGCGCACCATCCCAAGGACATCGACGAGGCAAGAAAACTCTGGTTGGAGCGCCTCCGCTATGAATACCTCCAGGAGAAGCTGGCCAAGATGGATGCCAAGAAAAAGGCGGATCCCTCCCGGACCGCCGCCCTGCCGGATGCCAAGCTGGACAAGAAGGTTGACGCCAAGCCCAAGACGGAGCGGGAGGAGATTGTCGAAACCCTTCACAACAGGTATATGCGGAACCTGCGCACGTTCAAGGACTGGGACAACGACGACGTCATGCAGTGGTATCTGACCGCGCTTGCCCATGTCTATGATCCCCACTCTGATTACTTCGGGAGCGAGCAGTTGGACACCTTTGCCATCGGAATGAATCTGAGCCTGTTCGGGATCGGTGCGGAACTTTCCTCTGAGGACGGCTATTGCAGCATCCGGCGCCTGATTGCGGGCGGGCCTGCGGAGAAGAGCAAGAAGATGAAGGAGAAGGACAGGATTGTTGCAGTCGCCCAGAGCAACCAGCCACCAGTGGATGTTGTGGACATGAGCCTCAACAAGGCTGTGCAGTTGATCCGCGGACCCAAGGGAACGGAAGTCACATTGACCATCGTGCCTGCTGGAGAGAGCACCTCCACCCGGAAGACCCTCACACTGGTGCGGGACGAGATCAAGCTGGAGGACCAGGAAGCCAAGGCGAAGATCATTGACCTTCCGGACGGTAAGGGACATTCAGCGCGACTCGGGGTGATTGATCTCCCCTCCTTTTACGCCAGTTTTGATCCTGCGAACACGCGGGGGAAAACGTCGGAACCGAAGAGCACCACGGCCGACGTGGCTAAGTTGATCACCAAGCTCAAGCAGGAGAATGTTGAGGGAATCATTCTGGATCTGCGTCGCAACGGCGGCGGTTCCCTTGAGGAGGCGATCCGCCTCACGGGACTGTTCATCAAGCAGGGACCGGTCGTTCAGGTGCGGGATACAGATGGCAACACCCAGGTCGAATCGGACCGTGATCCATCCATTGCTTATGAGGGACCGCTGGTGGTGATGACCAGTCGTTTCAGCGCATCGGCTTCGGAGATCCTTGCGGGAGCCCTTCAGGATTACGGGCGGGCGCTCATCGTCGGGGATATTTCCACCCACGGCAAAGGAACGGTTCAGAGCGTCAATTCGCTCAAGCCGTTCATGAATGTCGGAAATCTGACGCTTACAAATGATCCCGGAGCGTTGAAGCTGACGATCAAGAAGTTCTATCGCGCCAGCGGGGCATCCACCCAGCTGAAGGGGGTCACGCCTGACATCATTTTGCCCTCAGTTCTTAATGAATCCAAGGACATTGGCGAAGCCGCCCTCGAAAGTGCGCTGGCGTGGGATACGATCGGCAAGGCCGCCTACGACTCCGTGAACATGGTGCAACCGCACCTCGTGGAGTTGCTAAAGCGGTCCACCCAGCGGGTCTCGGGCTCAAAGGACTTCTCCTACGTCCGCGAGGATATTGAAATCTTCAAGAAGCGGCAGGACGATAAGACCATTTCCCTGAACCTTCAAGCCCGGCTCAAGGAAAAGAGTTCGGATGACGCACGCCAGAAGGCCCGGGACAAGGAGCGCCTGGCGCGCGCTGAGACTCAGGAAAAGGTCTATGAGATTACTTTGAAAAACTCCGTTCTCCCGGGACTTCCCCCACCAGTCGAAAAGACCAACACAGTGGCCAAGGCAGCTGGCCAAAAAGGAGCCACTCCGGAGGGGCATCCCGCCGTGGAAGTTGCAGCACAATCCAAATCCAGCGGAGATGTTCTCGATGACATTGATGGAGCCGAGGCTGAAGATGCCAAGCCTGCGGCGCAGGATGTGAGCCTGATCGAGGTGGAAAAGATTCTTGTCGATTACATGTCGCTGCTGGGCAAGCATGAGGTCGTGAGCGCCAAACCCGCAGGCAGTTAGCATGGATGTGGAATCCCGGGAACTGTTTCTGGGGATCGTTGCGCCATGAATGATTAAGGTGGTCGATAAACCTATGAAGATTCTTTGGACACTTGTTTGTCTGGCTCTAGTCGGTCAAGTGGCCATGGCTGGCCCGGAACAGATCATCAAACAGCGGGCGAAGGATGTCCGCGATCAGAACAATGTTCGCCAGGGTGTTCCTGCGGCGCCGCCCAGAATTACCTCCACCCCGGCGGCGGTCGCGGCGATGCCTCCGCAATCTCCTCTGGCCCGGCTGCATTCGGATGTTCTGACGCTCAAGACCAACTCGCCGGTGACGGCAGCCCAAATACAGCAGTTTGCCCGATCGCTCGCTGCGGCGGTTCAAGGACCAAACAAGCCGTCGGATTCCAGCCTGCAGAAACTCTCCACGCATCTTCTGACAGCGCTCGCTGAGAATCCGCTGAGCACAAACTATCGCGGGCGCCTGCTGCAGAACCTGATGGCCATCCTGAACGCCCCGACTCTAACCGCCTCACAGGGGAAAAACATCATCAGTGATATTCAGGGGATTCTTCAGATGGGGGGCACCCCGACTGAGAAGGCGGCTGCGGTGGCGGCCGACATTCAAGCGGTTTCTGAGCAGATTCGAAAGTCCTGATCGATTGCCATGGGGCCCGGAGTGCCGATCAAATGCCCGACCTGTCGGAAGGCGGGATTCTGGATGGAAAAGCCTCTTGGACCGTTCTGCTCGGAACGGTGCAAGCTGGTGGACCTCGGCAAATGGCTCGGAGGGGAGCACCGCATTTCCAGCAGGCTGCAAGCGGAGGATCTGGACTTTTTCCCAATCGATGGGACGCCCGTGGAACCGGGGGCGGAGCGGGGCGGGGAATGATTTTACAAGGTGGATTTTGCTGATGCCGGAATGTGTGGCATCTTTCTGTAGTATGAAGCGGTTATTTGCCATGGGTGCTTTTGCGGCACTCTTTTTCACAGCAACCAGCCCTGTAAGCGGGGCGCAGAACCAGACCATGACTCAAACGAACGAACCTGTTGCCGTTGCCACTCTCGGCGGTGGCTGTTTTTGGTGCACCGAAGCGATCTACAAGATGCTGCCGGGGGTCAAATCCATCGTGAGCGGTTACGCCGGTGGCAAGGTGGAAAATCCCACCTATCAGCAGGTGTGCACGGGAGCCTCGGGACATGCTGAAGTGATCCAGATCAGCTACGATCCCTCCCGCATCAGCTACGAGACCATTTTGAAAACCTTCTGGGAGGTGCATGATCCCACAACGCTCAACCAGCAGGGGGCTGATATAGGGACACAATACAGGTCGGTCATCATGTTCCACGATGCGGCGCAGAAGGCGATCGCAGAAAAATCGAAGATCGAGGCGCAGAAACAGTTCACCCGGCCCATCGTCACCGAAATCGTGCCGTTCGATAAGTTCTACGCCGCTGAGGGCTACCACCAGGATTACTACAAAAACAACCCGATGCAGGGCTATTGCCGGGCGGTCATCCGGCCCAAGGTGGAGAAGTTCGAGAAGAAGATGAAGGAGAAGCCGGCCGGTCATTGAACTCGAATCCCGCAACAAGTTGAATTCGTATCTCTGTCCGTTTGGTCGGTGTAGGTTCAACACCAGCTGGGTTTGATCTTTGCGTGACGGTGTTCATGCTCCTGATTACCCTTCAGCAATCGGTGCGGCGCCCCCTTTGGGCCGCAGCAAACCGATCTGATGAAACAAGAACCAAATCTGTGGCGCCTTCTGCCGGTGGCAGCGGTGCTGTGTCTGGCCGGGATCCTGCCGGAGCGAGCGCATGCGATGAGTCAGCCTTCCCCCTGGTGGGACCGATTCCCGACACTCTACCAGACCGGGGATGTGCCAATGGCGGCGCGGAGCGGGGCGAGTGGGATTCTTTGCGGGGCGGCGGATGATCCCACCTGGGGGCTTTTTGGACAGCGGCAACGGATTTTGACTTCACAAGGTCAGATAACAGGGGCACATGACCGGGGGATGAAAGTCCTGGCATGGTTCGAGGGGTTTGGAACCGCCGGGATGTGTTACATCGCTGAAGTGCATCGTGGTGCGGATGGGGGATTTGTCCGGACGGAGGGTGATGACCGGTTGACGCGACTGTTTCACAGCCACTGGGACTGGCAGACTTCCAAGGACGAGGGGGATGTGGTCTGGGTGGGGGCACACAATACTTTCGATGATGATGAGTTCGCACGGCCCTATACTCGAACACATCCCCGCTATGGAATGCCTCCGATGCGCTACCCGGATGGGCGGGTGGCAACCGGGACTTTGGATCCCTCCGACCCGCGCACGCACCGGGTTTATGATGCGGGTGCTTCAAAGAACCTCCTGGGACATGTCTTTTTCGAGTATGAATACAATGAGGCCCTGAACCGGATGGATTCGCAGACCGGCAAGCCGGCGGGGCCGCTGAGGGGAGTGATCAAGGTGTTGGAATCACCCGGTGGTGTGCCGGATCCCGGATACACACCTGAGCAGTGGCGTGTGATGAAGAGGCCCAGATATTCAGGAGCGTTTTCCCCGGGCAAGGATTCCGCATGCCCCCTTTGGATTGACTACGCCCGGGGTTCGGTGAGGCAGGCTCTGGATGCCGGGATTGATGGGCTTTGGGTGGACAACTGGTCGCCGTGGGATAGCTTCAACGCCCGCCCGGTTTTGAAGGCGTTTGGGGAGTGGTCTGTGGATGGGTTTCGTAAGTTGAAGGGGATTGATATCCGCCAACATCTGCAGACAAAGCTCCGTGAGTGGGGTGGGGACCCATCCAATCTGGACGATCCCAAGTGGCTGGATCCGCGATGGCGGGATGATGCCCTCTGGCGATCCTATCTGATTTACAAGCGGCGCACCGGAGCAGATGCCCTGTCAGCCATGTATCGGACGATCAAGACCGAAGCGGCAGCGGCGGGGAAGCCTGACTTCCTGGTGAGCGGCAATGATATTCCCGGCTTTTCCCTCGGTTGGACCCGGGGCGATCTTGACATGGTGAGCACTGAGCTGAGCTGGGGTTGGGGGTTGACAACCGGGCCAAGGGGCGTCATGCCTCCGCCATTTGGATCGTATGTTCCGGTTTATCTGCTGGCCCGGGAACATGCCCGGAGCCGTTTTGTGAATGTGTGGATGTATGGTCCGGAAGAGGCACGGATGAAGCCCGGAATCGCCTCGGTTTGCTACTACCAGGGGCTCGCAAACCATGCCCTGCCGATGCCATTGCCGGGATCCACCCTGGGATCGGAGCCCGCGAATGCCGAGTTCTTCGGATTTGTGCGGCGTGTAGCCCCGGAATTTGGAGACCGGCGACCGGTGGCGGAGGTTGGGCTTTATTACTCTTCATCATCCCAGTTGCTGGAGATGGTCCCGGGCGGCTTTCGGAATCATGCCGATCAGCCCCACAGCTTTTCCTTTTATGGATGGGGTGCGGCGCTGACAATGTTGCACGTTTCCTGGCGCGCCGTTCCTGAATGGAAGATGGCCCGCAGAGAGTTGGCCGGGTTGAGAGTCCTGATCATACCGAGCGCGGATGTGTTTCCAAAGGAGGATGTTCGTGCGTTGAGGCAGTGGGTCAAGGGGGGTGGCTTGCTCGTGATTGCGGGAGATTGCGGCAAACGCCTCGGTGAAAGTGGTGGATTTGATCCGGCTCCATCAGGTTCGACTCTTGCCCTGTTTGGGGGGAAAGAGGAGCCCGTTGTGCATTTGGGGGCCGGTGTCGTGTTACGACTTGCACAAGATCCGGGCCGATCCTTCTACAAGGCTGAGCGGGAGCGGCCTGCCATGCTGAAGCCGTTCGCCGCGGCATTCTCCGAGGGTGGATGTTCCGCCGAAGGGTTGCACATCTCCGCACCGGATGTTTCGTGGATGGTGGGGTTGACCCTGCACGAGTCCCCCGGTCGGTTGTTCCTGGATGTGAACAATACCGATATCGACATGACTGCTGATCGGCTGCGCCCTTCGGCACCGATCACTGTCAGCGTCCAGATCCCTTCATCGTTGCGAGGAAAGCAGCTCAGGGCGAGAGCAGTCTCGCCTGATGCGCCCCCCTCCGTGGAGATGCAGGTGCAGGAAGGGCGGGCGGTCCTCAAGATCGGATCCGTCATCCGCTACGCCTCCGTCATTTTGGAGGCGCGATAAACCTTCGGGGGCAGATCGGGTCAGAGGACCCGCATCTGGACAGTGTCCACGAACTGGGTTCCCGCGGTCATGGATGTAATGATGACCACGGTTTGTCCCGCGTGCAGTTTGCCGCTTTCCTTCATGCTGGTGATGGCCCGATCCACCGTGACCTCGGGATGTTCGTGGTCAAACTCCGTGACGAGGCTTCTGACTCCCCACCAGAGGGAGAGGGAATCGGCCACGGACCAGGTTTCGCAGACAGCGTAGATTGTGGAGTATTTCGGGCGCATCCACCCGGTATATTTTGCCATCCACCCCCGCACCGTGAAAACCAGAATGGCCTCGGCACGCAGCTCATCGGCCATGACCACCGCACTTTTGACCAGTTTCTGGCGGGGGCTGGTCAGCTCGGCCTTTTCATGGAAATTGGCACTGCCGCTGCGCTCAATGCGGCAGGAGATCTTGTCGAGCACCTCGACACACTGCACCGGATATTTGCCCACCGTGGTTTCGCCACTCAGCATGATCGCGTCAGCCTCTTCGTAAACGGCGTTGGCGACATCGGTGATTTCGGCCCGGGTCGGCATCGGGTTCTGGATCATGCTTTCCAGCATGTGGGTGGCAACGATCACCGGGCGGCCCGTTCTCAGGCAGGCCTTCACGATCTTTCGCTGGATGATTGGCAGTTCTTCGTAGGGGCATTCAATGCCGAGATCGCCCCGGGCCACCATGACGCCATCTGAATTGGAGATGATTTCGTTGAGGTTTTTGACAGCAAGCTGGTCCTCAATCTTGGCAATCACGAGCGGGTGGTGGTTTGACTGTTCAATCACCGCCCGGAGCTGCATGATGTCCTTCGCCTCGCGCACAAAGGAAAGCGCAATAAAATCCACCCCGACCTCCAAGCCCACGGCTATGTCCGCCAGATCCTTCGACGTCAGTGCGGGAAGGCTGACCTTCACACCCGGGAGGTTGATGTGCCTGCGGCTGCCGAGTTTGCCCGGTGTCAGGACCTCGCACTCCACCTGGTTGGCATGCTTCGCGAGCACCTTCATGTGGATGGAACCATTATCGACGAGGACCACATCCCCGACGCTGATGTCGTTGATGAAGTTGGCGTAATTGACATCCACCGAATGGGTCTCCTCACTTCGCTCACCGCGGACTGTGAGGGTGAATTTCTGCCCTGGTGTGAGGTCGAGGGCGATGGGGAGATCACCGGTTCGGATGGCGGGACCCTGGGTGTCCAGCATGATGCCGATGGTCGACTTGCGGGCCTTGGCTGCGGCACGCAGAGTCTTCACGACCTCACGGATCCAGTCGTGTGTGGCATGGGACATGTTCAGGCGCGCAATATTCATCCCGGCATCCATCAGTTTGCCGATGATCACCGGGTCACTCGTTGCAGGCCCCAACGTTGCTATGATTTTTACTTTTCGCATTACAGACACTTACAGAGCATAGCGCAAATGCCCATAAATGAAAGAACAAGATAGTTGGGAGCCGGGAGGCCCGGCGCGTATTCATGAGATGTATGGAAGGGTGGGGGACCCGCGGGTGGTGAGATTCGTGATGTTTGCGAAGTGGCCCCCGAACGGACCGGCCAGCGGAATGGGCTGGAGGCCATGCAGGAAGCGGATATCTCACACGAAGCCACGAAGGCACGAAGGCACGAAGGTCTTTGGGAGTTCCGGCAACGTCGGGAAAGGGAACCACGAATGGGGTGGGAACGGAGGAAGGCCGGGGGGGACGGTGGGGTTTGTAGCCGGGTGTTGCCCAATTTCCGCTTTGGGAATCCCCGTGCGGGTTCAGCCCCATTTTCTGTCCGGGAACCCCGGACTGGGTTCATCTCCAAAGCCCGGGGATACGCCGTCCCCGGCGTTATCGCGGGTTTGATCCCCCAGAATCAAAAACCTCTGTCGGAAGGGCTGTAAGCCCGGCATGTGAAAGCCCGGGCTGCAAGGCCCGGGTGGTGCACCCCCATTCTATCTTCCGAAGCCCTGCAGGGGCGACACACCGGCCCCCTGAACGATCCGATTCTGGGTGTAGGCAGCGTTGTCTCTGGTGAAATTGCTGACTGCCGCTTCGATGGAGACGCGATGCCTGTCTGGATGTCGCGGCAGACGCGGGGCTGCATCCCCTGATGGGGGGAGGAGCACGGGCCTATCGGGTCGGGTTGGTTGGGTGCCGTTTTAGATCCCGGAACTCCTGTGCCATCTCTTTGCCTCCTTTGACGTCCCAGTCAACGAGGATCTGACCGAGTTCACCCGCAAGTTTTTGGGAATCCTTGTCCCCATTGTCTGCGGCCAGCAGAGCCCATTTGTAGGCCAGCACCAAGGTTCCTGGGATTGTCTTGGAGGCCATCAGGTTGGCGAGCGTGGATTGGGCCGCTGTGTGGTCCTGCTCGGCGGCTTTGGTGATCCAGTTGGCGGCTTCGGCATTATTCGTCTGCACCCCATCCCCATTGTAGAGGCAGACGCCCATGGCATACTGGGCAGGAGGGTATTGTTGATCAGCGGATTTGCGGAACCACTTAACGGCTTCGACCGGGTCTTTCGCGGCACCAGCTCCTTCAAGGTAGCAAACGCCTATGGTGTATTGAGATGCCGCGTCACCCCGGTCAGCCTTGGTGAGCAACCTTCGCATCGAGGTTCTTGCATTCCCGTCATCTTTGGGTTTTCCGCAGGAGACGCAGTATACAGCAAAGCAGGTCAGGAGGATCAGCAGGCGCAGCATCTTTCCGGATGATCTGTATCCGGAGTAAGTGCCTGAGAGTAACGGCTTTGTCTCAAAAAGCCGCCTTTTCACGACATTAACCATGCAACAATGCTGGCGATTGCGCTTTGGATGTAAAGTTTCGACTTTGTTTTCCGGTTGCTTGGGCAGGAGCTAAAGTTTGGGATGGGTGATTCCATGGGGAGATCCAAGCGGGGCACCGGAACCCGTGCACCGCCACCCGGCCCATTGCTCGGCTTTATGCAAACCCGTTGGCAGGATCTGGAAATGGACCCGCGACCATTGAATGCATTCAGTTCCTGAAGTTCCAACTGGAGATGCGGATGAACCGGGAAACTTTTTGCAGTGGGCCCCAAACGTGGGGCGGAACTGGATTGCCCAGGGCCAAAAAAAAGCGGCGACCCGGAGGTCGCCGCTGTGAAATCCTATTGAGGGATCTTTTTAGATGCCCTTTTCGATGATGAGCTTGAGGAGGTCGGCCACGCGGCAGCTATAACCCCATTCGTTGTCGTACCAGCTCACGAGCTTGAAGAAGTTCTTGTTCAGCTCGATGCCGGAACCGGCGTCGAAGATGGAGGAGGACTTGCAGTGGATGAAGTCGGAGCTGACCACTTCGTCACTGGTGTATTCGAGGATACCCTTGAGGTAGGTCTCGCTGGCCTTCTTCATGGCGGCGCTGATCTCGGCATAGCTGGTTTCCTTGACCGTCTTCACGGTCAGGTCCACCACGGAGACAGTGGGGGTGGGGACGCGGAAGGCCATGCCGGTGAGCTTGCCCTTGACCTCGGGGATGACCAGGGCGACAGCCTTGGCGGCACCGGTGGTGGAGGGGATGATGTTGATGGCAGCGGTACGGCCACCTTTCCAATCCTTCTTGCTGGGGCCGTCCACCGTTTTCTGGGTGGCGGTGTAGGCATGAATGGTGGTCATCAAGCCTTCGGCAACGCCGAAGCCCTCTTTCAGAAGCACATGGACGACCGGCGCGAGGCAGTTCGTGGTGCAGGAGGCGTTGGAAATGACATTGTGGATGGCGGGATCATATTTGTAATCGTTCACGCCCATGACCACGGTGATGTCCTCATTCTTCGCCGGGGCGGAGATGATGACCTTCTTGGCTCCGGCGGTGATGTGGCCGTAGGAGGATTTGGGGTTATCCTTGGCGGCATCCGTGAAGAGGCCGGTGGATTCGATCACCAGATTGACACCGAGCTGCTTCCAGGGAAGCTCGCCGGGGGTCCTGGCGCTGACAACGAGGATTTCCTTGCCGTCAACAACGAGAACATCGTCCTCTGCCTTGTCGGGTGAGGATTTCTTGGAGGAAACCTCGCCCTTGAAGCGACCCTGTGTGGAGTCGAACTTGAGCAGATACGCCAGATTGTCGGCGGGGACGACGTCACCAACGGCGACGATTTCAACATCCTTGCCGATCATGCCCTGTTCGGCGATGGCGCGGAACACAAGGCGCCCGATTCGACCGAACCCGTTAATTGCAACTTTTAAAGCCATATTTCAATTTCAATAGTTTGGATACCAAAGTCCGAAAGCCCATCATACTATCAAGGGCCGGAGGGTCAAGTTGAAGTTGGCGGGTTTGGGACGGGCTGTTGTGGAGTTCCCATCCGGGTGGTTGCGTATGACGGATGGGCGACGGTGAAGTTTTGACACGCGCATTTGATGAACTACCCTTGCCAAAGTGAGCATAGTAACAAAAACAGGCGATCATGGCACCACGGCCCTGATGTATAACAGGAGGGTGTCCAAGTGTCATCCGCGGGTGGAGGCGTATGGAACGGTGGACGAGTTAAACGCCGCCCTTGGTTTGGCGCGGGCGATGGTTTCCCTTGAACCGGTTCACGGATGGGTTGTCGAGTTGCAGAAACACCTGGTCACCCTCATGGGGGAACTGGCAACCGACGATTCGGACATGCAAAGGTATGTGCGGGATGGATATCCACGGCTGACTACAGAGGGCACCGCGAGGGTGGAGGCCATGGTTGCGGAACTTGAGGCGCGCGAAATCACTTTCCGTGGATGGGCAATGCCCGGGGACACTGCCGGTTCGGCGGCACTTGATGTGGCCCGGACTGTTTGCCGGCGTGCCGAAAGGTGTGTCTGTGCGTTGCAGGAGAAGGGGCAGATGCACAATGCGGAGATGCTTGTTTTTCTAAACAGGGTATCAGACCTGTTGTGGCTTTGTGGCCGGTTTGTGGATGCGGGCGGGGATGTTCCTGGAACCACCCCTGTCACCCATCCCTCGCCATCCAGCTAGTCTTTCCCATAGACAAGGAAGTGTTCGAGCCCGACCCGCCGGATGCTCTGGAGTTTGAAGTTCCGGGCGAGCGCGAGCCGGGGAACTCCTGCTCCTTCCGCAATGGTAGGGGATTTTCGCCCCCCGAAGATGAACGGGCACACTGTGATGTGCAATTCGTCCACCAGACCGGCGGCGAAAAGCGCATCGTTCAATTCCCCGCCCCCCTCGCAGAGCAGATCGCGGATTCCGTGTGCGCTCCTGAGCCAGCACAGGGCAGCCCGGAAGTCGATCTGACTTGTGCCAAACGAGCGGACATCGTCCGCCACTGCCTGCAGCATCTTTCTGCGGCGATCTGGCACATTCCCGGATGTCAGAACGATGATCGGGGAAAAGCGGTTTTTGAAGACTTCAGCCTCCGGATTCAGGGAACCTGAACCGGAGACGATGATCCGTAGCGGTTCGGGTGAGCGGCCAGCACGAACCCGGGCGCGGCGGAACTTCTCACTGCCACTGCCCATGGTGACCGGTTGCTGGTCCACCGTTCTTGCTCCCGCCATAATGCCATCGGCCAGGCTTCTCAGCCGGAGAAGTTCCTGATGATCGCGGGGACTGCCGAATGAACTGAGGCCACCGCTGGCTGTGGCGATCTTCCCATCGGCAGTCATCGCCATGTTCATTGTGACACGGGGGAGAGTGACATCAGTTCCTGCGCCAGTGTGCGGGGTTGCGGGACGTGCTTTGCGGGGTGTGGCAGGGGGCATGACGGTTCAGATCAGGAGCATTGCGTCTCCATAGCTAAAGAAGCGATATTCGTTGGCTATTGCCTCTCTGTAGGCACCCAGCATGCGTGCGACTCCATCGACGCTGCCCGGCGTCGCAAAGGCGCTGACCAGCATGAGCAGGGTGGAGCAGGGAAGGTGGAAGTTCGTGAGCAACCCATCCACGGCCCTGAATTTGGATGGGGGATGGATAAAGATGCGGGTCCGACCGTCGCATGGGGGGAGTTCACCGCTGTTGGCTGCTGCAACCGTCTCAAGGACACGCACGGTTGTGGTGCCTGCGGCAATGACCCTGCCGCCATTGGCGCGTGTGTGCTGGATTGCGGCGGAGGTCGCTGCCGGGAGGCTGTAGCGTTCCTCATGCATCCGGTGGCCCGACAGGGTGTCTGTCTTCACCGGTGCAAATGTGCCCAGCCCAGTGTGTAGTGTCACGTGGGCGACCGCGACGCCCCGGGCCCGCAGTGACGACAAGATTTCCGGGGTGAAGTGGAGTCCCGCTGTCGGGGCTGCCACCGATCCCGGGGCGCGGGCGTAAACGGTCTGGTAGCGATCCTCATCCTCGGGGCCCGGCCCGGCCCCGTCGCGACGGATGTAGGGGGGCAGGGGGATCTCCCCATACAGGTCAAGGAGGGTGGCAATATCCGCCACCCCTTCGAAGCGAACGCGGCGGTGCCCCTCATCGTTGACAGCAAGAACCTGGAGGATCACTGCCGGGGCGCCGGGCTTCCGGGGGTGGAGAAGGATCCGGGCACCGACAGTCCCTCTTTTACCCGGGCGGAGCATGACCCACCAATCGTTGGTGCTGTTTTCCTCCAGGAGAAGGAGTTCGAACTGACCCCCCGTGCGCTCATTTTGACCCCGGAGCCGGGCCGCTATCACTTTGGAGTCGTTCATCACCAGCAGATCTCCCGCCCCAAGATGAGCTCCGATGTCATGGAACATCTGGTGCTGGATGGCTCCGGTGGAACGGTTGTAAAGGAGGAGGCGGGAGCCTCCCCGGTTTGGGGAGGGGGTTTGGGCGATCAGCCGGTCGGGCAGGGGGTAGTCGAAATCCGCAGTGTTCATCTGTTCCCGGTTCAATTCTCTGGATGATCGGCAAATCGCATTTCGGGGTGCAAATGTAGGATGGATTTCCGGCCCTGACACGCAAAAAACAACCCGTGGTGGGGGATGGGGCTTGGGAGGGGTTGAAAACGAGGGAAACGGAATATTAACGATAACGATACCTCCTCTGGCATGAAGACGGGGGGATTATTCACGGGAATCCGGAAATTGTGAATAACTTTTGAATAAGGATCCATAAAAACTATTGACCGTGTGGGGCAATGTGGTTAAAAGTGGGGCGTTGTGGGGAATTTAGCGAGTTCGTGGCCCCCTGTGAATAAATAGATGGAACCGGATAAGAACACAAAGTCTGCAGCTTATTACACGTCGTTTTACAAGCACGACGTGGATGAGAAGCGCCGTGTTCAGGTTCCGGCGAAGTGGCGGCGGGATGGGGAGTTGGTAGAGTATACGCTGGTGACCTGGCCGCAGAACAGGGAGGGGACCTGTTTGAGAGTGTTGCCACCGGGCGAAATGGCGAAGTTGATGCAGCAGTTGGAGGGATTGCCCAATAGCGATCCCACGAAGGTGGCTTTGAAGCGTTATATCGGGACGGAGTCGGAAGGTGTGACGGTGGACAAGGCGGGCAGGATTTGTCTGCCTGAGCGGATGGCAAAGGCGGCTGACATCACCGGTGAGGCTATGCTGGTTGGGTTGCTGGACAAGTTTGAGATCTGGAACCCTGCGCGGTATGAGCGGGTGAAGGCATCCGATTCGATGATGGCGGCCGAGGCAATGAGACTGATGGGGTAAACCATGAGCTTCTTTAAACTACTTGCGGCGGGAAAGAGCATGATGGGCCTGAGCGGGACATCGAGCCGATACCAGGCGACCAACGAGCGGTTGCTTCCGAAGTTTATTGGCAGGAAGAATCCGTTCCGGGGGACAACCCATCCAGGGGGCAAGGCTCCCGAAACGGGCGAGCCGGGAGGCGTGGTGAAGCCGAAGGAGTCATCCACCGTCGTGAAGGGTGGCGGACCGTTTGCAGCCTCGCCTGCCGTCGAAGCGCGGAAGCAGGTCACCAGGGGAATTTCTTTGAGCGAGCGGGTTGGTAAAGTTCGGAGCCGGGCCGGGCAGGTATGGAAAGACGCCAAGGTATGGGTGGCCTCCAAAAAGAAGAAAGCCGGTCCGGCACCCCAGCCGGTGGTCATGCCGGTGCAACGGGAACTGACTCTGGAGTCAGTCCGGGTGGTGCGCAGCGATTTGACGGATTGCGATGATGAAATGGACGCCCTGCGGGGAACCGTTCGCGGGGTTGTCCAGCGGCCGGTGCAGACGATGCAACGGGGGACTGAGGCCGTGATGGCCGTGGAGCGAACTGCCCGGGATTTGTTTGGATCTCAACGGGTGGAGCGTTGATGAACAGTGGGAACTTTCGAACACAGGCCGGTGTTGCTGGACGAAGTGCTGACCGCACTGAGCCCGAGGGACGGCGGAGTTTACGCCGACGGCACGGTCGGTGGGGCTGGACACGCGGCAGCCATTTTGGCGGCCAGCTCGCCCACGGGCTGGCTTTACGGATGCGATCGCGATGGACTCGCACTTGAGGCAGCCGGCGAGCGGCTGAAGCCCTATGAGGGGCGCCATGAGTTGAGACGCGGGAATTTTGCGGAATTATGCGGATGGGTGCCTGCGGGAGCCTGCGACGGCGTGTTGCTGGATCTTGGTGTGAGTTCGCCGCAGCTGGATGTGGCTGAGCGCGGTTTCAGTTTTCAGCAGGATGGCCCACTGGACATGCGAATGGACCAGCGGCAGGAAATGACGGCTGCAGAGCTGCTGAACACGTGGGATGCCGAGGATCTGGCATCGGTGTTCTGGAGGTATGGTGATGAGCGTGATTCCAGGCGGGTGGCCCGGGCCATTGTGCATGACCGGGAAGCGGTTCCGTTTAAACGGACGAGGCAGCTGGCAGAGCTTCTGGAGCGGCTGCTGCCGAAGCGCGGGCGGGCGCACCCGGGAACGAAAGTGTTCCAGGCGCTGCGGATTGCGGTGAATGACGAGATGGGCTCGCTGGAGCGCGGTCTGGCGGGAGTGGTTGGGTTGCTGAAGCCGGGTGGCCGGCTGGCAGTGATCACCTTCCATTCCCTGGAGGACCGGACGGTGAAGCATTTTGGGCGGAGCAGGACGCGGGATTACGATTTTGACGGTCCGGTGGATATACCGGAGCTGAGGCGGCCGAAGGTGCCGGAGTTGCGGTGGGTGTCGCGGAAAGCGACCTGCCCGGGAGATTTGGAACTGGCTGAGAACCCGCGCAGCCGGAGTGCGCAGTTGCGGGTGTTCGAGAAAGCGTGAGCGTATGGCACGGAATAGAAAAACAGGATCGACAGCACAGTGGTTCGGGGCGGCGGTGAAGGCCGTCCTGCTCTGTCTGGCCATTGGCACGGCCTGCCTGGGCTATGTGTGGCAGAAGACGGTGCTGGTCGAGCTGGGACAGGACATATTGAAGCGGGAGCGCAAGCTGGCAGATCTGCAGCTTAAGAATGAGGAACTGCGCAAGCAGCTGAGCTTCCTCAGCTCCGCCGAGAATCTGAAGGCAAGGAACCGGATGTTCGGCCTGATCCCGCCCCCGCCCGGGCAGGTGATCCGCCTTCCGGAACCTGTCGTTGTGCCGGGCTCGGTCCCTGAAGTGGATCGCCAGTATGGTGTGCCCGCAGCAGTGGCCACCGTCCCTGCGCCTTGAGAATTTGGACCAGTCGCTTTCCCGCGCCAGGCTTGGATGAGGAACCAGCCGGGGGCGGGGGAGCGGCGGTCCTGAGTTTCTGACATTTTGCATTAATACTGAAAGCCATCGCCCACCGCGATTCGGATGAGGAACCGGTCGTGGTGGGTGGGTGGTTGCAGGAAAAAAGCCATGGCCAGGCGGACGCAACATTTGACAGTGCGGGTGTTCGGGATGCTCCTGATCAGCGCCTTTATGGTGCTGGCTTTGCGTCTTATCGATTTGCAGCTGCTCCGCCACGAAGAACTTCGTGGCGAGGCGGAGCTGAACACCCACAAGCAGTATTACCGGCAGCCCTGCCGGGGGGACATTGTCGACACCAAGGGAATCATTCTGGCGAGCAGCACCCCGGTTAAAACCGTTTCAGCAGATCCCCGGATGATGTTCGGCAAGGAGGCGGAACTCGCCCGGCTCATCGCCCCCTGGCTTCAGGAGGAGGAAGGGGTGATCCTTCAGAAGTTGTCCACCAAGACCCGTCCAACCATGGCCGGGACGGTCGTGACGAACAAAACAGTGGTCTTGAAGAAGAAGGTTCCGGTGCAAACCTGGCTGCGTCTCAATGCCGCTTTCAAGACCAACCTGTTCGGGTATTCGTGCACGACGAACCGCAACAGGAAGGTTCTGTTCCCAAAGAATCTGAGGGAACTGTGGGCTTCAGCCCTGAGTGCGACCGATGACCAGCTGCGGGTCTACCCGCAGAAGGATCTGGCCGCACATGTTCTTGGCTTTACAGGAGAATCCACTGAACCCGGTGGACAGATCACCGGTCGGGAGGGGGTGGAACTGACTTTCAACGAGCAACTCAGCGGCAGGCGGGGTTGGCGGCGCACTGAAACCGACAGCCACAAGCGGGAGCAGGTAACCCTCCGTGATCAGAATGTTGATCCGCAGGATGGATGTAACGTGGTGCTCACAATCGATTCTGTTCTGCAGCACTATCTCTCCGACGCTCTGGCCGAGGCGATGACGAAAAACTCCCCGATCAGCGCCTCCGGGATCATCGTCCGGCCGAAAACAGGCGAAATTCTGGCGATGGCGACCATTCCCGATTTCGACCCGAACAGTCCCGGCAACTCCGCTGATCACCGCCGGAACCGGGTCATTACCGATATCGCCGAGCCGGGATCCACCTTCAAGATCGTGGTGGTTTCCGCCGCATTGAACGAGAATCTGGTCAGTTTGAAGGATGTTTTTGATTGTGAACATGGCCGCTTTTTCTTCGGGGGCCATGTTTTGCACGACCACGAATCCTACGATGCGCTGAGCGTTGAGAGCATCATTACGAAATCCTCGAACATCGGAGCGGCCAAGATAGGGATCAAGCTGGGAGAGCAACGGTTGCATGACTACATGAAGGCGTTCGGTTTCGGGAGTCTGACGGAGATCCCACTCCCGGGCGAAGTCAGTGCCCGCCAGTTTGTTCAGCCGGTCAAGAACTGGAGCAAGGTCTCCATTGCACAGATTCCGATGGGGCACGGGATTGCCGTGACACGGTTGCAGATGGTGATGGCGATGTGCGCGATTGCGAACAAGGGGGTGTTGATGCGGCCGATGCTGGTTGACCGGCTGGTTGCCCACGATGGGCAGGTTGAGGCGCGTTATGCGCCCAGGCAGGTGCGGCGGGTGATCGGCGAGACTGCCGCGAAGCATATGGTGGAGGCATTGAAGACGGTTGTGACGCCAAAGGGAACCGCTCCCCAGGCGGCGATGGAGCATTACGTGGTGGCGGGAAAAACCGGCACCGCACAGAAAGCTGAGAATGGTGTGTATGTGCGCGGAAAGTATCTGGCCTCCTTCATAGGGTTCTTCCCGGCGGATGACCCTGAATTGTGTATTTCCATCGTTCTGGATGAGCCAAAGAACGGCTACTATGGAGGCAAGACTGCAGCGCCGGTTTTCAAGCAGGTTGCCGAGCTCGCGGCGAACCATCTGAACATCCGGCCTGACATTGAGACGCCGCCAATTGGGGAGCAGGCGGATGGGAAAGCTCCCAAGACAGCGGTCGTGCGTGCGGGCTTGCAGGGGGGCAAAGCTCCGACGGATTGAAAGGTTTTGAATGGAGTCGCGTTCCTTAACATATATTGCTGCCGGATGCGGAGGCAGGCTGCTTGGGGGAAATCCCGGGGCGGTTGCCACGGGGGTGTGCATTGATTCCAGAAAGGTGCGTGCCGGGGATGTCTTTGTAGCGTTGAAGGGGGATCGGTTTGATGCGCACGATTTTCTGCAGGAGGTGAGCGGGGTTGCGGCCGCAGTGGTGATTGAGGAGGGCAGGGGAGAACGGGTGCGGGAGGGATGTGCACGGATCGAAGTGCCGAATCCCCGTGAAGCCCTGGGTCGGTTGGGGGCGGTGTATCGTCAGGACTTCGCCGTGCCGCTGTTTGTGGTGGCGGGCTCCAATGGGAAAACCACCACCAAGGAGATTCTAGCGACCGTCCTGCGAAGCAAATTTGCAACACTCTCAAGCAAGGAAAGCTTCAACAACGATGTTGGAGTGCCGTGGACTCTCCTTCAACTGGGGGAATCGCATCAGCAGGCAGTCGTGGAGGTGGGGACGAATCACCCGGGGGAATTGGCTCCGCTGGTGAGAATGGCCGCGCCGCGCTATGGGGTGCTGACGAGCATTGGATCCGAGCATCTGGAATTTTTCAAAGACCTTGAAGGTGTGGCCCGGGAGGAGGGGATGCTGGCGGAGTTGCTGCCTGCTTCCGGAGCCTTGTTTCTGAATGGTGACAGTGAGTGGTCCGCGAGGATCGCCGCACGGTCCACCGCCCCCGTCGTTCTGGCCGGGCTGGAGGATGTAAACCAGTGGCGGGCACACCGCATTCGTGTCGATGGCAAGGGTGTTTACTTTACCGTGGAATGTCCCCTGGCTGAATACCGTGGCGAATATCGGATCAACCTGCTGGGTCGGCATCAAGCCGCCAACGCGGTGCTGGCGGTTGCCGCTGCCGCCCATGCCGGGCTGAGCAAGGCGGAAATCCGGACGGGTTTGGAAGCTGTGCAGGCACCCCGGCTGCGGTTACAAATATGGGAGAGCCCGGGGGGGGTGCGCGTGTTGGAGGATGTTTATAACGCGAACCTCGACTCCATGAAAGTGGCTCTTGAGACCCTGAACAGTCTGCCTTGCAAGGGACGGCGGATTGCAGTGTTGGGAGACATGGCGGAACTGGGTCAGGCCAGCGAGGGGGCGCACCGGGAGGTGGGCCGTCTGGCGGCCCGGTTGGGTGTGGGACAACTGTTTGCCATCGGATCGCGAGCGGCGGAAATCGCGCACGGTGCGCGGGAGGAGGGCCTGGGCCGGGTGCTGGAGCTGAGTGAAATTGAGTCCGCTGCCGTGGCGATCAAGGGGTTCGTTAAAAGCGGGGATCTTGTTCTGGTGAAGGCCTCAAGGGCCTCCCGTTTTGAGCGCATTTCAATGGCCTTGCGGGGCCTGGAAGGGGAGAGGGGAGAGGGATGCTCTACTATCTGAGCCAGCTTGCACTGGATTCCCTGGATCTGCCAAAGTGGCTGGAGTTATTGCTCCGGCTGCTGCGCTACATCACCGTTCGGGCGGCGGGTGCGGCAGTCACGGCACTGGCTGTGAGCTGGTGGCTCGGGCCCAGGGTCATCTGCTGGTTGAAGCAGCTCAAGTTCGGGCAGGAATATCAGGACAAGGCCGAACTCGGGGGCATCTCCACGCGAATGATCAGCAAAAAGGGAACCCCGACAATGGGTGGGATTCTCATCATTCTGGCCCTGAATATCACGACCTTGATTTGGGCGCAACTCAATGCCCTGGTGCTTCTTGCGCTGCTTTCGGTGGTGGTGCTTTTCGGGCTCGGATTTTACGATGATTATGCCAAGATCACGAAGCAGAACGGTGGCGGGGCGAAGTCGCAGGTGAAGCTCTGGGTGCAGGGGTTGCTGGCGGTATTTATCGGCGGATATCTTTGGATGGTTCCCTCAACGAGCAAGCTGATTACGGAGGTGATGGTGCCGTTTTATAAGGAACCGGTTCTGGTTGGTGTGGGGGCTGTGGGGCTGATTATCACCGTGCTTACCATTGTGGGCAGTTCAAATGCTGTTAATCTTACGGATGGACTTGATGGCCTAGCGATTGGTTGCACGGTGATCGTGTCGTTCGTCTTTCTGGTGCTGACATATCTGGCAGGCAACGCCAGAGCGGCGGCCTACCTCCTGATTCCGTATGTGCCCGGGGCAGGGGAGCTTACTGTTTTTTGTGCCGCAATAATCGGGGCCGGGCTGGGCTTCCTGTGGTTCAACTGTCATCCGGCCCAGATGTTCATGGGGGATACAGGGTCGCTTGCATTGGGCGGGGCTTTGGGAATCGTGGCGGTGCTCATTCACCAGCCGTTTGTGCTGGTGATCGCCGGTGGAATTTTTGTGATCGAGGCCGGGTCTGTGATGATCCAGACAGGGTGGTTCCGATATACGCGGCGGCGGTTTGGGACTGGCCGGCGCGTGTTTCTGATGGCCCCGTTGCATCACCATTTTGAGAAGAAGGGTTGGTATGAAAGCCAGGTTGTGATCCGCTTTTACATCCTGTGCGTGCTGTTCGCCGTGTTGGCGTTGAGCACATTGAAGATCCGTTAGGGCCTTTGCGGGCCGGAGAGAATAAATGTTGGAATTGGAAAGAAAATCAGTGCTTGTGACCGGGTTGAACGCCCGGGCGTTGGCCGTTTGCAGGACGTTGGTGCGCCTTGGGGCGCGGGCGGTTGTCGTGGATTCTGCCCCGGTGGCAGCGACCAACGTCGTGGCCCGGGAATTGCGGGAGATGGGTGCGATGGTGATGGAGGGGGTGGATGCACTGCCCAAGGGGGAATTTGCCCTCGCCATATCCTGCCGGGAAGGAATTTTCAATGAGGCCATTCGGGCCGCAGGGATCGAACTGATCAGCGAGCTTGAGTTTGGCTTTCAGATCACCCGTTGTCTGGTGCTGGCGGTTGGTGGTACCAACGGAAGGGGCACAACTTCCCGGTTGATCGAGCAGGTTTTGATGGCAAACCAGCGGCGGACAACGGTTTGCGGCGAAAAGAGGCTTCCCGTGTGCACGGCGGCAGAGTCGAGCCACGAGATGGACTACCTTCTGGTCAACGCCAGTCCGTCCCAGTTGGAGAATACATGCTTTTTCAGGCCTTCGGTGGCGGTTCTTACCAATCTTGCTCCGGATGATCTGGGATGCTTTTCAAGCCGTGAGGCCTATCTGAAGGCCTGCGCCCGGCTATTCCACAATCAACAAAGCTTTGATTGGGCCATTGTCCAGAGCGACGCTCTGGCAGGCCTTCGGGAAATCGGGGTGCCACTGCCCGCCAAGATCATCACATTCAGCGCAACGGATTCCGAGGCGGATATCTTTCTGGACAGGGGGTTGCTGATCAGCCGGATGCCGGACTGGCCCGGCCCCTTGATGAACCTTGAGCAGTGCTCCTTGCATGGGCCGCACAACGCCGAAAATCTGATGGCCGCACTGGCTGTCGGGCGGGTGTTGAGGCTGCCGCTGGACCGCATGGTGGACGCGTTGCAGAAGTTCGAGGCGGGCCCCCACCGGTGCAATCTGGTGGCCGAAATCAACGGAGTCCGGTATGTGGATGATTCCGCCGCGTGGAATTCCCATGCGCTGCGGCAGGCGTTGCTCACTGTGCACCCCGGTTTTGGCAGCAAACCGAACGTTATTCTCATCGCAGGCGGCCGGGAAACGGGCGGGGAATACCATGATCTGGGCCCCATTCTGGCGGGGCGCGTGAAGCAGGCTCTTTTGCTGGGCCCATCGGCTGCAAAAATGTCTGCTGCATGGAGGCTTTTTACTCCTTGCGCCGGAGCGGATTCATTGTTAGAAGCAGTGTCTGTCGCGGCAAATTCAGCTGCCCCTGGCGATGTCATTCTGTTCTCACCGGCTTGTTCAAGCGTTGACCAGTCATTGGATGACAACATTCAGGGCGTGGCTTTTTGTGCTGCGGTGAATTCATTGGACGGTGCCGCAAGGTCTCCGTCCCACAACGGTAACAACGACAAGCCCGAAAACGGTGTTGAATAATGAGCACCGGACTATTTAATTTAATGCGAATTGCCGCGCGCCTTGAGGGGGGTGCCGGAACGAATAATCAATCAAACCTCACCTTAACAACCACGCCATAAGTCCATACGATGAATAATCAAACTCCATCCCAAACTCCGGAGTCGCCGCTGACCCAGAAAAGTCAGGGCCGTACCCGGGTCAAACTAGCCATTTTTTGCGTGCTCGCCATACACTGTGTGGTGCTGCTCACACTCCTGATGCAGGCAGGCTGCAAGGACAAGGAGCCCGTCGCTCCCCCTGTGGACATGACGACCACTCCGCCCCCCCAGTTTGATCCCTACTCCAGCACCAATCCTCCCAATGCCGACACCAATCGTGGGCAGGGAAGTATTGATACCAACCTGCCCCCACAGAACTACCAACCTCCGCAGGTGGATCCTGTCCCTCCCCCCCAGCCGCCGACACCGCCGGTTTCCACCGGTGGCACGGAATACAAGATCGTGAAGGGTGACAACTTCAGCACGATCGCCAAAAAGCATGGCATTTCCGTCCGTGCGCTGAGCGAGGCCAATCCGAATGTGAATTCGTCCAAGCTGAAGATTGATCAGAAGATTCAGATTCCGGCTTCAACCAAAGCCGTGGCTCCTGCTGCGGATGCTCCGGCGCCTGCAGGGACCGCGACGCCGACAGCAACGGCTGAACCGGCCCGTGCAAGTGCCAAGGCTTACACCGTCAAGTCGGGGGATACCCTGACCAAGATCGCCCATCACTTCGGAGTCACTGTTTCCGCGATGAAAGCGGCGAATGGCCTGAAGACGGAGAAAATCAAGGTTGGGCAGGCCCTGAAAGTGCCCGCCAGGAAGGGTGGAAGTTCTGCCCCGGCACCCGCGCCGGTCGCGCCCCTTGCAGAGCCTTCTCCGGCGCCCGTTCCCCCTGTCCCGTCAGCCGCTCCCGCTGGTGCGGCTCCGGCTCGTCCCTGATCAGGTCAGGTGGTGAAGCAACGATTGCACATGTGAACAGGGCAGGGTTGATAAGTGGATTGCAGGGATGTCCCGGGCTGTTTAATGCCCGGGACATCCTCTGCCGGGTGTCCGGTCCAACGGTTTTGTTCGTGGTGTGAAGATATGAAGATCGCGGTTACAGCCCTGATGTTCTGTGTGGCGTCCCTGCTTTCGCTGGGCATGGTCATCCTCTACAGCGCCACGATGATGGGCACCTCCCGGCTGATCATCATGCAGTTGATCTGGGCCGGTATCGGCCTTGTGGCCTGCATCATCCTTGCAGCCATGGATGAGAGGCATTTGAAGAAGCTGGCCATTCCCCTCCTGATAGGTTCCACGATTCTTCTGGGGTTGGTATTTCTGCCCGGGGTCGGGGGATGGACCAACGGCGCACGGCGCTGGCTGCACTTTGGAGGGGTGAACGTCCAGCCATCCGAACTGGCAAAAATTTCACTCATTCTGGCGGTGGCCTGGTATGGAGACCGCTACCATCGGCACATGCCGACGTTCCTGCGGGGATTAGCCGTGCCTGGAGTTTTCATTGGCGGGGTGATCGGCCTGATTTTTGTGGAGCCGGATCGGGGCACATCGATCCTCATGGCTCTGGTGTGCGGAACAATGCTTCTCGTGGGGGGGGTCCGCTGGCGGTTTGTTGTGCCATTTGCCCTCCTTGCCCTCGTTGGGCTGGCGGCAACTCTGATGCACGATCAGATGAGGCTGACGCGCATCGCCGGATGGCTTGATCCGGAGGCGCACAAGAACGGTGTCGGTTTCCAAGCCTATCAAGGCATGCTGGCCCTCGGCTCGGGTGGTTTGTCCGGGCTGGGCTTGGGGAACGGAAGACAGAAGCTCGGTTTCATACCTGAGCACCATACGGATTTTATTCTTGCTGTTGTGGGTGAGGAGTTGGGGCTGATCGCAACGTTGCTGGTGGTTGCTGCCTACGTGGTGATCATCCTTTGTGGCCTATACATTACAATGCGGTCCCACACTCCGTTCGGGCTGATTTTGGGGACGGGGCTGACCTTTTTGATCGGATTTCAGGCATTCATCAACATTGGGGTTGTGACGAGCACCCTGCCCAACAAGGGGTTGCCACTTCCATTTGTGAGTTACGGGGGATCGAGCCTCCTGATGATGCTTGCGGCCGTGGGTCTTCTGCTGGGTCTCGCACGACAGTCCCGGGCACCGGAAGCCGTGCGGGAGGATCACTCCGGCTCGGATGTGTTTGCTCCTCAACTGTCATGATGCAAACCAGCAAACATCTCGTGGCGATTGCCTGTGGTGGCACAGGCGGGCACCTGTTTCCCGGACTTGCTGTCGGGGTTCAGCTGCAGCGGCGCGGCTGTGATGTGATGCTGATGGTGTCCCCGAAGGAAGTGGACCAGATTGCGGCCAGGGAGGCTGTGGGAATGGAACTTGTGACCCTTCCCGCCATCGGTTTGGTGCGCGGGGGCGGGTTTGCTTTTGCCCGTGGGTTTGCCCGTTCCTATCGTTCCGCGTGCCGGGCTTTTAAGGGACGTCCGTTGAAGGCGGTTCTTGCGATGGGCGGATTTACCAGTGCCGCTCCTCTGGTTGCCGGGCGGTTGCGTGGGACCGCTTGTTTTCTGCATGAGTCAAACACCATACCCGGCAGGGCAAACCGGTGGCTTTCCCGGCTGGTGCAGGGGGCGTTTGTAGGATTTCCGCAGGCGGGTCGGTTGCTCCACGCCCGCCAGGTGGTGGCTTCGGGAACTCCTGTGAGGCCACAGTTCCAGCCTGTTTCGGCGGGGGAATGCCGGCGGGAACTCGGGTTGGATCCTGCCCGTCCGGTGGTTCTGGTGGTGGGGGGAAGCCAGGGAGCCTCCGGGGTGAACAATCTGGTGATGGAGTCACTGCCGGAGTTGGTTCGTCTTCATCCCGAGTTGCAGTTTTTGCACCTGACGGGAAGTCAGGACCGGGACCGGGTTGCGGGGGGCTATCAGCGCCATTCCGCGCGTGCGGTGGTGCATCCTTTTCTGGCGGGAATGCATGTGGCCCTTGGGGCTGCGAGCGTGGCGGTCAGCCGGGCAGGGGCATCCTCGATGGCTGAAATCGCCGCGATGCAGGTTCCGGCGATTCTGGTGCCCTATCCGGCTGCCACAGACAATCACCAATTGCACAACGCGCGGGCTTTTGAAAGCACCGGGGCTGCCCGGACGATTGAGCAGGGGGCTGCTTCAGGGCCTTTGCTGGCCAACTGGATTTGGGAACTGATCGAGGACGGAGAGGCCCGGACCCGGATGCAGACTGCGCTCGGCAGATGGCATCGGGCCGAGGCGGCGGAGTTGATTGCGGAAGGAATTTTGGGCCGTGAAAATCCCGGTGTTTGTCAGCCCTCAGAGGGGGCGTCAAGTTCCGGAGCCGGGCGAACCTGCGTGACGATCTCCGCATGAGCACCATTCCCACAGAGACCAATTTGGACAAGCTGGGAGTGAGACTCTCGGCGGGGAGTGTTGTCCGGACAGGAGAGCCTCTGGCCCGGCATACCACCCTGCGGGTGGGTGGTCCTGCCGAACTGTATGTGGAACCGGCTCTGGAATCGGATCTGGCCGAGACGCTCCGCTACTGCGTTGAGACGGCACAGCCGTTTTTCCTGCTGGGGCGTGGTTCCAACCTGCTTGTGCGGGATGGCGGAGTGCGCGGAGTGGTGATCTGCCTGAGCCGGCCCCACTTCAGCAGGGTGGAGGTGGTGGATGGCGGGCTCCAATGTGGTGCCGGTGCCCGTTTGAAGCGGGTGGCAGCAGTGGCACGCCAGGAGGGAATGGCCGGATTTGAGTTTTTGGAGGGGATTCCCGGCAGCATTGGCGGCGCGCTGAGGATGAATGCGGGTGCGATGGGATGGGCTGCGTTTGATCTGGTGGCGCGGGTGAGGATCATGGAGACGTCCGGGGATGTTGTGGAACTGGACCGCTCGGAGATGGATGTCGCCTACCGGAGTTGCGCCAGTTTGAAGGGACGCGTTGTCCTTTCGGTGCTATTGCGGGGGGAAGCCGGGGATCCGGAGAAGATCGCAAGCCGGATGCGGGAGTTCGAAGCGAAGCGGAAGTCATCACAGCCGACCGCGCCCAGTGCAGGGTGCATGTTCAAGAATCCCGCCACCGTTCCTGCGGGGCGGTTGATTGATGAACTCGGTCTGAAGGGGACCTGCGTGGGGGCCGCGCGGGTCTCTGAAAAGCATGGAAATTTTCTGGTGAACGACGGTGGGGCTACGGCTGCGGATGTGCTCGGGCTCATCGAACTGATCCGGGATAGGGCACGCCGTGAGCGTGGGATTGAACTTGAAACGGAAGTTCAGATAATTGGCCAATGATCCTTAAACGCAAACATCATATCACAGTCATGCTTGGGGGCCCCAGCGCGGAGCGCGAGGTGTCGCTCCGGTCCGGTGCCGCAGTGGCCAGGGCGCTGCGCGCCGTGGGGCATGAGGTGAGCGAACTCGATCCGAACCCCCGGGGGTGGGAACTTGCCGCCGGAACGGAGGTCGTGTTTTTGGCCCTCCACGGCACCTATGGCGAGGATGGGACCGTGCAAAAGCGTCTGGAGGAGTTGGGGATGAAATATACCGGCTGCGGCACGGAGGCGAGCCGTGTGGGTTTCGACAAACATCTGACAAAACAGCGGATGATTGCAGCCGGGGTGCCCACCCCCAGATCGGTCCTGGTGGAATCCATTGCCGCAAGCTGGCCGATGGGCTGGAATCCGCCCGTGGTGCTGAAGCCGGTGAGGCAGGGGTCCAGCGTGGGACTTCAATTTGTGGACCGGGTGGCAGACTGGAGCCGGGCGGTGACGGAGGCGATGCGCTACGATGATCAGTTGCTGGTCGAGGAGCGCATCTGTGGAAAGGAAACCACCGTGGGCATTCTGGGTGGACGCCCCCTCCCGCTGGTTGAGGTGCGTCCCCGCACCGGCGTTTACGATTACGAGAACAAGTATACCCCGGGATCGACGGAATACCTCTGTCCGGCCCCGCTCCCGGAGGCTGTGACGGTAAGGGTGCAGGAGGCTGCCCTGGCGGCCTTCAATTCGATTGGCGGGCGGGATTACGGCCGGGTGGATGTGATGATCAACGCTGCCGGGGATCCGTTTGTGCTGGAGATCAATACCCTGCCGGGGATGACGGAGACGAGCCTGTTGCCCAAGGCGGCGGCGGCGGCAGGCATTGGATACGCGGACCTTTGCGAATTGATGGTGGAACTTGCGCTAAAGAGGGAAGGCATTTGAGAAGCAATGTTGTGGTTTGGAACTAAAACGAAGAATCGCAGGTTTTCCCGGGGGCATGTCCTCGATGTGAAGCTGCGGAGTGGGCAGGTGCGCTCCACGCGGATGCGTTTCGTGGCACTCTGCCTTGGGGGGCTTTTTGCCACGGTGGCCGGGGCCTACGGGCTCTGGATGACAGGGGAATACGCTCTGCGCGAGCTGGTTTATCGCAATCAGGCTTTTGAGATTCGCGAGGTGGATGTGCAGACCGACGGGATCCTTGCCATCGACCATTTGCGCCGTCGCTGCGACGTGAAGGAGGGGGAGAATTTGATGGCATTGGACCTGTCCCGTGTGAAACGGGAACTCGAGTTGATGCCGGTTGTGGAAACGGCATCGGTTGAGCGGATTCTTCCGCACACGCTCCGGATTCAGGTGACCGAGCGTGAGCCCTTGGTCCAGGTCGTCGTGCCGCGGCCCAGACAGGGAGGCGGGGTGGGGCTTGTTTCCTATCATCTGGATGCCGAGGGGAACGCCATGCTTCCGCTGGAACCGAACCAGCGCACCATCTCCGCCGCGCAATCCGGGGAGGCGCAACTACCGACGCTCTCGGGGCTGAATGCGGCCGAATTACAGGCCGGGCGGCGGTTGACCTGTCCGCAGGTGCAGGCTGCCCTCAGATTGGTGACAGCTTTTGAGCAGTCCCCCATGGCCGGGGTGGTGGAGTTGAAGCGGATTGATCTTTCCGCCGCAGATGTTCTGCACGCCACAACCGCCGAGGGCGGGGAGGTCATTTTTGGGAATATAAACCCGGAATTGCAGCTGCGCCGCTGGCGGGAGATTCACGATGCGGGGCTCCGCATGAACAAGGCGGTTGCAGCGGTCGATCTGGCGGTCAGCAACAGCATCCCGGTGCGATGGCAGGAGGCAACGAACTCCCTGCCGGTCACACCAAAAATTCGGAAAACAACCCGCAACAGGAAAAAGAATGTTTGATCCAACATCAATCATAGTGGGCTTGGAAGTCGGCACCAGCAAGGTGTGTGCGGCCGTCGGAGACGTGAGTCGGCAGGATGGAGCGTTGTCCATCATTGGCCTGGGGCAGTCTCCCTCCCGGGGGGTGAAAAAGGGGGAGATCATCGATGCCGAAGCGGCGGAGGAATGCATTCGCAAAGCCATTGCCGAAGCGGAGAAGATGGCGGATGTCGAGATCCGGAATGTCTATCTGGGGGTGACAGGGGGGCACATGCGTGGCTTCAACAATCGCGGGGTGCATCCCATTGTTTCGGCCGACCGGGAGATTGCCGATGAGGATGTGAAAGCTGCCATCAAGAACGCGAAGGCGATCAATGTGCCGGCCCAGAATCAGGTCATCTGTGCGATCCGCCAGCACTTTACAGTGGAGGGTCAGGATGGGATCACCAATCCCGTGGGCATGCTGGGATCCCGGCTGGAGGTGGATGTGCATGTGCTGCACGGGAACCTGAACCGCCTGCAGAATGCAATCCGCACCGTCAAGGGGTTGCAACTGGAGGTGGATGACATTGTGTTCAACGGTCTGGCTTCGTCTCTTGCGGTGCTCCATAGTGACCAGAAGGAGATGGGTTCTCTGGTGATAGACATGGGTGCCGGCACAACTGAATTTGTCCTTTATGCCAACGGGATCATCAAGCATACAGGGATCCTGGCTGTCGGCGGATGCCATGTCACAAACGACCTTGCCTACGGTCTGAAGCTCCGCACAAGCCGTGCTGAGAAAGTGAAGCTCGATCACGGATCCGCCATGGTGGATGAGGATGCCAAGGGGCACTCGGTCACCATTGACGAACTGGGAACTGATTCGCGGAGCCTTAATCTTGAACATCTGCGGATGATCATGTCAGCCCGTTTGGAGGAGATTTTTCAACTCATTCGTCAGGAACTTGCGCAGGCGGATGTGCTGAAGTTTCTGCGCGCCGGTGTGTTTCTTTGCGGTGGAGGATCCCGTATTCCGAAGATCACCCAACTGGCGGAGCGGGTCTTCTGCATGCCCGTCTCTGTGACAAAAACCAATTCGATCAGCGGCCTCAGCACAACGCTCGACCAACCCGAATTTGCCACTGCCATCGGGCTGGTGAAATACGGCAGTTTCCAGGTCCGGCGCAGGCCGGTGGCCCCGCTTCCCCGGATTCAGGATTTGATTGGGACTCTCTTCAAACGCAGATAAGCCTTCGCAAATGCAAACCAACGAGTTTACCCCGCCTGCCGACCCGTCCACGCCGGAGCAGGCACCCCGCATCAAGATTTTTGGCCTTGGTGGTGCCGGTATCAAAGTGATGGAGCTCCTGAGCGCATCGGAATTTGCCGGAGCGGGCCGGGTTGCCATCGCAACGGAGGCCGCTTCGCTTGCGGTCACAACGGCTTCCGAGAAACTTTTGCTGGAAACCCGTGAACTGCGGGGGTTGGGCACCGGGGGGGACCCTGAGCGTGGACGCGTTCTGGCGGAGGAACAGACCGATCAGTTGAGGGCGTTGTGCCAGGATGCGGAGATGATTTTCATCGTAACCGCCCTCGGGGGTGGTGCCGGGACCGGTATCAGCCCTGTTTTGGCGCGGATTGCCCGGGATTCGGGGGCGCTCGTGCTGGCCTTTGTGATCACACCCTTCAAGTGCGAGGGGTCGCTGCGCAATCAAATGGCGATGGAGGGTTTGGAGCGGCTGAGAAACAAGTGCGATGGTCTGATCTGCCTCCCCAATGAATGTCTGAGCAAAATGTTAACCTCGCAGACGAGTGTGCTCGTGGCCTTTGAAATGGGCAACCGGCTGCTTGCTGACGCCATCCGGGGGATTTGGCGGTTGCTCATACGCAAGGGGCTTATTGAGATCACCTTTGCAGATCTTGCCTCAGTGCTTCGGAACCAGCACGCACACTGCATGTTTGCGGTGGCTGAGGCATCCGGCCCCAACCGGGCCGATTTGGCCGTGTCCCGGCTGTTTGAGCACCCGATGTTACCCGGGGGGGATGCCCTATCCAGAAGCGAAACCGTTCTGGTGAGTTTGACTGCGGGTCCAGATCTTTCGATGGCAGAACTCAGCACCATCAGCAGCCAGATCACCAGCAGGTGTCCTGCTGCGCGTGTTGTTGTGGGTGCCGCAGTTGGTTCCGATTTTGGGGATTGCCTTGGCGTCACCATCATCGCCTCCTGTCCGGCGGATGGGGAGGGGGAACAAATTCAAATAGAGAGGATCACCCGGCCCATACAGCAAGCCGTTGAGCCTGTAATCCGTATGGTTGAACCTACTCAGCCAATCCCTCTGGAAGCGCCAGCAACCCGCTCCAGTTCAGAGCCGGGAACAGCCAAGCCCGGGTCGCGGACGAAAAAAAGTCACTCGCAACTTCAGCAGGGGCAATTGCCCTTGCAGATCGTTTCCAAGGGTGGATTTGGTGAGCCCACGATCCATAGGGGTGAGGATCTGGACATTCCGACCTATATCCGCCGCGGTGTTTCTTTGAACTGATGCCCGGAGCGGGGGGCCTGTCAGCCCGGGGAGGGATGCCTTTCCGGCTGTCAGGAGTGGTGTCGACAAGACTGGCTGGAACTGACATAGTGGTCATCGTTCCGGATGATCTAGTTCATGTGGCAGCTTTGCACCCTTGGTCGGACACCATGAAAAAGTCCCTCGCCATCCTGCTCGCCCTCGTGGTGTGCCTGGTCTCGTCCCACATGGCCCGGGGAGCTGTCCGGATCAGTGAATTTGCAGCTTCCAACCTCAGGGGCATCAGTGACGAGGATGGGAATCACGAGGATTGGATCGAGATATTCAATGATGGTGCGGCTCCGGTTTCGCTCCAGAACTGGTGTCTCACCGACACTCCGATGAGTTTGGACAAATGGCGGTTTCCTGCCACCAATATCGGCCCCGGTCAGTTCCTGATCGTGTTCGCATCCGGCAAGGATCGGCGCATCCCGGGGCGGACACTTCACACCAACTTCAAGCTGAACTCAGATGGCGACTATCTTGCACTGGTGGAGCCGGACGCCAGGACCGTGGCCACCCAATTTTCCCCCGCCTTCCCGCCGCAGGCGGTGGATGCGAGTTACGGGTTCCCGATGCAGACTGCCAGGACGGTCCTATCGCAGGGTGCCCCGGTCAAATGGAAGGTCTGGACCACTGCGACGGCTTACGTTTTGGAATCTTCGGGATGGAAATCAAGCCTCACCTATGCCGCCACGGGGTGGAGCAACGGAACGAGCGGTCTGGGGTGGGATGACACGGCATCCCCGATGAGCTTCTCGCCCTGGTTTGGCACCAATTCGAATCCCCGCAGCCTCATGCCAGGCAGCGCACGCGCCCTGTTTTCGCGGTTTTTGTTCAAAGCGACCAATGTTGTTGCAGCATCGGAATTGCGGTTGCGGATGCGCTTTGATGACGGGTTTGTCGCATGGTTGAACGGGACGCTCGTGGCCTCCAACCTTGCCCCTGCCGCCCCCTCGTGGAATTCGGTGTCCACGGGCCTGCGGGATGATGTGCTCAACGGGGCCTGGGCGACCTTCCCGATGCCTTTGGCCTCGCTGGTTGAGGGGACGAACCTCCTGGCCATCCAGGTCTTCAACACCAGCGCCCCGGACACCAGCGACCTGCTGCTGCTGCCGGAGGTGGACCTGATGTTTCCGGGGGCATCGGACATCCCGGCCTACTTTTCCCCGAGCACCCCGGGAAAGACCAACAGCAGCGGGACAGTCGCGCTGGCTCCGGGAGTTGAAATGCTTTCAAGTGTGGCACGGCCTCCCGGGGGAGCGGGGAGTCCACCGCTCACCATTACTGCCCTGGTGTCGCGGACAGTCCATGCCATCACGAATGTGACGCTGTTCCACCGCACCATGTTTGGCACCGACTCCGTGGTGGGCATGGTTCCGGGAACGGGGGGTGTATGGACCGCATCCATTCCCACGACCGCCCTGGGCCCGGGACAGATGTTGCGTTGGCGGATCGAGGCGCGGGATGCGGCCGGGAATATCGGCACGGGCCCCCCTTTCGTGGCCGCGAATGATGATGACCGTTATTATGGGACGGTCGCACTGAATCCGGCTGAACTGGACAGCCGCCTGCCCATCGTTCACTGGTTTGTTCAGGACTATGCTGCGGCGGCAAGCGAGACCGGAGGGCGGTCATCCTGCTACTTCCTCAACCATTTCTACGACAACCTCCTCGTCAAGCTGCATGGTCAGTCCACATCCGGTTTCCCGAAGAAGGGACATGATTTTGATTTCAATGCTGGAAACCGTTTCATCTGGCGGGAGGGGGAGAAGGGGGAGAAAGATGTGAATCTCCTCACCAACTGGGGGGACAAAAGCAAGGTTCGTAATACGCTGGCGTATGAGATGTTGAACCGGTCGGGGGTGCTGTCCCACTGGGCGTTTCCGGTGCGGGTCCAGACCAACGGCGGGTTCCACGCCGTGCTGGACATGGTTGAGGATGGGGATGATTGTTTTACCGAAAGGGTGGGGCTGGATCCCCGTGGCGCCCTCTACAAGGTTTATACTGCGGCATATACAGGCGGCGTGACGGGAACCAACATCTGGGTGGCTGAAAAGAAGGCCCGCAAGGATGAGGGCAGCTCGGACCTCGCCGCATTCAGTGCCGGAATTGCAGCGAACTGGTCCCTCGCCCAGCGCCGGGCCTTTGTGTATGACAACGTCGATCTGGGTGCGACCATCAATTATCTGGCCTCCATCGTGCTGAGTGGATGCCATGATCAGGGTCACAAAAATTTTTACCTGTATCGGGACAGCGATGGAACCCGGCTGTGGCGGGTGCTTCCATGGGACGTCGATTTGACCTTCGGCCACGAGTGGTTCCAGGGGCCCGCCTATTTTGAGGACAACATCTACTTTGACCAGCCGCTCCAGCTGGGGGTGATCAACACCCTGAAGGAGATCATTTTCGGCAGTGCTGAGTTGAACCAGATGTTTCTGCGCCGCCTGCGGACCCTCATGGACAATGTTCTTCAGCCCGGGACGACCCCTTTGAGCCTGCGCACCAATGAAAACCGGGTGGCGGAGTTGCTGGATCTGATCGATCCCCCGGGAGTGGCCACAACGGATGCGCGGCTTGATTTCGCGAAATGGGGATGGTGGACGAACGGGACGCAGATCATTAGTTCAAATGCCTCGCAGGAGATCCGCGCGCAGGCCAGGAGGATCACCTACACGTTCTTTACAGGGCGCAGGGGGTTCCTGCAGGCGGGACAAACCAGCTCCGGGATTGCCATTCCCTCAAGCCAAAGTGCCGGGATCGGGGTCACTCTGGAAATGGGTGATTATAATCCGGCGGGCGGGTCGCAGGAGCAGGAGTATGTGGTGCTGCGGAACAGAAACTCCGTGGCAGTGGATGTCAGCGGGTGGAAATTGTCGGGCCAAATCGGGTATGAGTTTCCCCCCGGGACGGTCATTCCCTCCGGTGGGGGAATCACCGGAAACATCGGATTGCTGTTCGTGGCCCGGAATCCATGGGCGTTCAGGCAGCGGGCCATCGCGCCGAAGGGCGGCCAGAATTGTCTCCTGGCCGGGCCCTACTCGGGCCAACTTTCAGCCCGGGGAGGCAGTCTGGTGCTGGAGGATGCGGCCCACAGGGTGGTTGCCTCGGTCAGTTATGCGGGAGCCCCCTCCGCCGTGCAGCAGTTTCTCCGGGTGACGGAATTGATGTTCAATCCATCCCCGCTGGCCGGCTCGACCAACCGGGCTCAGGAGTTTGAGTTCATTGAGTTGCGGAACATCAGCCCGGGTGTGACGCTGGACCTCAAGGGGGTCCATTTTACGAACGGGCTTACCTTCGCCTTCACCAACACAACGCTTCTTGCCCCCCGGCAGTCGATCGTGATTCCGCGTAATCCAGCCGCCTTTGTGGAGCGTTACGGAACCGGGTTCAATATCGCGGGGGCGTGTGACGGTTTTCTGGAGGATGGGGGGCAGCGGATCACTTTGCTGGATTCCGCAAACGAGGAGATTCTGGACTTCACCTATGGCGGGGCTTGGAATCCACTGGCGGACGGCCTTGGTTTTTCGCTGGTGGTGGTGGATGAGCAGGCCGTGCCGGGGGCGTGGACCCACCCGTCCCAGTGGCGTGCGAGCGCAACGAGGGGGGGATCTCCCGGTCGGGAGGATCCGGTCCCGAACCTCCCACCCATCAGAATCAACGAGGTGCTGGCCCACACGGATCCTCCCCAGGTGGACAGCATTGAACTCTACAACCCGACGACCAACAGCGTTGGAATCGGCGGATGGTTTCTCACCGATGACCCGGCGATCCCGGGAAAGTTCCGCATCCCCGACAACACCCGGATCGGCCCGCTCGGTTATCTCGTGTTTGATGAGCGCCAGTTCAACAGCCAGCCCATCGCCACGAACAACTTCCGGATCAGTTCCACCGGTGATGACATCTGGCTCTTCAGCGGGGATGCCTCCACGAACCTGACAGGCCATGCGGATGGGGTTGTGTTTGGGGCCTCACCCAACGGCTCCAGCTTTGGTTTCCACACGGCAAGTGATGGCTCCACCCATTTTGTCCTGCAGCGGGGATTGACGCTGGGGTCTGCCAATGCAGGCCCCCTCGTCGGGCCGATGATCATCCGGTCGATCATGTATCATCCGCCCGACATTGTGTTGAACAACATCGCCGCCGATGATGATACCAACGAATATATCGAACTCCTGAACACCGGCACAACCAATGTGGGGCTGTTTCATCCCGAAACCCCGGTCAACACCTGGCGCCTCGCGGAGGGCATCAGCTACTCATTTCCCACAAACTGTAATGTGGCTCCAGGCAGCAATCTGCTGGTGGTGGGATTCAGTCCCACGAACACGGTTCTGAGGTCGGCCTTTTATTTGCGGTGGCCCTGGGCCACGAACATTCCCCTTTTTGGACCCTGGTTTGGAAAACTGGACAACAGTGCCGAAACGGTCTGCCTGCAACGTCCCGACACCACGAACCTGGACGGGACCGTGCCGTTCATCACGGTGGAGCAGGTTCAATACAAGGATGAGGCGCCCTGGCCATTGGGGGCGGATGGTTGGGGTGCATTCCTCCAGCGAAACGCCCATGGCGGTTTCGCGGATGATCCGGGAAACTGGGTGGGGCTTCCCCCTCCCGGATCGGTGCCTCCCGATCTCGACCGGGATGGCATGGAAGATTGGTGGGAAGTGCAGAATGGTCTCAATCCGGCTGTCCAGGACGGTGCGGGGGATCCGGATGGCGATGGGATCACGAATATTGCCGAGTTTTATGCGCGGACTGATCCCCGTGATCCCTCGAGCACCTTCCGGCTGCAGGTCTCCCAGAGGGATCATGGGACGGTCCTTCTCCAATTCGAAGGACGGCCACAGTTATATTATTGGGTGCAAACGAACGGAACCCCGGATGCCACGGGATGGCAGACCTGGCTGCAGATTCCCTCTGCGTTGACGAATCGTACCCTGACGATCACAAACACCGGGGGGGAGGGGACGAGGTTCTACCGTCTCCGTGCCGGGATGTCGCAGGTTCCGTGAACGGAAGTGCGGTCCTATTTTGATCCGACATCCAGGCAGACCATGCGGGTCAGATCCCGGACGATGAGTCTCCCGCCTGCCAGGGCGGGTGGTCCCCAGGATTCACGGCCTTTCAATACCTGCGCCTGTGCCAGCAGGCGGTAGCGGGCGGGATCGGCTGCGACCAACCGGAGCAAACCGGAGTCGTTGATGGCGAAGAAGACGCCATCAGCGGCCATGTAGGGGCCTATGCCAAATTGCTGGCCCTGTTCACTGGTCCAGACGACCTTGCCCTGCAGGTCGAGGCAGACGAACTTGCCATCCGGCCTCACGCCGAAGATGTGGTTTTGGAGCAGGATGGGAGATTGCTGGGTCGCTCCGAAGATTTCCGGTTCCAGGCGAAACAGGGTTTGGGCCTGGAACTTTCCATCGATCTTCTTGAGTTGAAGCATCAGGCTCCCGGCATTGTAGCCACCGGAGAGGAAGATTCGACCACCCGGGAGGATGAGGGGCGTTGGGACGGTGGCGATGCTGATCTTCCATTCGCCCGTCTCCCACAGCGGGGCCCCGGTGTCTGCGGAGACGCCCACCACGCCGTTGTTCGCGCAATAGACATACATGCGCACCCCTTCGAACTCCATGGCCGCGACGGATGAGTGGGTCATCTTCCATTCCCGGGGGTTTGGCGATTTCCAGATGACCTGGCCCGTTTCAGGATGGACGGCGATCAGGAGCGATTCCGGCCCGCCCGTGCCGAGGACCACCCGGTCCTGATCAATCAGCGGGCACTCCCCCGCATACCATTGGGGGACAGTCACGCCGTGGTCTTTGACGAGGTCCAGACCCCACTTCAGCGTCCCTGTCTTTGTGTCCACCGCCAGCACGTGGCATTTGGGCCCCATGGCCACCGTGACTTTTGGGGTGACGGTTGGGACCGTTCGGGACATGCCGTGGTTGCGCTTGATGGAGACCGGGTAGGCGAACCGCCACAGCTCACGGCCGTCGGCAAGGGAGAGGCAGCGGAGGGTATCCTGCCGTTTCTCACGGTCGTAATCCATGAGGTAAACGCGCCCCTCGAAAATGGCCGGGCCTGCATACCCCTCGCCCACATCCACACCCCAGATTTCACGCGGTTCCCCGGCCTGCCAGGTCTTGAGGATTGGGGTGGGATCCGGACTGATGCCATCCTGATTGATGCCGCGAAAGCCCGGCCACGCGCCGGGAAGCGGAGTGGGATCGGCAGCCGCACCCTGGACGAGTTTGCCGGAGAGCACCGGGTTGGGGCGGGAGCCCGATTCCCCTGCCGGGGCGTGGTCAGCCCCCGGCGCGCGGAGTTCGAGTGGCTTGTCCGAGCCGCGGAACAGCAGGAATGCGACGCAGGAGAGCGCGGTCACGCCCAGCACGACGGGCGCGAGCCACTGCAGAATGGACTGTTGCTTTTGATTCATCCGCCGTCCCCATTTAATCCGGTTTCGGTCCCCATGGCGAAAACAAAACAGGTAATTCTGTGTTCCCAATTCCGGGCGCATCTGCCTAGACTGGGGGATGCACACGCATCGATTCCTCTCTTTCAAGCACCTTTCCTGCGGAACGGCCATCTGTTTGCTGCTGGCCGCCCATGCACCGCTCATGGCGGGGGAGTTCCATGTTTCGCCCAAGGGTTCCGACCGCAATCCCGGCACGAAGGGAAAGCCGTTCGCCACTTTGGAGAAAGCGCGGGATGCTGTCCGCTCAGCCCGGAGCCAGGGCGGGTCAAGCAGCGGTGCGATGACCATCTGGCTGGCACCCGGGGATTACGGGCGAACCAATACGCTTGTTCTCACCGCCGAGGATTCCGGCACTGCGGAACATCCGGTGGAATGGAAAGCCAGTGGAACCGCCCGGCTGCTGGGCGGGGTGCCGGTTCCGGGGCTTTCCCCCGTGAAGGATGCGGCCATTCTGGACCGGTTGGATCCCGCCGCGCGTGGGCAGGTGAAACAGGCCGATCTGAAGCGGCTTCGGGTGTCTGATTTTGGCAAGTTCAGCTCGCGCGGGTTTGCCCGCCCCACCTCCGTGTCCCATGCGGAACTGTTTTATGCGGGCAGGCCGATGACCCTGGCGCGGTGGCCGGATGAGGGGAAGTATGAACTGATCGCCGGGTTTCCCGATTCCTCCACCCAGGGGGATTCGCATGGGGGCAAGATCGGGAAGCTGGAGGAGGGGTTCAATTACGCCGGGGAACGCCCCCGAAAATGGAAGCAGACGGAGAACATCTGGATTCATGGGTATTGGGCCTGGGACTGGGCCAATTCCTATGAGAGAATCACGAGCCTGGATCTCGAAAAGCACCTCGTCAAAACCGCTTCCCCATATGGCCATTATGGATTCAGGAAGGGGCAGCGCATCTACTTCCTGAACATTCTCGAGGAACTGGACCGCCCCGGGGAATACTACATCGATCATGACACAGGGATCCTTTATTTCTGGCCACCGGAGGCTGCGGATTCGAAGAGCGGGGAACTGCTGGTATCGAGGCTGGGCGGGCCGTTGATCACGATGACCGGTGTCTCCCACGTTTCGTTCACCGGGTTGGTGCTTGAGGCGGCGCGGGGGAATGCGGTGGAGATCACCGGTGGTGAGGATGACCGGATCCTGGGCTGCATCCTCCGGAATCTTGGCGATGGTGGCGTGGTGATCGAGGGGGGCACCGGACACCGGGTTGTGGGTTGTGATGTGTTCGACACCGGGGATGGAGGCGTCTCCGCCGCGGGCGGCGACCGGAAGACCCTCACACCGGGCGGGCATGTTGTTGAGAATTGCCATTTTGCCCGGCAGGGCCGGTGGTCGAAGTGTTACGTCCCGGCGATCCTGTTCAACGGGGTGGGGCAGGTGGCCCGGAACAACTGGATTCACCACCATCCCCACTGCGGAATTCTCTTCAACGGGAATGACCATCTCATGGAATATAACGAGATAGACCACATCGCCCTTGAGACCGGGGATGTCGGAGCCATCTATGCCGGGCGCAACTACAGCTACCGGGGGAACCGTGTTCTCCATAACTACATTCACCACACAGGCGGGGTGGGGATGGGTTCCATGGGGGTTTACATGGATGACTGCATCAGCGGAACGGAGATCAGTGGCAACATCTTTTACAAGGTTCACCGGGCTGCCTTTCTCGGCGGCGGGCGTGATCACCGTGTGTTGAACAACATCTTTGTGGAGTGCGATCCCGCAGTGGAACTGGATGGGCGCGGGTTGGATAAATCCCCGGTCTGGTGGAGCATGGTGGAGGGCTACATGCGGGATGGGCTGCGCGAGGTTCCCCAGGCTCTGTATCGGGAGCGCTACCCGGCGATAAAGTCGCTCGACGCCTGCTACGGTCCACCCGAAGGGCCAGCCCTCGTGGGGCCGACCTTCAAGGGAGTTCCGCCCGAGGGCAACGAAGTCCGGAACAACGTGTGTGTCGGCAAATGGTTGAGGGCGAACTGGAATGCCCGCGAGGACATGATCGGCATTTCAGGAAATCTGACCGATGCCGATCCGCTGTTTGTCCGTCCCATTTCGGATGGATCCAGGGTTGGGGACTTCGCCCTTCAGCCGGGATCCCCGGCCTTCAAGTCCGGTTTTGTGGAAATCCCCGTTGGGAAGATCGGGCTTCAGAAGGACCAATACCGGCAAAAAGTGGACTAGGGTTTCCCGCACCATGAACCGGACATGCTGATGCCAGACCGCGCCGTTGAGGAGTTGCCATGGGTGTGCTGACAGCCATTTGTCATTTTTGTGCAGCCTGCCTTCTGACGGTGGTTGGGAACTGGCTCGGGTTGATTCCGTGGCGGCGCAGCAGGGATGCCCATTGGACAGAGCGGGCCCGACTCTTATGGCCTGCGCGGGTCACGGCTGTGACGAGTGTCTTTCTCATTCCCACCGTGCTCGGTCAATTGCACCGTGCCTGCTGGCCGGAGAGCGCCGTTGGCTGGGCCATCAATGGATTGGCCGCATGCCTCGGGGTTCTGCTTGGAAGTTTCCCGTTTGATCGTGAGATATTTCCCGGGTTGCGTTTTGCGGCCTGGCTCCGTGAGACGGTGGCTGGCTGGACGCTGCGATTGGGAGTATGGATTGCCCTCATTGCTGGAATGATCCTGATGCCTGCCGGGTGGGGATGGAAGACGATCCTGGTTTCGGGGGGATTCCTGCTTCTCCAAAGCTTCCTGAGCTTCGGGTTGACCACGGCTTTTCTGAGGTGGATGGGGATGGTGAAGGCGCCGGATGAGCGGTTGTGCCGGATCACGGCGGCGGCTTCAGAACGGGCGGGGAGGAGCCCTCGCAGCGTGTGGATGATGACGGGGGTGGCGGCCCAGGCCTATGCGTTTCCATTCACCGGGGAGTTGATCTTCAGCGAGCGGCTGCTGCGGGTTTGCACGGATGAGGAGGTCGCGACCATTTGCGCCCATGAACTGGCCCACCTCGGGGAACCGGGGATGGTTCTGGCGGGGCGGTTCGCCGGGTCCCTGATGTTCTTCCCCCTGTTGTTCCTGAACCCCTGCTTTCATTCCTGGGGAATGGGGTTTCTCCTGCTGCCGCTGTTCTCCCTGCTGCTGGCCAGGTTCAGCAAGTGGCTGTCCCTGCGCATGGAGCGGAGGGCCGATCAGGCCGGAACGGGAAGCCAGGTGGATGAGGGGGTTTATGCCCGGGCGCTCGAAAAGCTCTACAGGGAAAACCAGGTCCCCGCCGTGAACATTAACAACAGCCAGACCCATCCCCATTTGTATGACCGCATGCTGGCGGCGGGCATAACCCCGGAATACCCCAGGCCTGCCAGGCCTGCGAAAACCACCTGGTTTCGACTTTGCCAACTGGTGGCCTTTGCGATGTTCATCATCCGCGAAATCGCTCGGAGTTGAGCCGTGGAATGGGATGCGGCGGGGATGTCTCCAATCCTGCATGAACCCGGAGGGTTCATAGCCATAAGCCGGTGGTTGAGGAGCAACGCGACGACACCACCGGTTTATGACGGGATTTGGATCCCCATCCCGGAGGTGTGGCAGCCCGGCGCATGTTGAGCACTCCCCTCCCTGCCTCCGTTTCCTTCGTTCTCTTCTGTTCAAAAATCCCCCCGTCTCCACGTGCACAGCCCTCCCTCCGCCAGTTTCTGTCCCGCTGTCCGGGGCGTCATGCGGTCACCCCTTTATCCGGTTCACCGCCTCACCTTCCATCAGCCCTTTACATCAATAAGCATAAATCACGCCAACAGTCTGTTTCCTGAACCGCATTAACAAAAAAGAATAATTTTTCTCCTTGATGTGGCGTTCGGAAATTTTTATAAAGACTTTACGGCTGCCAGAAGCGGCTGAGTCTTTGCCTGTTGAAGGGTTGCTGGTCTTGACGGTTTGTGACGGAGAACAACATGGAATTGAAGTATGAGCACACACATGCAGGGAGACATCCCGATCGTGAGTCACCTTGCATTGAGGGTGGATTTGCCCACCCTACTGGCGCCTTTTTCCAAGTCGCCGCTTCTGCAATCCCCATGGGTGGTTCCCTGCATCAAATCCGGGTTCGGCAGCCTGGCGATGGACCCAGATCGAACCAGCATTCCATGAGCCGCTCAACAACTCCCCTCAAGATTCAGGAGCAGGATGAACATGGAAAAAACCTCTTTGAAGCCAGGTCCGTCGCCTGTCTCGTGTACAACCCCTTTGTCCGTTCGACCCTTCGCCCATGATCTCTCCGAAATTCTCAAGATGATAAGTCCCAAAACACATAATCAAACACATAGTATGAACACGACCCTCCGAAACCGGATCCCGGGGTGCCTCCGCCCCTCCACCATAATCACCCTGCTGGTCCTACTGTTTGGGCTCTGCTCTGGGTTTCAAGCCAGGGCGGTTTTTAATACTTACATAGCCGTCGATAATAGGAACGGCACCGGGAACAATCAGTCTGACGGCTTCGGGTTGTTTTTTAATGCCGATGGAACTCCTTGCAAGGAACAAACGATTCGCTTTGTAATTTATTTAGATATTGGAGGCAGTTGGCAACCTTGGACACCCCAATTGCCCCCGTATTCTATGTTTAACGATGGAGATGGAATATATTTCTCCTCAATTGGTGACCTGCTCATGCCGGCGGGGTATCTAGCCGGTGGATTTGCTGATGTGAGGCTATTGGCTTGGAAGGGGAACTCTTTCGACTACTTCAGCGCTCCTGTTACGGACAAGTTTTTGGCATGGGATGGAACAAATTACGTGGATGCGACAACTTTCTCATTCCCGAATCAGGTGGGTCTATCAGGTTTCGCCCCTCCGCTCAACGGCATGCCCGCCATGCAGTTGGGTGCCGATAAGTCGTCCACGACGACCGTCCTTGCCTCCTCCCTCAACCCCTCCACCTATGGGGCCAGCGTCACTCTGACGGCCACCCTCTCTACCAATGCTGCCACAGGGACAGTGACTTTCAAGGACGGGACCAACACCCTTGGAACGGGATCCCTGACGAACGGGGTTGCCACTTTCACCACGAACGGGCTGGCGGTGGGATCCCACGAGCTGGCGGCCCAATACGGCGGAGACACCAGTTACGAGGGCAGCACTGGCCTCCTGTTCCAGACGGTGAATGACAAGGTGATTCCCACCGTTACAATTTGGCCCACGGCCAGCACTCTTACGAACGGCCAGACGCTGGCCAGTTCCACCCTTACCGGCGGGGCGGCAACACCGGAGGGCAGTTTCAGTTGGACCACGAACAGCATTGTGCCGGTCCTTGGCATCACCAGCCAGAGTGTCACCTTCACGCCGACCGATACGGCGACCTACGCGACGACAAACTGGACCGTGAGTGTCACGACGGTGCCGGGGACTTTGGTTTGGACCGGGGCCGGAGGCAATCGCTTGTGGAGGACCGCCGGGAACTGGGCGGGCGGGGTGGCACCCGTCGAGGGGGACAAGCTGGTGTTTCCCGCGGGCGCGAGCAACTCCACGGCGCTGAACGATTTTACAATCGGGACCCGCTTTCATTCCATCGAGATCGGTAACTTCGGCTATGCGATCTCGGGCTTTCCCATTATCCTGCAGAATGGCATCACCGCGACCCCTCCATTTGGCAGTGCGGAAGTGCGAATGAACGTTACATTCGCCGGTGCCACCACGATCAGCACCGGGCCTGGAGCTCTGAGTCTTTCAGGGATTCTCTCCAGCACAAACAGCGTGACGAAGGCGGGCACGGGATGTTTGACACTCACTGCCGACAATGCGGCGACCTTGACGGGCGATTCCACGATCAGTGAGGGCCAACTGGTGATCAGCCACGCCAAAGCCTTGGGCGCGGCGACGGGGACGACGACGATTGGTGCCGGTGCTCAATTGACGTTCGACTTCGGGAATGTTAACACCACTGTGGCCAGAGCTTTGATCGTTCAGGGCACAACCAATGGCACGGGTGCGATCACCATTCTTTCGGGTGTCCTGACCGTGACCCTCAGCAAGCCGGTCACTATTAACGCCAACACATGGATCTGCCCGGGGAGTGGCGCACGGACGCTCGACTTTTCGGGCCCGATCACGGATGCTGTGCCTGGTGGTGGCACCATCACCCTGCGCGGTGGCGGTCAGGTTAAATTCGGCAGCTCGAGCAATGTCCTTGGCTCAACGGCGTTTCTGGCTGTTGGAGCAGACACGAAACTTACAGTGGAAAGTCAAGCCCAGGTCGGCGGGGCGAGCCTATTGGCGACCAATGGTGGATCCTTCACGCTCAGCGGTGGGATCACCATTACCAACCCGGTCAGCCTCTCCGGGTATGGCGTGTCGGGCTCCGGTGCGATTCAGAGCAATGGGGGAATCAATCGCTATGCTGGCACGATCACCCTGCTGGCGGATGCGAATATCGGTGTCTGGGCCAACAGCCTCACCATCTCGAACATCGCGAATAGTGCGTACACACTCCGCAAATCAGGCTCCAGCCCGTTGATCATCACCGGCACACCAGCTTTTGCGGGTGGAATTGAAGTCTTTGGTGGAACCCTTCAGGTTGACGGGACACTTCCAGGCACGGGCACTGCTTCTGTCTCATCCGGCGCAACGATCACTGGTGCCGGCAGCCTCGGCCGGGTTACCGTTCTCAGCGGCGGTCACTTTTCTCCCGCCAGCGGTCCAGGCACCCTTGCGGTGAGCGGATTGATCCTGAACAGCGGAGCCCTTTTCGACCAGCAGATTAACGGCACGACCGCCGGAACTCAATACGACGTGACGCAGGTGGCCGGCAGTCCTGGCACTGCGGCACTCGGCAACGCCACGCTGAACGTGACCCTGGGTTATACCCCTGCAGCCGGGGACACCTACACCATTGTCAGCACCACGGGTGGGGTCACCGGGACCTTCAAGGATCCGCTGGGCAACGTCCTGACAGAGGGCAGTTCCTTTTTGGTGAGCACCCAGTTATTCCGCATCAATTACACCGGCACGAACGTGACCTTGACCGCTGTTCTACCCACCACCACGGTTTTGGCGTCCGGCGTGAATCCCTCGACCTACGGCGGCAGCGTCACCTTGACATCCACAGTCTCGCCCAGCGCGGCCACCGGCACCGTGACCTTCAAGGATGGCACCAACACCTTGGGCACCGGCATTCTCAGTGAGGGTGTGGCGATCTTCACCACGAACAGTCTGGTCGTGGGCATCCACGCCCTGACGGCAAGCTACGGTGGGGATAACGGTTACGCCGGCAGCATCAGCAGCCCGTTGACCCAGACGGTGGACAAGGCCCCCGCCACGGTTTCCTTGGGCAGCCTTGCCCAGACTTACACTGGCAGCGGTCTGAATGCGACCGCCACGACCACCCCCGCCGGCATGACGGTGAACTTCACCTATGACGGAAGCGCGATTGCCCCGACCAACGCCGGGAGCTACACCGTGGTGGGCACGATCAGCGATGCCAACTACTATGGCAGTGCGACCAACACGCTGGTGATCAACAAGGCTTCGGCGATCGTAACCATCGGCAGTCTTGCGCAGACCTACACAAATGGTCCGCTCCCGGTCACCACCTCCACAACCCCGGCCAACCTGCCGGTGGGGGTGACCTACAATGGAGGTGCCCCCCTGCCGATTGATGTGGGCAGTTACACGGTGGTGGGAACCATCAACCACAGCAACTATGTTGGCAGTGCGACAAACACACTGGTGATTGCAAAGGCCACGATGCTGGTGATTGCGGATTACAAGAGCAAGGTTTACGGGCAGACGAATCCCCTGTTCACAGCCAGTTACAGCGGGATCCTGAGCAACCGCGCTCCGGATTCACTCTCAAAGGGTGGTGGAACCAAGGTGAAGTTTGGAGTGAACCCACTGCCGTTCACCGGAACACCCTTGCTGACGACCACTGCGGATGCGGCCAGTTCCGTGGGTGCCTACACCATCACGGCGGCCCTGGGCTCGCTTGAGTCCTCCAACTACAGCTTCTCGTTCACAAACGGCGTGCTGACGATTGAGCAGGCGGTTGTGACTGTGGCAGCCGACAACAAGAGCCGTGCCTACGGTTCCACGAACCCGGTGTTCACAGCCAGTTACACCGGCTGGTTGAACGGTGACAATGAGGCGGTTCTGTCGGGCACGCCATCCCTTACCACGGCAGCGGGCACGAACAGCGCGGTTGGCGGTTACGCGATCTCAGCTGCGATTGGCACACTCACAGCTACGAATTATGGCTTCAGCTTCACGAATGGCACACTGACCGTGGACAAGGCGGCCATGAGCATCACGGCTGATGCGACCAACCGTGTGTATGGCGGGACCAATCCTGTCTTCACGGGAACGGTGGTTGGGGTGTTGAATAACGACAACATCACAGGCCTCTACACATCCGGGGCAAACTCATTCAGTCCTGTGGGAACCTATGACATCGTTCCATCGCTCAGCGACCCGGACAGCAGGCTGGGCAACTACACTGTGACCACCAATAGGGCGCTGCTGACGGTGACCAAGGCCCCGCTGCTGGTGATAGCGGACTACAAGAGCCGGGTGTATGGGCACACCAACCCGGTGCTGACAGCGAGCCTCAGCGGATTTGTGAACAACGAGGGACTCAGATCCCTGGGTAATCGTGGCAGTGGCAAGACTCCGCTGACACCCTCTCCGGTAACCGGTGCCGCTTCCCTGACGACAGAGGCCGATGTGACCAGTCCTGTGGGGCCTTATACCATCACAGCAGCCCTGGGAACCCTGTCCTCTGTGAACTACAGTTTCTCATTCACGAACGGAGTGTTGACGGTGGAGCAGGCGGTTGTGACCGTGGCGGCCAACAACAGTAGCCGAACCTACGGTTGGACGAACCCGGTGTTCACCGCCAGCTACAGTGGCTGGTTGAACAGTGACAATGAAACCATTCTGGGCGGCGCCCCCTCCCTGACCACCACGGCAACAGCATCGAGCACGGTTGGCACCTATCCGATCACAGCGGCGATCGGCACCCTGAC
>CAIWMU010000172.1 GCA_903913865.1 uncultured Verrucomicrobia subdivision 3 bacterium
GCCAGCTTCCCGGCGTCGCTCTTGCGGCCCAAGATCAGGTCCCGCTCCTTCCATCCGCTGTTGTGGACCCACGACCGTGTTGGCCACCATCCGGACAAGGCGGTTAACTGAGGTCCCGGTTCGGGTGTGCGGAGCAGGGATTGGGGGCGGATATTCAAGCGGCAATATCTTCGGAACTGTGAACGATTTCATTGTGCCCTTCACGATTTCATGTTCCACCCGGCAACCTGTGAAAGCGTCACCATGACTTAAACAGACACCCTACCTGCTGGTTTGTCACGCAAAAAAGAGGGTCATGCCAACAGAATTCCAAGGCGCGATATCATCCGCAGATTTCGCAGATTACCGCGGATGGCGGACAGGGGCGGGAGGCCCTTCGTCCCTCGAAGCCAACCGGTATTCCGTGCCCCTGCCGGTTTGGGCCGTATCGCGGCGTTTTGCGGGGCCGACAAACCGCTTGACCTGACAATGGGGGGGCCTTAAATTTCGGGCAATGCTGGTAATTAATGGACAAGTAGCCCTGCTGGTCGTCGTAGTAACAAACGACGCCGCTGGTGGCTCTTGTCGAGGTTGAGACGGATTTCGACAATAACCCACGGCTGGCAACGGTCGTGGGTTTTTTTGTGCATCCACGACCGCGCCAACCTGACAACCCAGAGAGAATAAACATGACGAAATTGAGCAAGAAGAAGAAGGCCGGTCCGAAGGCGCAAACGGTGCCTGTGATGACTGGCAGTGAGATCCTGGTGGCCTGCCTCGAGCGTGAAGGGGTGGATGCCATTTTTGCCTATCCCGGCGGCGCGAGCATGGAGATCCACCAGGCGCTGACGCGGTCCAAAATCCGCACGGTGCTGCCCCGCCATGAGCAGGGTGGCGTGTTCGCTGCCGGGGGCTACGCCCGCGCAACAGGCCGGGCGGGGGTCTGCATGGCCACAAGCGGCCCGGGCGCGACAAACCTGGTGACGGGCATTGCGGATGCCTACATGGATTCCGTCCCCCTCGTCGCCATCACGGGACAGGTGGTGCAGTCGATGATCGGCAAGGGCGGCTTCCAGGAAACCGATATTTACGGCATGACGCTGCCGGTGGTGAAGCACAGCTACCTGATCACCGACATCAAGGAGATCCCCCGCATCGTGAAGGAGGCCTTCCACATTGCGCAGACCGGCCGGCCCGGCCCTGTGCTGGTGGACATCCCGAAGAACGTGCAGCAGGCCCGCTGGCAGCCTGAATTTCCCGAGGAAGTGCACATCCGTGGCTACAATCCCTGGAAGGAGGCGACGGATGCCGAACTGAACCAGATCCTTGATCTCCTCGGGAAATCGGAGCGACCGGTCCTTTATGTGGGCGGCGGCATCATCAGCGGCGAGGCCAGCGCCGAGTTGCGGAAGTTTGTCGAAGTCACCGGGATTCCGGTCACCACCACCCTGATGGGGTGTGGCGCTTTTCCGGAGAATGATCCCCTTTCGTTGCGCTGGCTGGGCATGCACGGTGCCGCCTATGCGAACTGGGCGGTGAATGGTGAATACGAACAGCGCCATGCGGTGACCGAGCCGATGAAGCTGATTGCCCCGGGAGCGGACCTGCTCCTGGCGATGGGTGTGCGGTTTGATGACCGGGTGACGGGCAAGGTGGACCAGTTCTGCGAGACCGGCACGATCGTGCATGTGGATATCGACGCCTCGGAAATTAACAAGAACAAGCCGGCGCATCTGCCCATCATTTCGGATGTCAAATACGCCCTGGGCCGCCTTTTGACCCTGTTGAAGGCACGTCCCCTCACGAAGAAATTCAGCAAATGGCACCAGCAGGTTGCCGCGTGGAAGGCGAAGGCCCCGTTCGGCTACATCGTGACGGAGGAGGTGATGAAATCGCAGCACATGAAGGATCATTTAAACGGCCGGGAGGCCGAGGTGATCCTGCCCCAGATGGCGATTGAGGCCCTCTACGAATTGACCAAGGGGGAGGCGATCATCACGACCGGTGTGGGCCAGCACCAGATGTGGTCGGGCCAGTTTTACAAGTTCTCGCATCCGCGCCAGTTCCTGACCAGCGCCGGGCTGGGTGCCATGGGCTACGGCTATCCCGCAGCGCTCGGTGCCAAGGTGGCCTGCCCCAACCGGCAGGTGGTGGATATCGATGGCGATGGCTCCTTCCTGATGAATGTGCAGGAACTGGCCACGGCGCACATTGAGAAGATCAACGCCAAGGTGATCATCCTGAACAATCAGCACCTGGGAATGGTGATGCAGTGGGAGGACCGGTTTTACAAGGGCAACCGTGGCAACACCTACCTCGGGGATCCCGATAACCGGGCGCAGATTTATCCCGATTACGTTGCCGTCTGCCGGAGCTTCAACGTGAAGTCGGAGCGGGTGATGTATCGCAGTGACCTGCGGGCCGCCATCCAACGGATGCTGGATGCCGATGAGCCGTATGTGCTGGATATCATCGTGCCCTACACGGAGCACGTGCTCCCGTTCATCCCGGCCAACCGCACGGTGGCCGACATGATCTGGAAGCTCTGACCCCGGCAAAATCATCCTTTGTGGGAATCGCCCGGCTTGTGAGGAATCGCAAGCCGGGCGTTTTATTGGCGAGGGTGGTCATGACCGAAAAGCCGGGGGATGATGGCCGCAAAAAGGGTGGGCGGATAGGATTGGTTCATGCACCGTATCTTATTTGCACGGCGACTCCTCCGCCTTGAGCGATGCCGCCCGGCAGGGCACGCGTGGGAACCGCAACACCGGGAGGGCCCCGGGTTTCTGCTGAAAACTTGCGCCAGCCCTCCGGGGCTTCTACATTTCGACGATGTTCGACACAATCCGAGCCCAGATCCTGACCGCCGCCGACAAACTGACCCATTTGCGGAGGTTTCTTTGACGTCGCGACCGCCCAGCGCCGCCAGACTGAGATCACAGCCCTGATGTCGGCCGAAACCTTCTGGAACAATCGCGAACAGGCTCAGCGTCTCATCGACGAGAGCAACACCCTGCGGAACAGGATCGATCCCCTCGTCCGGGCTGAAAAGGAACTGGACGATTTCCGGGACATGGTTGAACTCGGGGAGTCGGAACCTGAATCCGCTCAGGAGAGCCTGCAGACGGAACTCGAACGGGATCTGTTACAATATTTCCAACGTCTGGAGGGCCTCGAACTCAGGGTGTTCCTCAGCGGACCTCACGACAGGAGTAACTGCATCATGAGCATCAACGCCGGTGCCGGTGGCACGGAATCGTGCGACTGGGCGAACATGTTGATGCGCATGTATCAACGGTGGGGCGAGAGCCGGGGATGGAAGGTGGATGTCGAGGATGTGCTGGTGGGTGAAACTGCGGGCATCAAAAGCGCCACCCTCCTCATCACCGGCGAGAACGCCTACGGCTTCTGCAAGGCTGAGCGTGGTGTTCACCGCCTCGTCCGCATCTCCCCCTTCGATTCGAACAAGCGGCGTCATACCAGCTTTTCCAGCGTGGATGCCATCGCGGAAATTGAGGAAACCTCCTCGGATATCGTGATTCCAGTCACCGAATTGAGGGTGGACACCTACCGGTCCGGCGGCAAAGGCGGCCAGAACGTCAACAAGGTGGAGACCGCCGTCCGCATCACCCATATCCCCACGGGCCTTGTCGCAGCGTCCCAGAACCAGCGCTCCCAGCACCAGAACCGGGCCACCGCCATGAAAATGCTCATCTCCAAACTCTACGCCCAGCGCGTGGATGAGCAAAAGGCGGACATGGAACGGTTTTACGGTGAGAAGGGCAGCATCTCCTGGGGCAACCAGATCCGCAGCTATGTTTTCCAACCCTACCGCATGGTGAAGGACCTGCGCACGGGGGTGGAAACCAGCAATGTCCAGGCCGTCATGGACGGTGCCCTCGACCCCTATGTCAACGGCTGGCTCCGGGCAGGCGGACCGACCAAACGGATGCAGGGAGTCAAGGACGACGAGGATTGATCATCCCCACCCGGTTCATGGCCTCACCCAACATCCTCGATACCATCGTGGCCCGGAAACGGCTCGAAGTGGCCCTGCTCCCGTCCCGCATTCCCACCGTTGAGGATCTCCGCGCCGCAGTCCTCGCCCGGGGCGGTGTTCGCGATTTCATGGGCGCGCTGCGCCAGCCGCCCAGGGGGGCGATGGCTTTGATCGCCGAGGTCAAAAAGGCCTCCCCATCGAAGGGGATCATCTGCCACGATTTTGATCCTGTTCGCATCGCCCGCGATTACGAGCGGGGTGGCGCCGCCTGCCTCTCTGTTTTGACGGACGAGCAGTTCTTCCAGGGCTCCCTCGCGAACCTCTCAAACATCCGGGCTGCGGTCAAACTGCCTCTGCTTCGGAAGGACTTCATCATCGATGCCCGCCAGATCCTGGAGGCGGTGGAGCATGGGGCCGATGCCATCCTGTTGATCGCCGCCATTCTGACCGATTCACAACTCAGCGAATTTCATGCCCTGGCAACCGGTGCCGGATTGGCCGCGCTGGTGGAGGTGCACGACGGGCAGGAGCTGGACCGCACGCTGGCCATGGGGGCGACACTCATCGGAGTCAACAACCGGGATCTCAAGACCTTCAGCGTCGATCTCGCCACCACCGAGAGACTGGCCGCCAGGATGGGCAGCCACCAACTCGCGGAAAAGCTTCTCGTGGCCGAAAGCGGCATCTTTTACCATCAGGATGTCGAGCGCCTGACCCGGTGTGGTGCCCGGGCCATCCTCGTCGGGGAATCGCTCGTCCGGGAGGGTAATATCCCGGAAAAAATCGCACTCCTGCTCGAGGGGATTGCCGTTTAGGATGGGGCGGACCGGGGTCAACCCGCGCCAAAAGTCCCTGGATGCATGATTTCAGGATTGGCAAGCGCCCATACATTTGTATTGTGGTTGGAACGGGAAACGAAGAATTGATTTTATGGCAAGAACTGAACGAACGAACGTGCGCAGGCGTGAGGACCTCTCCGAGATGCCGGAATGGATGAAGGAGAAGCAATGTCCCCACAAGAAAAAATACATGGCGGGCAAGCGCATCATGCCCAAGAACATCACCGGCAAGGAAAAGCTCAGCTACCTGATTGATGAAGTTTTCCTGGCTTACAACTCCGCCCGGTTGAAGGAGGCATGCCAGCTCTTCTCAAACCGCATTCTGGAACCGGATGTGACCATCGGCATGAGCATCTCCGGCGCCCTGACTCCCGCCGGGCTTGGCTGCTCGAGCATCATCCCGCTTATCAAGGCCGGGTTCGTCGATTGGATCGTCTCCACCGGCGCGAATCTGTATCATGACATGCACTTCGCACTGAACTACCCCGTTCACGCGGGAAGCTTCAAGTTCGATGATACGGACCTGCGCGACAACGACCTCGTCCGGATTTATGACGTCGTGATCCCCTACTCGGACGGCCTGATGGCCACCGACGACCTGCTCCGCGAAATCCTCATCCAGCCCGAGTTCCAGAAGGAAATGGGCACCGCCGAGCTGCACTATATGCTGGGCAAATATTGCGCCGAGTGGGAACGCAAGAACAAGCTCAAGGATGTATCAGTCCTCGCCGCCGCCTACCGCGCCGGCGTCCCCTGCTACACATCCTCCGCGGGCGACTCCACCATCGGCATGAATGTCGCCGGTGTGGAACTGCGCGGCAGCAAGCTGCGCATGAACCCCTCGATCGATGTGAATGAAACCACAGCCTTCGTCCTCGCTGCCAAGCGTGGCGGTGGCCGCAGTGCCGTGGTTCTCTGGGGTGGCGGCAGCCCGAAGAACTTCATGCTCCAGACCGAGCCCCAGATTCAGGAGGTTCTCCGCATCAAGGAATACGGTCAGGATTTCTTCATCCAGGTCACCGATGCCCGGCCCGACACCGGCGGTCTCTCCGGCGCAACCCCGAGCGAAGCCGTCAGCTGGGGCAAGGTGGATCCCACCAAGCTGCCCGATGCGGTTGTCTGCTACACGGACACCACCATCGCCATGCCCCTGTTCACCCACTACGCACTGGCCAACCACAAGCCCCGGAAGCTCCGCCGGCTCTATGATCAACGCGACAAGGTTGTGAAGGATCTCACGAAGGAATACTTCGCCCACAACAAGGTCAAGATGCTGGACGGCAGTGAACCCAAGCTGGGCTGATCGACCGGTTTACAATCACCGGGCCGGGCGTCAAGCCCGGCCCTTTTCATTTATACCCCAGTGCCAGATTCCGCCTATCGCATCGTCAAGCTCGCCAATGGTTCGCACAGTGTTCATTCACTGGCCCACCATGAGACCTTCCACCCGGTCGTCGGCCCGATGGTCGAGGCCGAGTCCCTCTACCTGAGACAGCTGCGGCTCGCGGAACGATTTCAGGGGCATCAGGGGGAATTCGTCGTCTGGGATGTCGGTCTCGGTGCTGCGGCGAACGTCATCACCGTCCTGCGCGGCCTGCGGGAAATCCCCGGCCATCTCCGCATCCTGAGCTTCGACCACACTCCCGAGCCTCTGGCATTCGCTCTCGAGCACGCAGCCGAACTGGGCTACGTCGAAGGCTACGAGGACCCGGCCCGGGAACTCTTGCGCTCCCGCAAGGTCCACTTCAACACAGGGGCACTCACCGTGGACTGGGAATTGCACCTGGCCGATTTCCCTTCGCTCATTCATTCCCCTGAGGCCACCGTTTTTGCAAAACCGCATGCCATCATGTTCGACGCCTTCTCCCCGGCGAAAAACCCGGCCATGTGGACCCTTCCGCTCTTCACCCAGCTTTACAGCCTTCTCAGTCCCGATCGGGACTGTGCCCTCCCCACCTACTCACGCAGCACCATCCTGCGGGTCACCCTGATGCTCGCCGGATTCTACGTCGGAGTGGGCCACGCGACGGGTGAAAAGGAGGAGACAACCATCGCAGCCAACACCCTGTCCCTGATCCAGGAACCCCTCGGATTGCGTTGGCTGGAGAGGGTCAAACGCTCCGGCAGCGCCGAACCGCTCAGCGAACCCGTCTATCGCCAGGCCCCCCTCTCCGCCCCCGCCTTGGATGCCCTCCAGAAGCATCCCCAGTTCAAGGCCAGTGGCCACAGCTGATTTTTCGGCCCAACCCGGCGGGGGTGAACCGCGAATGAACACAAATGGGAAGGGGACATGCAGAGATGACCCTTCAGATATTCGCGTCTATTGGCGGTTGAATCCCCCCAACGCCAACGCGTTGTGCCCCAAAGCCCGGCGTTACCCCGGGTGCGCGCGGGATGTTTGCAACAACCACAACGTGGTTGTGCCGAAGGAACGAATGTCTTGATTACCCCGCACAGGGCCGGTTGCGATATTGTAAATCCATGATCCCGTTGCCCATTTTGCCGGATCCGGCCACGCGCTGACAACCTCCCCGCATTGTTCCCCGGCACAACCCCTTTGGGGTTGTTTATATGTTGGGAAGGGACCCGGGGTAGCGCCGCGGCGGCGCAACCCCGGGCTTTGTGGCAGAATCCCGTTGGGATTCCCGGAGGGGGATGGGGCAAGGCACGACCTTCAGGATTCCCGGAGGGCAAACGACGATGGCCCGACCTTAGGCGTTTCCGGATGGGGAAATTGGTCCACGCCCATCCACGCCCATCCACGCCCATCCACGCCCATCCACGCCCATCCAC
>CAIWMU010000173.1 GCA_903913865.1 uncultured Verrucomicrobia subdivision 3 bacterium
CGCCACGCTGGCCTCCGCAGTCCTGGATCGCCTCCTCCATCACGCAGAGACGGTCGTCGTCGAAGGCACCAGCTATCGCATGAAAGACCAAATCCAAACCTGACTCACCTCCTTCAGCTCGGTCGCACAACCGGCAGCAGAAACTGCCGGTCGTTTGCTTTTCAACCCTCACCCCAACCGGATTTTCATACCGCCGGTTTTCATCCACATTCGCCCCGCCGCTGACAGAGGATTACAGATCATGGGCACAGTAGGGGGGATATTCATTGGTTAAGTGAGACATAAAGGCGCTATTCGCTGAGTCGTGTTTTGCTGGTGTGAATGCGCCAGTGGGACAAGATGGCTCTATTGTGTGGCGCGACTTTGGGTTGCAGTTTTCATATTCAATTTGTGAACAACGGGTTATGGATTTTAGCCCTTTGTGGCATGGCTGAAGCTATTATGTGTTTCAGCAGAGATGCTACAAAACGAAAGGAAAATGACTATGAAAGCAATTGTTGGATGGAGAAGGCCTGAAATGGCGGGTTGGACCGGGTTTGGCCGGTTGAATCAGTTGGAGCAGGAGCTGGGTCGGTTGTTCGGGACTCCGCTTGCCGCAGGGCAGTCTGCGGGTATGGGGCTGCCGGCATGGGCTCCAGCGATGGATGTCCAGGAGGACAAGGACTCTGTGGTGGTTCAGGTGGAACTGCCCGGGATGAAGCGGGAGGAGATCCAGGTTTCCCTGGAGGATGGGACCCTGACGATCTCAGGTGAACGGAAGATGGAGAAGCCCGTCGAAGGGGTGTCTGTCCATCACACGGAGCGTTCCTATGGACTGTTTGAGCGGTCTGTGACGCTGCCGACGATGGTGGCGGCGGACAAGGTGAACGCGCAGTATGCGGACGGGATGCTGACGGTGACGCTGCCGAAGGCGGATGAAGTGAAGCCGAGGCAGATCAGCGTGAAGGTTGGTTGATGTGCGGGATGTGCCGCAGGCTCCGGGCGATGAGCCCGGGGCCTGGGCCGTCACGGGGCGACCTGGGTTTTACGAACCCATCCCGAGTGGCGGTCATCGGTGCGAACCTCGAGCCAGTCCCCCTTGGAATCGGTGATCTGAAGTTCGGTGCCATCCTGAACGGTGAATGAGGTTTGGGACTCTTCAAGCGGCCCGTGCCGGATGGCCAGATCATTTGCCGTGGCGGAGACGATTCTGGTGGAGTGGATGAGATTCCAGTTTGCTGCGAGTCCGCTGCCGAAGCAGATGGCGAGGATGGCGGATGAAAGGATGTAGATCCGGAGGGAGGGGGCGAGGTTGGGGCGCCACTGTCCCGTGGCAAGCAGGAGGAAGAAGGCCCAGGCGGGAATCATCGTGAGGACGGCCCATTCATTGAGGGTCAGGGTTCCGATGGTGTTGGCGATGCGGCCTGGCTGCCACTTTGGTTCGCGGACCTGTTCGCGGGCGAACCGGAGGTTGGCGCGGATGTCGGAATCCCGGGGTGAAAGTCGTTCGGCGGCGCGGTAGGCAGAGATGGCCCGGCCGAGCTGTCCGGCTTTGAAGAAGGCGTTGCCCCGGTTGAAGCAGAGTTCGGGAGAGGTCAAACCGTTCGTGGCGATGTTTCCGAACAGTTTTGCGGCATCCTCGTAACTGCCTTGTTCGTAGAGTTTGTTGGCGGCCTCAAAATCCTCGGCAGGAGTGGCGGTGGCGGGCATGGCGGTGCCAACCCAGAGGGCTGAGGCAATGAACCAGAGCAGGAAAAGGGATGTGGGGCAATGGCGGGACATCACAGTTTGGTTTGTTGAAGTTCGCGCAGGGTGCTTTCCAGCCGGGGAATCAAGGCGGCCAGTTCCTGACTGTCCCTGATGGGGGCGTAGCGGGCGAGGTTGCACAGGTGAAACATTTCGTGCAGGGAGTCGATGACCGACTTCGGGACGCTGGCCGGGACGAGTTTTTCATCGAGGACCGCCTCGGTGATGGCTGCGGCGGGCAGATCAAGCCGTTCCCCCAACTGCTCCTGGAGCAGGCGGAAGACGGTGGCGAAGAAGGCATCCGATTCGTTTCCGGTAGCCAGCGTGCGCAGCTGGGCAAGCCCCTGGGTCACAGACTTTTCCACCTGCAACCGGCGGCGGAGGCGCGGGTTGTTGGCGAGGGCATGGGCCCGGCGGCGCAGGATCAGGGCACCCAGCCAGAGGGCGACCGGAGCGATTTGAATGGCGACGAACCAGGGGGCGGTGACGAGCGCTACCGCGGGGACCTTCAGGGTGCCGGGCCGGGGTTTGATGTGAAGCACGTCCTTAACGGGCGGGGGTTCCCCCCTGGGATTGGACGCGTTGGTCAGGTTCAGGGAGGGGGCGGCGAACACCGTGGAAGGCCGGACAGTGAGGGGAATGGCCGGGGCGGTGAGAGTCCGGTATGACTTCTGCTCGGAATCGAAGTAGCTGAAGGAGACGGAGGGGACCTCCCGGATGTCCGCCTTTTGCGGGACGATGACCTGCTCAAACACTTTTGTACCTTCCAGCCCGAGGGCATCGGTGGAATCGGTCTTCGTCGTGGGGGGGTAGGACTTGAAGTTTTGTTGGTTAATGGCAGGGACGGGAATGTTATCCAGACCGCCCTTGCCTGAGATCTCAATCCGGAGGGTGACGGGATCGCCGACGGCGACATTTGTCGGGTTGGCGCTGGTGGTGAGAGTGTAGGTGCCGATGGAGCCGGAGAAACCCGGGGGGGTGTTCTGTTTGGGCATCGGGAGGATGGTGATGGGCTGGGGATCTGCCTGAACACTGACCCGCTGCTCGCGGTAACGCTGGAACATGCCGAAGGGATCGACAAAGGGGTCGCGACCGCGCTGGTTCATGGGGAGCTGAAGCACCAGATCGGCGTTGATGGATCCGATCGAAATCTCGCCGGTTTTGACCGGGATAATCGAGGTGGCTATCGTGGCTACCAGAAAATTGGCGTTCCCCATGCGGGCACGATTTCTGGCGGCGTGGGCAACCTTGACCACACTGAAACCTTCCCCCTTGAGCGGGGAGGTTGCGAAGGTATCAAACGTTTGAAGGATGTTCTCGGCGTTCGCCACCCCCTCGCGGATGAACACCCGCAGCTCCACGACCAGCGCCTCCCCGAGAAACGCCTGTGGTTTTGGCGGAAGGACCTTCATGATGACCAGCGTGTTGGCCTGGGGATCCCCCTCGGCCGTCGCTGTGGCCAAAACCTTGAGCCTGAGTGGTTTGCTTGTATAAACACGGCCACCGATCCGGGCCTCCATCGGGGGGAAGTTGTAGTCCCCGGGTTTGTTGGCGGTGATGCGGAAGGTCTGGTTGATGGTGGAGGTGTATTGACCGTTGACGATGCTGATGTTCCGGGAATTGCCCGCATTGGCGATCACCAGATTGGGCTGGGCCTGCGGGGCGGGAATGGAATCGGGGCTGCCCCCTTCGAAACTGAGGGTCAGAGTGGCACCTTCACCCACGAGAACAGTGTCCCTGTCGAGGGTGGCATCAAAGCCGACCCCGTGAAGGAGGCCCGGGGCCAGAAGGCAAAGGGAAAGGAGCAGCCACCGCGCCCACGCCTGGGCGGGCGCGCTTCCATCCCGTAAGTTCATGATTCTTCGCATGCCTGTGGCCTATTTTTGTCCGTAGCCGCCGTGGGCGCAAGTTTTCGCTGGGAGTTTCGGCGCCCGGGATCCCTGAACGGGGTTGGGGGCGTCCGGTGCACGATTCCCTGTGCTGGCAGCGGCCGTATTCATCGACAACGGAGCGGGGATTTTGTTCGGGCAAAATTCACTGGCCAACAATGGAGGGCCGACTAGCCCGACTTTCGCACCCCACCCCCTGGACAGGGGGGTATGACTTCTGTAAGTGGTTGATAGACAACGGTTGGAATTTTGATTCTTGCTTTGTAGGGACTATAACTGACGATTTCCATGAATTTCTCTTTACGCGCCCCCTTTCGCCGGTTACGTTGGCCTTGTTATTATAAG
>CAIWMU010000174.1 GCA_903913865.1 uncultured Verrucomicrobia subdivision 3 bacterium
ACGGAGCCAGAACCGGGGATCTCTTCATGTCCCTGATCCAAACCTGCCGCCTCAACGGGATCAATCCCTTCGAATACCTGATGGCCATCACCAGCAACGCCGATGCGGTGAAACTCCTCCCACAGGCCTGGCTGCCCTGGACCTATCCAAAACCAGCTAGCAAACCGGACTCCAGTTAAGGATCCCCGCCGCCTCATTCAACCGCAAGAGGTTCCACACCCCTGGGCTCCGGTCAAACTCTCCCTCTATTGAAACAGCAGGCCGGGAGACCCACAAACCACGCCCAAAATGACTTTAAAACCGGAATGAGCCAATAAAACCCATCCACTATGCACGCTTGCCGAAGCAACACGTTCAAACTGCACGTGGTGGTGCCGCCGAACACAACGGCAACCGTTCGGGTGCCTGGTGCAAAGGTGGGAGATGTCAAAGAGGGGGGCGGTCCTGCGGTGAAGGCCAGGGGCGTGGGGAGTTTTCAGAATGTCGAGGATGGGTCGGAGTTCGATGTGGGATCGGGCAGCTACCAGTTCAGTGCGCCGTATGGGAGGTGACATGCCCTGCAGGATGCGGTCGGCGGGGGGGCGGATCAGTGCAAATCCAGCGCGGGGTCGAGTCCCTGTGCTTTGCACGGGGCTTGCCGGGCGAGTTCGTTGAGTCGGGACATGAAGCGGGGCATCTCAAGGCGGCGGTTGTAGCGAAAGAGGGTCTTGATAAGGGAATCGTGGATGAGTCCGCACTGTGCGGCGTATTGGATTGCCAGCCAGCGGTAGTAGGTTTCCACGCTTTTCATGTTCTGGGTGAAAACGATTTTCACCAGTTGCTCCAGGAGGGCGGGAGCATCGTCATCGAACAGGCGGTCGAGTTTGGGGGGAGGTCCCCCATGGACGGGTTGGTAACGCTGGGTGAAGACGTAGGCGCCGGGCAATGACTTCAGGAAGCGGAACCGTTCGACGTCCTCGGCGAGGCTTGTGTTGAAGCCATACATGCAGACGAATTCGATGTTGTTGGAGCGGGTTGGTTTCAACAGGGCGTAGCGTTCGCGGATGAGATCGAGGTGCCGGGTGTCGTTGAGGCTGAAGTAATAATTGGGCCGGCTGAAAGAGACGTTGGAGCAGCGGATCCGGCGGAGCAGTGTGGCGGATTCAGGGGTCAGCATGCGGACGTCGAGGGTCTGGTTGAAGTTCACGGCAATGTCGCGGCGCGCCATTTCCTCGAGCAAAGCCAGCCCTGAAGGATGGGACAAAATGTTGTCGTCGAGGAGGATGAGCTTGTTGCGGCCCTGCAGGAGGCTTTCCAGATCACTGACCTGGCGGGGGCGGCCCTCCTTGGCAGGAACGATGCAAAAGGGGCAGTGGAGGGGGCAGCCCCTGGTGAGAAAGCCCATGGCCCTGTCCCCGAGTTCCGGATAGAGCGTGAGGTCCGGCTGGAGTGCCTCGATGTCGGGTGGGAGCCGCAATTGAACATCCACCCCCGAGCCCCCGATTTGCAGGCGCGTTCCGTAGCGGCGGGTGAGTTTCTCCACTCGATTCATCGAGGGGGTTGAGTTGAAGATGCAACTGGCCAGGACAGTGTCCGCCTCCGGCAGGTGCAGGGTGCCGCGCACCAGGGCCACCTTGGAGCCCTGCGCCTTGTGGTGGCGGCTGAGCTTCATCAGGGCGATGTTTGGCAACCCGCCATCGACCTGCAGGAGCAGGACCGTTCCGCGAGGGAGCCGTTTGAGCCGGGGTGGCTTGTCCTGCAATTCGCGTTTCGGGACGTCGAGGCACCTGTCCAGCACGGAGGGTGGAAAAAGGGCGCGCCCCTTCGCTGAGAGGGCGACGAAAAACTGGATTCGCGGCAGCCAGGAGTTGAGGAGGTTGAAGAAGTCCGGTTGCAGTGCGGTGCGGCACCAGCCGTCCGGATTGTCCATGATCACGACCCCGGTCTGCGGGGAGGTGTTGTGGATGTCGAAGCGTTTTGAGGCGTCCAAAAGATGCCGCAAGATGTCCAGAGCCACGACGATCGGGGATCGTTTGGATGCGGGGGCGGCATTCCAAAAGGCCGCAACAGGCTCCTGACTCTGGAGCAGCGATCGATCCCACCCGAACCATGTGCCCAGGTCGGCTGCAAGCCTTGTGAGAAGTGGACGGCAGCGCCCCCTTGGGGTGTATCTGGATTTCCAGCGCAACCGCTCAAGGAATTGGACAGGGTCCGTGAGGCGGACGCCCTTGTCGAAGAGGTTTGCGCAGCGTCGAATGCGCTGGTCTGGCATCAGTTCGAAGCCGTCCGTGCCATCATGTGGCACCACCTCCGTGCCGTAGGCGAGCATCACCCGGCCGACCATTGAGTGACCGGACCAATTGTAATCGGGGTCCGCCGCCGATCTGGCGTGGAACGGGGTGCGGGTGGGCATTGGATGAAGCGTGCCGGTGCCATCCCCCTGCAAGCCCAGTTTTCTTCTCACGGGGGAACCTGCCACGCGCTCCTCCGGGGCGTGCAGGACTCTTACATATTCCAGGGTTACCGGGTGCCCCTGTTTCCCGGCCAGATCCCGCATGTATGTGCGGGAAAGTTGGGTGACCTGTTCCCTCCCCACACCACCCAGCACAAGGAGGCTGAGGAGGGTGGAAGTCCGCCGCCCGGCGGGCAGGACATTCCACTGCCGGAGTTGATCCGGATTTGTGTATGTGAAGTCATGCTCGCCATCCCCCAGGGAGGGAACGTTCCGGTGGTAAATCCATTCAATATGCATACCAATGCGGTGGGGCAGGCTGGGTGGGGGTGGGCCGAACAGAAGGGTGCCGGGACTTTCTGTCTATCCGGCTGGCCGGTGCGCCTGCGGGGAACCTGTCATCCTGTTGAATGTCATCCATGGAGGGAGGATATGGAGGCCATCGACAGGTGGCGAGAGAAAGGGCCGGGTACAATGGGCAGGGCGGGCCATGCGGTCCGGAAGCTGGCCGCCCGGATGGGTGGGTTTGCGGGGTGGCCACCCCGGTGGCTAATCGTCGTGGCGTCTTCGTTCCCGGTGTTCGCCGTTCCAGCCCTGCTTCCCGGCATCCCCCACCTTGAGGCTGGTTCCCAGGAGCGGGATCGTTGCTTTTCTGGTTGCCGGGTCATAGCTCTTGAAAAGCCCAACCGACCAAAGGGAGACCAGGGCGACCAGCAGGAGGGCGAACGCGGGACGAACGGAGGCGATGGCTTCGGCGGGTTCACAGGCTTTCTTCCCATCGATCATGCCGAGGGTGATGTTCTCGCGGTGGCGGATCGTGTGGGCGATGACCCCGAGGACATGGGCGGCCACGACACCCAGCAGGGAATAGGTCATCACCTCGTGCGCATCCTTCAATCCCCGGGTGCCGGTGGACATGAGGACTCCGGTGATTGTAATCCCCCCCAGCAGGAGGAGCATGGCCAGAATGGCATAAGCGGAGCCCGGATTGTGACCCGGATGCCGCGCGGCTGTGTTGGTGAAGATACCCCGGAGGTAGGTGCCAAGCGCCACAGGTCCGAAGAGGAACGATCCAAAGCGGGCGTGCCGGGTTCCGATAAACCCCCAGACCAAACGGAGAACGACGAGGAGGGCCAGAATGAGGCCGAGGATCGCATGGTAAGGAAACAAGCTGTCCCGATCATGGGTCAGCAAGGCGATTGAGGCTGAGGCGGCGAGCGAGGCGGTGAGGGCCCAATGGAAGATCCTCGTGGGCAGATCCCAGACAAGCTGGCGGGTAGCGTTCATGGGATTGAGTGTTGTGAAGCGGCTGGGGGATTGTCAACCATAATTGTGTCCCCGGTTCATCAGTGGGTTGATCCGAATAAAAAGATGCCGGTGTGGGATGGAGAGTGAAGGGTGAAGGATTGACGCGACCGCCTGCACCGCTCATGATTTCGAGCAGATGCACAACCCGACAGATCCGGAAGCGGTTCTTTTTGCCGCGCAGGACTCAGAGCACAGCGATTACATTGTCTGTGCCACCGGGCTGGGGATGTGGATTGAGAATCCGGCAGACCGTTGGGATGGGGGGAGTCCACTACCCGCTCATACCCGGACGTTCAGCCTGAAGCAGGTGCAATCGCCGAGGTAAGTTTTATGACAGCGCAAAATCAGAACCGACCAAACGAGTCCCGGACGCCTTTTTCAGGGCTGGGAGAATCGCAGATCAAAGTCGTAAACGGCTTTTTGGGATCCGGCTTCAAGCAGGAGGCGGTAGGTGGGGCCGGATGTGAGCTGTTCGGCTTTGGCTCCTGGGATGGCCGGGCGCATGCCGGGCATCTCCATACCGTAGAGAAATCCCTTGGTGGGGGTGGATCGGGGATTGGCAACCAGATGCCAGAGGGGGTGGGCGTATTTGTTGGTGAGGATTTCCGAGGCGATGACCACCTTGATCGATGTGAGGCTGACTTTGCGCTCCATTTCGAACATCAACGGGGCTACGCCGCTGGCGTCGTTGAAGGTGCCTCCGAACCGGTGCAGTCGGTGGGTGACCTGGATCGGGTCACGCATGAACCTGTCCCGGTTCATATAGATCGCTCCGGCCACCAGCAGGAGGATCACAATTCCAATCATGTGCTGTTTTTTGGGCATGCCTCAATAGACGGGGGTGGCAGGCGGAATATTCGATCAAGGGCGGTGGCCGGGTTCACCCTGATCGAACTGCTGGTGGTGATCGCCATCATCGCGATTCTGGCGGCGATGCTGCTGCCGAGCCTGACCCGGGCCAAGGCGGCGGCCCTGCGGATTTCCTGTATCAGCAATCTCAAACAGCTGGGGCTTGCTGCATCCATCTATGCCGATGAGCATGGAGGGGCTTTCCCCCCCCGGCTTGGGGGGCATCGCTGGCCCGCATTTATGCAGAGCGGCTACAAGAACCCCGCAGTGCTGAGGTGCCCGGGGGATGGCCCACAGCCCCCGTTATCCGACCCCACCTACACGAACCAGTTCCCTGCCGATGCCGCGCCACGGAGCTATTTCATGAACGCCTGGAATGATTACTACAAGAGAAACCTGACCGATGCCGAATTTGTCGCCTACATGTCGGCCCTGGGGCAGCAGTGTTACAAACCGACCTTTGCGCCGCGCCCATCCGAAACCATCCTGTTCGGGGAGAAGAAATCGGCCTCGATGCATTTTTACATGGATCTTTGCGAGCCGGGAAGCAGCGTGGATTTTCCGACGTTGATGCTGGGGAATGAGGAGACGGAGCTTGAACAGGGGCGCCATGAGGGGCGGGGACCTGGAACCCGTTCCGGGGGCTCGGACTACCAGATGCTGGATGGCAGTGCCCGCTTCATCAAATACTGGCGCGCTCTGGGGCCACTAAACCTCTGGTGCACGACGGATGATGACCGGTCCAGCCCCGCTTATGTGGTCAAATATTGATCCGGGGCGGATGCGCATTCCCGGGGCTGGCCGTTGCGGCCTTCCGGCGGAATGGCTCATCTGTTTCGCGCTGGTCGCCCTCCTCCCCATGGTTGGGAACGCGAAGACTGCCGGGGAGGTGATGAAGCCGAATGTCCTGTTTGTGCTTTGCGATGATCTCCGGCCGGATGCCCTGGGGTGCTACGGATCCAAACACGTCAAAACGCCAAATATCGACGCCTTGGCGCGGGACGGGGTGCGTTTTGCGAACTCCTTCTGCACCACATCCCTTTGCTCACCCAGCCGGGCGAGCATTCTCACGGGCGTCTCAGCCCACCGGCATGGTGTCCGTGATAATTTCACCGAGCTGCCCTCCTCACTGGAACATTGGCCTGGGAGGTTGCAGCGGACCGGCTACGAGACCGCCTATATCGGCAAGTGGCACATGGGGGAGACGAATGATGCCCCTCGCCCGGGGTTTGACTGGTTCGTCACGCACCGGGGGCAGGGGAAATACTTTGACACGGAATGGAACATCAACGGGACGGGGCACGAGGCCCCGAAGGGTTATTACACCCATGTGGTCACGGATTACGCGCTCGACTGGCTCCGCAAGCGGGGGCCGGAAAAGCCATGGGCACTGTGCATCGGGCACAAGGCGCCCCACTCCTTCTACACTCCGGAGGAGAAGTATGCGCATGCCTTCGACACGGTGCGCGTGCCATATCCTGCGGGAGCACTCACGCTTGGGGACAAGCCGGACTGGATTCTCCAGCGTCTGGACACCTGGCACGGGATCTATGGGCCGCTCTTCGAATGGCGCAAACAGTTCCCGGACCGGCGCCCGGAGGCTGTGAAGGATTTCGAGAACATGGTCCATGCCTACTGGTCCACCGTGCTCAGTGTGGATGACAGTGTCGGGCGGCTTGTGGCCCACCTCAAAAAGACAGGGCAATTTGAACGGACGCTGATTGTGTTCATGGGGGATAACGGCTTGCTGGAGGGGGAGCACGGGATGGTGGACAAGCGCACCATGCATGAGCCGAGCATCAGGATTCCGCTGATCGCCCGGGGGGCGGGACTTCCCGGGGGTGAGGTTGTCAGGAAACAGGTGCTGACGGTGGATGTGGCCCCGAGCATTCTGGAGCTCTGCGGCGCCTCCCCGCTCCCGAACATCCAGGGGCGCTCATGGAAGAAGCTCGCACAGGGTGGGGATTCCGGGTGGCGCAAGGCCTGGGTATATTCCTACAATTACGAGAAGCAGTTCCCTTACACCCCCAACGTGCGGGGCATCCGTACCGACGATTGGAAGTATATCCACTATCCGCACGGGGATGGTTCACCCGACCGGCACATGGCTGAACTCTACAACCTTCGCAAGGACCCGGCTGAACTCAGGAACCTCGCCAACGATCCCGGATCCTCCGCCCGGCGCAAGAAACTGGAGGACCAGCTTGAAGCCATGCTCTCCGCCGAGGGGTTGGGGGGCGGAAACGACCGGATGCCTCTGGATGAAGGAGTGAAAGCCCAACTTCCGGAGCGGGGCATTCGATGATCCAAGGCCGGAACTGTGTCCGGATCAATCCATTTCAATTCAACAAAGCTGTAGGTTAAACCCATGAAGACATCTCTGACCAAACTCATTCATCTCGCCGGAATGCTCGCATTCTGCCTGTTCAGTTTCCCTGCCGCCGGGCAGGAGGAGGTTGGCACCTTCCCGGTCAGCGCCTTCGGTGCCAAGGGGGACGGCAAGGTGGACGACACCGCCGCCATCACGAAGGCGCTCACTGCGGCGGGCAAGTTGGGTGGCAGGGTGTTGCTCCCCCCGGGTCGATACCTCGTTGCCGGCAGCCTGCGCATCCCGCCGGGGGTGACACTCGAAGGGGGCAACAGTTCCCCGGTCTGGAGCGAGCCGTTGCTGGGGGTGGTGATTCTGGCCACCGGAGGCCGCGATCAGGAGAGCGCCCCGGCCCTGTTTGAACTGGGTCACTCTGCGACTGTTCGCGGGATCACGATCTGGTATCCGGAGCAAAAGCCGGGGGAGATTCATCCATATTCCTGGACGTTTCATTTGCAGGGCCACGACAACACGGTGGAGAACATCACCCTGATCAACAGCTACAACGGGATCCGGATCGGGCCGGAAAACAATGTGCGCCACCGGATCCGCAGCGTGGTGGGGTGCGTTTTGCGCAGGGGGATTTTTGTGGATTTCTGCACCGATATCGGGCGCATCGAAAACGTGCAGTTCCACTGCCATTGGTGGTCGGCTGCGGCAGTGGGCGGAGAGTGGAAACCGGTGCATGAGTTCATGTGGAAGAATCTTGAGGCCTTTGTCTTTGGCAGGACCGACTGGGAGTATGTGAACAACACCTTCGTTTTCCCGGTGAACATTGGCTACAGGTTCATCGCCACCACCAACGGGGCGGCGAACGGCCAGTTCACCGGGATCGGGGCGGATGAGGCGCAGGTCTGCGTCAAGGTGGTTGCCATCCAGCCGATGGGCCTGCTCATCACGGGAGGCCAGTTTGTCTGCATGCACGGGGATATCCGCGTGCCCCTGCTCATTGAGGATACATGCAGGGGTTCGGTCCGGCTGGTGAACTGCGCCTTCTGGGGACCAAACCGCCAGTGTGTTCTTTCGCACAGTCGCAGCTTTGTGTCGCTGTCCGATTGTTTCATCAGCAGCGAGGGCCGGAAGAAGAATCCTGGGGTTTCGTTGATTGAGGCGGATGGTGGCAAGTTGCAGGTGAGGGGTTGCAGCTTTGGCTCCGATGAACCGGCGATCGCACTGAAGGCAGGACTGAAGTCGGCCATCATCACGGAGAACAACGGGGTCGCAGCCGTGGAAATCAGGAATGAGATCGGGGGCAAAGCCGTCATCTCGAACAACGAAGCCACCGGGGAGCCTTCAGCGAAGTGAGTCGAGCCGGTGTCAGGAAACTATGAAAATCGCGATCATGGCCGGTAAACTGTCGGGGCCGCTGACTGCTTTCTGTGTGGGCATCGGGCTTCTCACGGCAGTGCTTCTGCCGTCAACCGTAGCTGTGGGTGGAGAGGCCTCGAAAGGCAGCCCGCCTCCCCGCGTGAGCGAGTCCCGTTATCTGGCCAATGCGCCGGTCTGGAAGACGCCCCCTTTCCGGACGAATGGATTCCAGTTCGAGATCCAGATATCCTCGCTCGGCACATCATACGATCCCGACAAGGTCAGGAAGTCCATTGTTGGGCATGACCTTGGGGAATGGCAGACGGTGATCAGCCCGGCAATGGCTGCCGAGTGGGGCTACTCGTTCACGCATCTGAATGGTCAGACGGATGGGGCAGGGCGGCGGATCCAGGCCGGTTACCCGACACCGCCCACGAACCGGGAGGCCTGCCTGCCGGTGATCGAGGCGTTTCTGCAGCGCCAATACATCGCGGGGGCGGGGCATCCGTGGTCCTCGATGAACGGGCATTTCCCGTGGCATCACTATGCGGCGGAGTTCGGCTTTGACCAGCTTGGCAGCGAGATTGGCGAGAGCATCAACAGTTACCAGTGGCACGTTGCGCTCACACGCGGGGCCGCCCGCCAGTATGGCCGGCCGTGGTTCATGGATTTTTCTGCGTGGCACGGGCCGAGCATCACCGATTATTCCGAGGGGAAAATCTGGGGGGAGAACAGCGGTCCGGATCACGGGCATTCCATGAGCCTGTTTGAGCGGTCCCTCTTCATGTGCTACATGGCGGGAGCCGGGCAGATCACCGCCGAGGCGGGTGGCGCGATCGCCTTCCTCACCCAACTGGATGAAAAGGGGCGTTACCGCCTGAGTCCCTATGGCGAAGTGTGCCAGCGCCTCCGCCGTTTTTCGCAGGCGCATCCGGATGTTGGGGTTCCTGTCACCCCCTTTGGGATCGTTTTGGACCGGCTGCATGGGGCCTATCCGGGCTTTGAAAAACGGCAGGCCTTCGCGCATTTTGATTACAATCGCGGGGATTCGATGACCTGGGATCTCATCAACCTCCTCTGGCCGGGCGGATGGGAAGTGATGGGCAGGAACGAAGCGGGCACCCTGGTGAATGGGCCGTTTGGGGATCTGTACGACATCCTCCTCCAGAATGCCCCGCAGCGGGTGCTGGATTCCTACCCGTGCCTGATCCTCTCCGGGGACATCCGGTTTTCGGCGGATGAAGTCTCGCGCTACACGAGTTACGTCCAGAGGGGTGGCACGCTGATTCTGAATCGCGCCTACCTGCCCGCGTTCCCGGACTATGCCCGCCGTTCCGGGGATGGCTCACGCCAGGAAATTCGCAGTGGAAAAGGTCGGGTCATAGTCTATGGACCGGATTTTGACACGAAACCTCTGGCTGCCATCATCGGTGAGCAGGTCGAGGCCTGCCTGCCTGTGAAGGTGACGGGTGCGGTTCAATACCTGGTGAACATTAAACCCAACGCCATCTATGTGACCCTGATCAACAACAGCGGAGTCACGAAAGCACCGCGAACACCCGCTGCGATTGACACGACAAAGGCGGCAACCGTCACGGTCCACTACCAGGGAGGATCCAGGCTACGTTCCGTGAAGGACGCGCGCAACGGAATGCCTTGTGCGATCAAGGGTGGCAAGGATGTGACAGTAACGGTCGGTGCCGGGGAGGTGGTGGTGTTGGAGGTGGAGACGGGGGGGAAGAAATTAACAATTAAAAATTAAGAATTAGGGGGTGGTCTTGGTGGTTTTTAGGATGGCGACGAGGATGCGGCAGAGGTCTTTGGCGTCGGAGTGGATGCTATTGAACTCGGATTGGGTGAGGTAGTCTGTGTCCTTCAAGAGCCGAAGCCAATAGGTGGTCTCGCGTGTTTCCTTGTAGGCGATGCTGAGTTTGGAGAGAAAGTCGGCCCGCGATTGGCCTCCGAGGGCCTCCTCGACGTTGGCACCTATTCCGGTTCCAGAGCGCAAGATCTGCTTTGAGAGCACATATTCCTTCTTCGCCGCCACCAAATGCTGTGAGAGACGAACGATCCTGACTGCGAAGGCATAGCTCTTGGCCTGTATGAGGTTTTCAGTCTTCATGGGCTGGCAAAAACCTATCAAGCGTCTGGTGGAATCGTAAATCGAAATCAAAGCCAAATCGAAACTCTTGGTCGGTCGTTCTTAATTTTAAATTCCTAATTTTTGCCTCCGGCTTGGGCCCTGGCAACGCGCTGTGTTGGAGGAAAAAGGGCGCGGTGGGTTGTGAATGAAAATCCAAGGGGTGGGACGGTATTTGTCCGAGGTGGGGTGTTAGGCTGGGGGCATGAATCTTAACGCATCAGCGGGGATGGGTCGGGTTGGGCGGCGGGAACGCAGGCTGATCAAGGCCGCCGTTGACGTTGCGGCGGCTGCGCACGATGCGGTATGCGTGACAAATCCGGAAAACCGGTTCATCCATGCAAATGCGGCGTTTGAACGGCTCTATGGGTGGGTGGTATCTTCGCTGGTCGGCAAGTCTCCCCGGGTATTGCTCAGCTCCCGGTGCCCTGCGGGAACCGAGCAGCATGTGCTGGAGGCGACCTTCCAGGGTGGCTGGACCGGAAGGATCGCCAACGTCGATGGGGAGGGGCACGAACTGCTGGTGGATCTGAGAACCACGGCCATCCGGGGGGATGGCGATTACATTGTCGCCATGCTGGGGTTCGCGGAGGCGGTTCCCTGTCCTCCCCCGGACCTGAGTCCCCGGCAATTGGAAATTTACGAATGCCTTGGACGGTCCATGGTGGTGAAGGAGATCGGAGCCCTGCTTGGCATCTCAGCCAGCACTGTGGAGACGCAAATCCGCAGGATGATCAGGAAACTGCCGGATGTCCGCGACATCATCGACCTCCAATGTCATGCCGTCCGACACAACGCGAGGGCGTGCAAAACGGGAGCCATTAAACCACCTTTGGTCCCTTGATGCCAGTGTTGGCATGGTTGCCGGGCGTCGGGGCGTTGGCGTGCCACGGTGCCAAGTCAAGTGCGCCAATGCGGTAATCTGCTGTAAATATGTTTTGTGAATAAGTTTGTTGTTGACGCCCTGTGAATCCGGTAGGATCTTGGAACCCTATGAACGAGAAGACAAACCTGCCATCGCGGCTTTCGTTTTGGAACGGAGTTGGTGAGTCTAAAGTTTTGTAAAACGCTCAAGTCCCGACTAAACGGAGCCGCCCCTAAGCCAGAATACAAAGGAAAACGACGATTATGCCAACATTCACAATCACGAAATCCCATCTAAAAGCAGGGCAGTTAGGAGTTGCGACAGCTGACTGGAGCCAATTCAACAACGCGAGTAGAGAGGTGGCAATATACTGCGGACCTAATGCAAAAGCAACCTGCTTCTCTGGACGCAAGAACAATTATCAACGCATTTGCGGATCTCAGGGCTTATACGGCCGTGGATTTCAGGCCTTTGACCTAGCCCAGTTGCCTTTGCAGGTTGGTGATATTGTGGAATATCGAGTCGTCGTTACTCAGGGTGGGACTGATGTTTTCCTCCAATCTATTCGGCGCCAAGGCAAGCCAGCTCAATTTCCACAGGCGTCACTGGTCGGCAAGGCTGTGGAACTTCTAGAGGAGAGTGGCATTCTCTCTAGCTCACACCGATCGCCTTGGCCGACTCTGGGTGGCAATGAAGACAAGGAGTGGCTAGACTGGGATCGACTGTTTCCCCGCGCACGATCGGGAGAGCGTGGGGATACTTTGCGTTTGGAACCTACGGATGACCAAGCTGAAAAACTATTGCAGCACCTAAATGAAGGACAGCGCGGTAGGACGGAGAGGTCTGAAATGTGCTGGGACACCTGCGCATGGTATCAGCCTATTCATTTCTTTGGTCAAGACTTCGGAATCTTTATAAAGAAGGAATGTGTTGTGCGAACAGCCTTGGAGATCGCTCGCTTTATTGGCGGGCAGATGTCACCACCGTTCCAAGTGGGGCCGTTGTGGCGTGAGTTGGTGCGAGCATCAATTTGCGCCTATTTTCTACACGAGCAATACCACCATAAAGTCGAATGCCTCGGGTTTCGTCTACATGTTGTCCTGAATAAATCGGCGTATATGCCATATCACTCCAACGTCTATGCGCAGTGTCTTAACACAGATGATCAATTGGAAGAGGCTTTGGCGAACGCGGATTCGTGGCAGCGATTGAGTAACCAGCCATATTCCTTGTGGATTTCAGCTCAAGTTCGAAAGGCACTTAAGGATTACTTAAAATGGGAGTTTCAGTGGGCTCCACCTGGATACCGAAAAGCTGTTGACTACCTGCAAAAAAAGAAGTTCGACAGGGGTGAGAACCTATTGCAGGCAAGGGTCAGGGAGGCAGCGCTCAATCCGGTGTTTTCTGCTGCGGACTGGGACTTGGCGCCGGGAATGACGAAGAGCTTCTTTCCTGTAACATCTAACATTTGGCTGGTCTCGCCAAAAGGAGCCCAGAACGCTCTGAAAATAGCGTTTGTTTAGCTATTGTAATAGACCGAATTATGACGACGCTTGAGAAAATTGAGCAGGCTTTGGTTCGCGGGGTCGCCTTGTGTGACAAGTGTCTCGCCAAAGCGGTTGGGCTAACGAACCCTCAACAGGTGAATGGTGTATGCGCCAAAAACACAGCCGCAATCAGGAGGGGACGAGGGTCTTGCGCTAAATGCAGAGATTCCCACAAAATTACCAACGCTCTGATTCTGCAGGCGCAGCAGACAACACCCTCCGTTGCGAGCAACCCACCAAGTCCAAGTTCCACGATTTCTCAGGTAGCCAGTCCAACCGCGATACTAAAACCACTGATGTTCGGAAGCGAAGAGGATGTCCGTAAATGGGTTGTTTCTGAGCTTAAGAAAGCACTCCCTTTAGCTGACTGGTTGGTCGTTCATGGTAAGAACGTAGGCGATATTATCATCTATCACCAACGGAACTCATTGCCTTTGATGCTCTTCATTGAAGTCAAATATCATCGTGGAAATCGGATCGGTATCGGGCATGGGAATGGTGGGGGGTATCAGCCTGAATACCTTGTAAAAAAGCCTATCTATCTTGAACGCTACCTCCGGTGGTTAATCGTTGATAAGCAAACAGCATCCGCCGTCTGGATGAGCAACGATGAGGTACGCAGGAACCTGGTTGGTGGTGATCTGGGTGCAAGACATAACAATATTAGAAGTAGCATATTTAAGGACAAGAGTTTAGATCGTGTTATGTGGGATGCCAACATTGTTGATGCCTTGGTAAAGAGAATACGAGCTTTGATCTGAGATTTCCCCCGAGGCGTGTTTAAGGTTTAGAGTTAGATCGTTTCAAAAACAGTGAAGCTATCATTTACGGGATTGCACGGTAAATCGGTGACTCCTGATCGCGAGCAGCGGCTCTATGCTTTCGCCTTGGCATTCTGAGTGTTTGTAATCACATTGTCTGTCTAGGCCGTTTGGTGCTGGTGCGTAGTATTTTGCAGACCTTCATCGTGTCCTTATGGTTCTGGGATGCAAGATTTAGAGAACCCGAAGTCTTATTAACAACGCTCCTATAGATCACAGCTTGAAACCTTTCCTGGTCTGTAGGGAGAGGATTGAGGAACCTCCTAAATTAAAGGAGGGGGGTGGGTAATCTGGGTGTGCTGCCATTTTCGCGTGCACAGGGATGAGCTAATGCTCGCCGATCGTGGGAGAGGTAGTTACTGTGGATTCTTTATGGGAGCAAGGAGGAGGCTTTACTTGTTGGCGAACTAGGCCCGGTGACAGTCCCATCGTTTGGAGTGATCGAAGTTGGGGCCCAAGGAATTCACATTCTGCATCAGGGGTGGCCATCCTTGCGAGAAGTCTGGTTCTGGCGGATAAGGAATTATTTTGACTGAGAACTTATGCTTTTTTGGAGGGTGGTTTAGACTCTGGACGATCGCATCAATGTACAGGCTGGGTTTTGCCTTACCCAGGGCGACGAGTTGATGGAGAATGGTCTCGGTGGAGGCGCCGGGGCTTTCGGCCATCAGTTTCAGGATATCCCATTGAATTTGGGGGAAGTGTGGGGTAGGAGTCATTGGCTTTTCCCTGGTGGTTCGCTGAGGATGATCGGTCCGCATGGGAGCGGGCGCGGATTCGTGGCAGCCCCGTCGGCTTGCGGGCGCACGAGGCATCCGGACCGGACTGGATGGAAGGCTCGTGTTAACACGGTGCGATTATTGTTCAGTTGTTGTGGCAGTCCCGGGAATCAAGCAACAGGCAGTGTCCCGGTTCAGATCCCCAAAGTGCTTTCCGAACTTATATATGGTTCGGAGGTCGAATCGTGTCAATAGGGGGATCGACAAAAACTCCACCTCACGTTGCCCAGAAACATAGAAAGCGGGGGGCTTGGCCGCCACGGGTTTGGGGGCACCGCCCACAGGAGATGGAGCCGGGGCTTCAGTGCCGGTGCAGAATGGATGGGGATCGTCCATCCTCGAGCTTGAAGGTCCATACGGAGCCACGGGAGGTGCCTGCGGAGAGGACGTCCCCGTTGATATGGGCACTTGTGTAGGTTTCGCCACCGGAGAGGAGTGCTGCGCCGCAGGTCGCGACGTGGTTGCCACCACGGTCATAGAGGGAGATGAGGGTGCCGTTCTGGACTTTGGCTGAGACGATTTTTGTATTCATTGTGGGGCAGTGTATCACCCGGTGAGAAGGGACGCATGTCATGGTAAACATGACATGCCCGTAGTCGATGGAGGGAACTCGCCCCTTTCGCCTTTGCGTTTTGCGGTGCATATTGGATGAAACATGCATAGCCCACACATAGATCTGACTGTCGCGTTTCTGAGCCGCTGCGACCTAAACCAGATGTCCCAATACGATTATCGTGGTATCGAACCTGATGCTGCCGCCTTTCTGGTTGCCCGGATCCCGGGTAGCATCCACCTGAACACCACCCGCCTATCGGCCGAGTCGGCTAGGATCCTGGCGACACACCCGCATTCACTACACTTCAAGAAGCTGACTCAGATCGACACTGGTGTTGCGGAGGCGCTCTCGGCCCACGAAGCGGGTTTGTGCTTCTGGAATCTGCAGGAATTACCATTGAGTTGTGCCGAGTTTCTCGGGCGAACCAAGGCATCTCTCCTTTTTGATCAAATCAGGGAATTTCCCCCGGAGGTTGCGGCATGTTTTGCAACACATGGGAGAGGACTAACTCTTCGAAGACTTCGAACCCTTGAGCCGGAGGCGGCAAGATGGCTGGCGAAAAGAACGGGACGCCTGTACTTTGAGGTTGAGGATCTACCGGTTGCCTCGGCGGAAGCCGTTGCCAGCTATGAAGGGCAGATGCTCTCACTCGCATTTGGCAGGCTGACCCCGGCCGCAGCGGAACGACTTGCTGCCTATCGAGGGGCGTTAAGCCTGTATCAGATTGCGCTAAAGTCCATAAGTCACAAAATCGCAGCCGCCCTGGTTTCGCACACCGGGGCTCTCTACTTTGGTTCATCCTGCTGGGGGGAGAGGGTGTGCTCTGAGTTGGCCAGGCATCCAGGGTTGGTGGGGGCCAGGCATCCGCCACGGTTCACGGAAGCGGGTGCCCTGGCGTTGGCCAAGACGAGCCAGACATTACGGTTTTACCAGATCACCAGCATGCCGGTCTGGTTATGTGAAGCCCTATCGTCGCATACCGGCAGGTTGGAGGTTCCCCGGGTAACCCGCATGAGCGAAAAAGGTGCCCGCGCACTACTCAAGCACGCCGGCCCGTTGATGGTCGCGTGTGAGAAGCTGCCGAAAGCGGCGGGAAGGATCCTTTCAACACACCCCTCGATTGTTGCTCTGAATTAGGGCCAACGTGGCGGGCGGTGGGCGTTAAAGGGGCAGGGAAGCCGCGACCGCGAATGGACGCCAATGAACGCTACCGGGAGGGGGGATGTGGCAGCGACGGGGAGTGTGGTTGGATATTTCATTGGAGAATCGTCAATAAAATCGATGGTGCGGAGGACTTTCTTGCTTTTTGGATGGTGGGCGTCCAATTTACAATGAGAATTATGATTGGTCGTCCTGAGCTTGTGGATAGAGTCGAAGAGGGGTTGGCGTGCAGTCCCGTCACTCTGATTTTGGGGCCGCGCCAGTGCGGCAAGACCACCTTGGCCCGGTTGTTGGGAGAGAAGCAGGCGGGGAGCTACTACGATTTGGAAAGTCCACGCGACCTGGCACGGCTGGCACAACCGCAAACGGTGTTGGAGGCGGCGCGGGGTTTGGTGGTGTTGGACGAGATTCAGCAACGGCCTGATTTGATGCCGCTGCTTCGAGTCCTGGCGGATAGGACACCGCTGCCGTGCCGGTTCTTGCTTCTGGGGAGCGCATCGCCCGACCTGATGAAAAAGTCGTCCGAGACGCTGGCGGGTCGAGTGCATTTGGTGGATATGAGCGGCTTCACCCTGTTCGAGACGGGGTCGGAACGCCGAACAGAGTTGTGGACAAGGGGCGGGTTCCCCAAGTCATTCCTGGCAGAGGATGAGGCCGGGAGTGTGAAGTGGCGGGAGGATTTCGTTCGGACGTTTTTACAGCGGGACATTCCGATGCTCGGCATTCAGGTGCCTGCCGCCACGTTGCACCGGTTCTGGACGATGCTGGCGCACTATCACGGTGGAATCTGGAACGGATCGGAGATAGGGGCTTCCCTGGGGGTGAGTCACCATGCTGCCCGGAGGTATTTGGATGCGTTATGCGGGGCGTATGTGCTGCGGCAGTTGCCCCCGTGGGTTGAAAATCTGGGGAAGCGCGTAGTGAAGTCGCCGAAGGTATATGTGCGGGATTCAGGGTTGTTGCACGCCTTGCTGGGGATTCCGGATATGGCCGCGTTGCAGGGGCATCCCAAACTAGGCGCGTCGTGGGAGGGGTTCGTCATTGAGCAGATCCTGTCATGGGTCGGGGAACGGAACGCCTACTTTTGGGCCACCCAGAGCCGGGCTGAACTGGACTTGATGGTGCTGGCGAAGGGCAAACGCTGGGGATTCGAGATCAAATATCAAGATGCGCCGACGATCAGCAAATCGATGAGGATTGCCATGCAGGATTTGAAACTTGAGCGGTTGTGGGTGGTGTATCCGGGCGAGAAGGGCTACCCGATGGACGACAATATTGAGTGTGTGTCTCTTTCTCAGCTGCCGCAAATCAGGGAGGCTCTGCGATAAACGTTCTGGATGGCAACATCCGACATGCCAGCCGGGCTGGTGAATTCACCTCCGGTCGGGCATGATCATGGCGGTCAAGTTTGAAGCGTGAGAGGAAAAGGAATCATGATGAGAGATGAGATCAATGCGGTGGTGGGACGTTCCCTTTGGGGGGGCGTGAAACGGGCGCAGGTGCTGGTTCTCTGTGTGGGGATGGTTTTGGGAATTCCCACGGGGAGTGCGTGGTGCGCGGATGGGGGCGGGGTGGCTCAAATGCGGGAGGATTTCAAGACGCCACCCGAATCCTACCAGTCACGGCCATTGTGGTTTTGGAACGGGAAGCTGGATGAGGGAAAGACCCGGGCGACGGTTGCGGCGTGCAAGGAGGCGGGTTACCACGGCATGGGGATTCTGCCCTGCAATGGCATGGGGGTTGATTTCATGAGCCCGGAGTTTCTGAAGCACTACAAGGTGGCGGTGGATGAGGCGGCAAGGCTCGGCATGAAGATGTGCCTCTATGACGAATACTGGTTCCCGAGCGGGTCGGCCGGAGGGCTGCTGGCCAGGCGCCATCCCGAAGCGCTCAGCAAGCGGCTCGACATGCTTGCGACGGATGTGGATGGCCCACGGGAGTTCACCCAGCCGGTGCCGGCGGGAACGTTGATGGGGGCTGTGGCGATGGAGATGGCGACAAAGAAGCGGATCAACATCACCCCGGCGATCGAACAGGGGACGCTGCGCTGGAAGGTGCCTGCCGGGGCGTGGAAGGTAATGGTCTTCACCTGTGTGCGGGATGGCGGGGACGGGCTGGTGGACTATCTGGAGCCGAAGGCGGTGCAGGCTTTTATTTCGCTCACCTATCAGGCGTATCATGATGCCATGCCGGAGCATTTTGGAACGACCATTGACGGTGCCTTCTATGACGAGCCGGCCTTCTACCACGTCAAGGGCGGGCGGGCCTGGACTGACCGGTTCAATGAACAGTTCATTGCGCGCTTTAGGACCGATCCGCTGGTGCTGTACCCGGCCCTGTGGTTCGATATTGGTGCCGACACCGCATCGGCGCGCAACGCACTCTTCGGCATGCGGACCGAGCTTTATGCCACTGGATTTGTGAAGACCATCAGTGATTGGTGTGCGGGGCATCGCATGAGCCTCACGGGGCATGCCGACCAGGAGGAGGTGGCCAATCCGGTGATCGGCACGGTGGGGGACCTGATCAAATCGTTCAAATACCAGAGCATGCCGGGGATTGACCAGGTGTTTGCGTATGGCAGGGCCTCGAGGGCCTACAAGGTGGTCAGTTCCGCCGCGTGCAACTATGACCGGGCGCAGGTGATGACCGAGTGCTACGGGGGCATCGACAAGATGCCGGTGACCAACCTCTACAAGGAGGCGATGGACCAGTTCGCCAAGGGGATCAACACGATGGTGCCGCATGCGGTCTGGTATGATCAGGAGAAGATCATCTTCCGGCCGGACCTGACGCCGGGCTCGGCGAATTACGGGCCGGAACTGCCTGCATACAACCGGTATATTGGACGGCTCCAGAGGCTGCTGCAGGGTGGGAGGCATGTGGCGGAGATAGGAGTGCTTTATCCGATTGCGACACTCCAGGCCGGTTCCTGGTTTGGCCCGGGTAATCCATACCAGGGTTGTGTGGATATTCCGGAGGCCGATTACATGCAGGTGGGCGAGGTCCTTTCCACTGCGGTGCGAAGGGATTTTACGTTTGTCCATCCTGAGATCCTTGAGGAGCGTTGCAAGGTGGATGGGGCTGAACTCCTGTTGAACAACACCACGAACTGGGAGCGTTACCGGGTGTTTATCATGCCGGGATCCCGGACCATCAGTGTTGCGAGCCTGCGGAAGATCAAGGAGTTCTACGACCGTGGCGGGCAGGTGATTGCCACCACCCGCATTCCTGATACCGCAGCCGAGGCTGGCAGGGATGGGGAGGTGCGCCGACTTGCGGCGGCCATGTTCGGCCGGGAGGCTTTGGCGGTGGAAGCTGTCCCGCGCATCACCGCCTCCTCCACCTGGGTTGGGGGCGGACACGACCCCACGATGTGCATGGATGGAAATCCCGAGACCCGCTGGAATGCCGCCGATGGCAGCAAGGGGGAGCAATGGCTGGAGGTGGAATTCAACCGTGAACAGAAAGTGGGGGGGACTTTGGTGGGTGAATCCTTCGACCGTGTAAGGGGCTACCACATCCAGACATGGGACGGCTCAGGCTGGAAGGATCAGGCCAAAGGGGACCGGCTGGGTTTACGCAGGGAGGATTCGTTCACCCCCGTATCCACGACGAAGGTCCGGCTGCTGCTGGAAGCAGTCACATCGGACAGCGCCTCCATCTCAGAATGGGAGATCCGGGGTGCGGATGGGAAGAACCTGCTGCAGCGGGATGAGCCCATCTGCCACAGCAATGCCAGGGGCGGCAGGGCGTGGTTCCTGCCTTCGCCACAGGCGGAGTTGCTAAGGGGGGTGCTGGATGAGGCGCTTGTGTGCAGCGATGTGATGATTGAGCAGGAAGGGGAGGTCAAGGGTGGGAACCTCTCCTATATTCACAAGGTCAAGGATGGGCTCTCCCTCTATTTCTTTGGGAACTCCTCGGATCAGGAGATCGATTTCCATGTGTGCCTGCGTGGGCGGTTGGATCCGGAGCAGTGGAATCCACACGATGGAACAATCAGCGTGAGTGAGTTCGAGCATCCGCGTGTGCATGGGGGGGATGTGACCCGGGTGCATCTGAAGCTGCCGCCAGTCCACTCGATGTTTCTTGTTGCCGCGGAGAATTCCGGGGGGAAGAAAGGCACATCGGGATCCGCCGGGAAAAAGTCGGGACGCTGATCCTGATGCCTTCAGACCGGGCCGGAATCCGGCCGGACCGGTTTCGGGATCAGTGTGTGCCGGGTGGTGGCGAGGCGGTCGAGCAGCGTCTCCGGGTCGCTCTCCACAGTCAGCATGGAGTGGTGGGTCGGGGTGATGAATTGTTCCCTGAGCATGTGATCGAGGAACTTGAGCAGCGGTTCGTGGAACCCGCCGGTGTTGAGCAACCCGACCGGTTTGAGATGCAGGCCAAGCTGGAGCCAGGTGAACATCTCCGCCACCTCCTCAAGCGTCCCGATTCCTCCCGGCAGGGCGGCGAATGAATCGGAGAGCTGCGCCATGCGGTGTTTGCGCTCGTGCATGGTATCCACCGCGATCATTTCGGTCACATGCAGATGGCCGCGTCCCTCCTGAACCATGACCCGTGGAATGACTCCAATGACCTCCCCGCCCGCCGCCAGGGCGGCATCCGCAACGGCCCCCATCATTCCGAAGCGGCCCCCGCCGTAAACGATGCCGATGCCGCGCCGGGCGCAGGCTGTTCCGAAGGTCGTGGCCGCCCTGGCGTATTCGGGGGAGGCGCCAAGGCTGGATCCGGCATAAACGCAGATGCGTGGCATGGGGAGTCGAGTCAGCCGGGGGTTGGCACAGGCTGTTCCGCCGGTGCCGTGGATGGGGCGGCGGGAGTGGTCACCTCCATGAATCGCATGCAGGTATCGCCGTGCTTGAGGAGTTTGCGCTCCTTCCAAATGGGGGGAATTGTGAGCGTGTCCCGCTTGGTGTGGCCGAGCACCAGCAGGCCGCCCGGGGTGAGAAGGCCGGGCAGGGAGGGATCATCGAGAACCTTCTGTGCAAAAGACTGGGAGCGGCGGCCGATATTCTTCTCCCCGTAGGGGGGATCGGCCATGACGAGATCGAACTTTTGACCCGCGGCAGCCAGTTGAGGAAGAACCGCGAACACGTCCTGGGTCCGCACCTGCAGCGCGGTGGCGGGGAATCCGGCCGACGCGGCATTTTTGCGCAGGATGGCCGCATGGCGCTCTGAGAGTTCGACGCAGACGGCTGACACGGCCCCCCTGCTCAGGCATTCAAGGCTGAGGGCGCCGGTGCCCGCGAACAGTTCGAGCACGCGTGCCCCATCAACACGGACTCCCAGGCTGTTGAAAACAGCCTGTTTCACCAGGTCCGGAGTGGGCCGCACATCCAACCCCTTCGGCACCTTCAGGATGGTCCTGGCCGCTTTGCCACCAGTAATGCGCATACCCAAGAGCCTATGCGGGGCCGGGACTGGATGCGAGCGTGGAATTCGGGGGGAGGAGGAGGCGGGAGGGCGTTGACCGGTTGTGCCAGGGGGCTGGTATTTTTCCCACCGCGCCAACGGCGCATAATGAGAAAGCTCAGGGCAGGGCCCTGGGAAATAGTCCCAAAATATAAAGAAGCCCTGAAGGGGCGTCCCAGGCAGCGTTCCCATCCACACGCATTACCGAATCGGACATCGCCTTTGATGAAGCTCCCGGGGGCAAGGTAGTTTGCCCCTTCAGGGCATGCTGTTTCTTTTTCCGGTTAACCCAGGCCGCTGGCCTGGGCTGATATAGGTCAGGCCGTTGGCCTGTAGGCGGACGACCCATTCGCACATCGGGCGCGTTCCGGATTGTCGGGAGGATGATACCGGGCCTTCAGCCCTTGAATCGTTTCAATGCCCCATTTCCTGGGGCGGTACCCCAGGCTGGTATCATGCCGTAGCGTTGGTGCTCGGCCCGGGGATGTCCAACCGCCCGGTTCGTCCAAATGCCAC
>CAIWMU010000175.1 GCA_903913865.1 uncultured Verrucomicrobia subdivision 3 bacterium
CCAAACGCTTACTTCGTGGAGAACGGGCTGTTCTCGCTGGCCACAGCCCGTGCCCAAGCGATCCAATCTCCGCTGAGGAGTCACTAACCGGAGAGCCGGATGCGGGAAATCCGCCAGTCCGGTTCGGAGGGAGGGGTGGCGCTAACTCGCCATCCCTACCCCTATGATGGTGCCGGGCCGTTGGCCCTCGAACCAACCGGACCTGTGGCCCTTGGACAAACCGGAGGGTTGGCCCCTCCCCCAGCACCAAAGGTGCGAACCATCCCAGCCTGGGTCGAAGGCCCAGGAAATGGCCCGCAAATGACCAATCCGAGGGCTGAAGGCATGGTCTGAACCGACTCTCACGAATGTATCCCATGATGGCGGGCTTACGGCCCTCCGGCAATTCCAACACCCAGTTCTCGGGACTATGGCCGAGGATGCGATGATTTCGGGCCTCTGGCCCTCGAACACAGCTGCTTCCCCAACCCCCAGGTGTGATCACTCAGAAACCTGGGCGCTTCATCTTTATCCTGGCGCAACTGGGAAGAGTTCGACCATCCTGGCGCGCATGCCAAAACGGAAAAGGGTATTTGCCAGCTCAAGCCGGGACATCGGTCCCTGTTGCTTCGGAGGTGGTTTCATGGGTTCCTGCCACGGCAAAACAACTGCACACACAGGTAGTTCCAACGAGCATTCTAGTCGCGTCAGTGGGCGAGCTACTACCCAATCGCCCCAGATTTATGGATACCGCTGAACTTTTTGGAATGACGGTGGTTTTTGGCGAACCAAAAACTGATGGTTGTCTTGAATGCGTTGGATGCCTGATTGATGAGCCCTCTTCGACCTTTAGATGGTGGGAAAATAATGTTCTAACTATGCGGGGAAATTGCTGTAAAAAACCGGGAGATACCAAGTGAGTGAAGAAATAGTTGAAGCGTGTTTTAAGGACCTTACGAGTGCTAATTTGCGGTGCCAGCAAGAGTTCATCAGAAGATACCTTGCTGCGCTGCTGACCAAACGCTTTGTCATATTTACAGGATTGGCGGGATCAGGGAAAACCAAGATTGCTCAGGCGTTTGCTCGATGGATTTCACCGACCTGTGCAGCTAGCGACCCCTTTACCCCGGGGTCAGCAATCCCTGCAAGCCGTATATCTTATGGGGTTTTGGATGCTGATCGACTGGCAGTTGAGTTGTGGAACGACCCAGATCCGCAACGAGCCACGAAGGTAGTGTTGCCACGTGCATTGATTCAAGAATGGGTGGATTACATCACAAAGAACCACATCGACGAAGGTACGCCCGCGCGCACAATTCGCGAGGCTGTCAGCGCAACAACAAAATATTCCACGCAGCTCAACTCCTTCGAGACGCACCTCAAGGCGGCAGCCTTCGCGATGATAGCAGCTCCCTCTACCACGCAAGGGGTTCGTTGTTACGAGGTCATATCGGTTGGCGCAGATTGGACGAGTAATGAGCATGTTCTTGGATATCCGGATGGGCTGGATAAATCCCGATATGTTAGAACAAAAGCCCTGGATTTAATTCTACGGGCTGCTGCTGAACCGGGTAGGCCATATTTTCTGATTTTGGACGAGATGAACCTCTCCCACGTTGAACGGTATTTCTCCGACCTACTCTCCGCAATCGAGTCGGATGAGCCGATTCACTTACATGCAGACAAGAACAAGGATGGATCTCCCGGACTGAGGGATGGTGTTCCTGGAGAGGTTTGCTTGCCGCCGAACCTGTATATCATCGGGACGGTTAATGTGGATGAGACGACTTATATGTTTTCTCCCAAGGTCTTAGACCGCGCGAACGTGCTCGAATTTCGTGTGTCTGGCTCAGAACTCAAATTGTTTCTGGAAAATCCAGCACCTGTCGATATTCCAAAACTGGATGGGGCAGGATGCAAGTTTGTGGGGCAGTTCATGGGTTTGGCTAGGACCCGGAGCCGCTTAATGGAAGCGGATCGTAAACGCCTGGAGTCAGAAATGATGTTGTTTTTTAGCACGCTTCAAGCTGCAAACTCCGAATTCGGCTTCAGGGTAGCCAAGGAAGTAGCTACTTTTGTTGGTTTCCACAAGGAACTGAGCAGTAGTTCCTGGGACTTTAGGCTTGCGATGGATGCTCAGATTTTCCAAAAGCTCCTTCCAAAGTTGCATGGGTCTCGGAACTTCTTGGAGCCGATCCTTTGTGCCATTGCTTTGCTGTGCTTCGAAAAAAGAACCTGGGAGGAAGCGGACGGGCAAGACGGTTACACAGACTCACGAGCCCTACAATTGAGGGTCCAATCAGCCATGCGGATGGAGGACGATGGCCTTGACCCACTCAGTGTCAAATCTGAGGGACAGCCAGCATACGCGGTGGCTGAGGCCTACTACCCTATGAGCTTCGAGAAAGTGATCCGGATGTTGGAACGTCTGAGAGCAAACGGATTCACAAGCTTTGCCGAAGCATGAACGCGCTCGGGCTGGGACGGGAGGCGCTGGTTCCTTGTTTAAGTGCAGAGGGGAGGACCATTGGAATCTTGCGGATTGTTCAGGCTGACACGAAAGCCGACAGCATAAGGGTTTTATCCCGCGAAGATGCGAGGGAGCACGGCGAGGAAACAGTGCAGCTTCTTGAGGGGCACAGCTATGACTTCGAGTTGGCGCAAGCCTGCGACGCTGTTAGAGTGCAGGCGAACAAGACAGTGCGGCCAAATGCTATCCAGCCACGAATTGGCCGAGTGGAGACGGGAGTTGAAACCGGTCTCATGTATCTTACGTTGGAAGACTCGTTAACCCAGAGAACAGTCGCTCGGGGATCTGTTGAGGTGGTTTCGACAAAGATCAACTATAGGAAGGACTATCGTGGAATGTTGGAGTTCATTGCAGGCGAATGCAGGGAGATGTTGTTTGATGTGCGTGCATCGTCAAGGATGCGGGTCGCTCCGAAGTTCAAGACCGCGCCAACAAACCTTCAGGGTCAGCTGGAGTTCCTTGCAGCCGAGTTGACTTCCAGAACCTTCACCGCTGCTGTTCAGCGAGTCACGAGCATGCCGCATCGTAAATTGGAAACTCAATGGGATGAGCAGCCCATATCCAGGCTTCGTGGAGGTGGACGTGATCTTGCAAGGCAGATTTCATGTGCAAGAAAGCATGTTTCGGCCTCACATATTGGGGCGGTTGCTGAGACGATGCGGTCGATGGATGTGCTCGAGCCATCATTGCCGAGAAGCATTTTGATCAAGAGACAGGTTGACTCGTTAGACACGCCGGAGAATCGGTTTGTTAAATACGTCCTTGTGTATTTTCGTGACTTCCTGAGGCGGACCCTGGACTCGTTGAAATTGGTGCCAACCGAGGATCGTCAGAGACTCGTCCGGAATATCAAGCATCTTGAACAGCAGTTGAATGTTGCCCTCGGGGCAGAAATGTTCATAACAGTAGGCAAAGCCAATCTCCTACCGTTGGGAAGTCCGGTGCTCCAGCGCAAGGGTGGCTACCGTGAAATTCTGCTGGCATGGTTGAAGTTCGACCTGGCGACCCAGCTCGTCTGGAAGGGTGGGGAGGAGGTATATGGTGCTGGGAAGCGGGACATGGCGACTCTATACGAGTATTGGCTGTTTTTCCAATTGTTGCGCTTGTTCCAGGACAAATTCGATTTAGCAACCCCTCCTGCACGTGCCCTGTTCGAGCATACTGAAGGAGGTCTTAACTTAAGGCTAAGAGTCAACGAGCCTCTCGGGTTTGAAGGGTGTTGTCTGCGGCATGGGCGAAAGTTGTGCGTTCGGCTGCACTACAATCTAACCCACGAACGAAGCGCTTCACGGGCCCAACCGGGGTCTTGGTCGCGGCGAATGAGACCGGACTTCACCCTCAGCTTTTGGCCTGATGGCTTCAGTCTTGTCGAGTCGGAGGAACAGGAGATTGCTGTCCATATTCACTTCGATGCGAAGTACCGTGTTGAGAATGTCACTGAGCTATTTGGAGAGATTGATGACGATCTAAGCGAAGAGAAGGCCCAGCAGAAGCGAGGGAACTATAAGAGGGTGGATCTTTTAAAGATGCATGCCTACCGCGACGCGATACGCCGCTCCGAGGGCGCTTACGTTCTATATCCGGGAGGATTGGCAACGCCCGCACGGTTTCAGGGATTTCACGAGATATTACCCGGGTTGGGTGCTTTTGCTGTGAGGCCCGGGTCCAATGGAGAGGGAATTGGACTGCAGCAACTGTCGGTATTCCTGGATGAAGTTATCGACCATGTTTGTAACCGTGCTTCAGCGCGGGAGAGGAGTAGCTACCATCTTTTCAACGTCTACCACACAGATGAGGTCGACGGGGGATCCATAGTGCGGAGTGGTATTCCTGAGCGGGAGTCGAATGCAGGGGAGCGAACGGTTCCCCCTGTCGAGCATGCCGTGCTCGTTGGATGGTGCTCTGGTGAAGCACATTTTCAATGGATCGGACGATCCGGGCTCTACAATTTTCGTGCGGGGTCGCGGCGAGGTTCAATTCGTCTTGAGCCTGCCATCGCAGGAGCGAGGCATCTTTTTCTGCATGGACCTGGAGGCAAGTCTTGGCCTGGCCTTTGGCGGATCAAGAAGCGTGGACCACGGATTTTTACCTCTGAGGAGTTAACGCGTAATGGCTACCCTGGTGATCCAGATGCTGATGGAATCTACGCTGTGTTCGATGTCGAGGCTGATCATTTCTACGACGGTTGGAATTGGGACTACGCGAAGTTGTCTGGGAAGAAAGTTGGCATACAATCAGCCGAGCCTTTTCCTGCAAGATTGATCGATGTTCTCGGAATCCACCGCTTGTGACCGCCTTTCGGGAACTGTCTCGCGCGGAGAGGCGGAGGCGCGGAGGGGGGCGTAGTTTCGAATTAAAAATTATGAATTAAGAATTGAGGAGGGTGTGGGGCGTGGGGTTGTTGTGGGGGGTAGCGGCAGTGGTTGTGTGTCGAGTGTGGTGCGCGGAGATGCCTGGCCTGAGCACCAACGGTGCGGACCATACCAGCCTGGGTCGAAGGCCCAGGAAAAGGCCCGCAAATAACCAATCCGAGGGCTGAAGGCCCGATCCAACGGTTCCACCCACCCCATGAAACCGGGCTTTCAGCCCTCCAACCATATTGATGCCCAATTCCTATGGCGGTGCCATAGGCTGAGATGAGGCCGGGCCGTTGGCCCTCAAACAAGCCGGGCCGTTGGCCCTTCCTGAACCGAGCGCCAACGGCGCGGCCTGATACGAACCTTGGCCAGCGGCCAAGGTTTGCCGCGCCAAAGGAACAATCTGAGGGCTGAAGGCCCGATCTAAACGTTTTCCCATGGATCCAGGGCATGAAACCGGGCTTTCAGCCCTCAATGAAGTTCAATACCGAATGTCCTGGGGCTGTACCCCAGGCTGGGATGGTTCGCACCTTCGGTGCTGGGGAAGGCGGTTTTTCTGCGACCAGTCCCGGAGGGGAAGTCAGGCTGTTGTGGCTCGCACCTTCGGTGCCGGGGAGGGGGGAGAACCGCGAATGGATGCGGATGGATGCCAATGGGAGGTTTTGTTTCTTGGCGCAGGGGGTGGTTGTGGGCAAGGTCGGTGATGGTGCCGGGGGTGGGGTCGGGTCCACAAAATTGCCGATTGCGGGGGGGATCGGTGTTGGGGTAGCGTCCACGGCGATGCTGGCTAATGAACAGAAGGCGATAACCGTTGCGATGGTGGAGGATGATGCGCCGTTGCGGGCGAGTCTTCTGGGCATCCTGCAGCGGGCACCGGAGTGCCGGTGTGTGGGGGCGTTTGGCAGCGCGGAGGAGGCTCTGCGGGAGATACCGGGGCGCATGCCGGAGGTGGTGTTGATGGACATCAACCTGCCGGGAATGGATGGTGTGCAGTGTGTGCGGCGGCTTTCGGCCCTGCTGCCCAAGGCCCACATTCTGATGCTGACGGTGCATCAGGACAGCGACACGATTTTTGACTCACTTGAGGCCGGGGCCTCGGGCTACCTGTTGAAACCGGTGCGGGCTGCGGAGCTTCTGGCGGCGGTGAAGGATGTGTTCGCCGGGGGGGCGCCGATGACGAGCAACATTGCGCGGAAGGTGGTGCAATCGTTCAAGCGGGCGGATCCCACGACGGATGAACAGCGGCAGCTCACACCCCGGGAGCGGGATGTGCTGGAGCATCTGGCACGGGGTTGCAGCTACAAGGAAACGGCGGATGTGATGGGGATCAGTTACAGCACGGTGCACACGCATGTGGAACATATTTACGAGAAACTGCATGTGCAGTCTCGGGCGCAGGCTGTGGCCAAGTATTTGAGGGTGTGAGGGGTTTGGAACTTGATAATAGGGACATGAAAACAAGGTTTATTCTGTGTGTTGTGGTGGTTGCGGCGTTGCTCCGTGTGGATGCCCGGGCTGAATGGCGGAATTCGCTGAGGCCTGCCGGGGTTGAGGGCGGGCCGGTGCGGATCGTGAAGGAGGGCAGGGCCGGGGGGGAATCGGCTGCCCGGATGATGCAACGCCCCAGGAGAAGAAGGCGGCTGCGGATCTTCAACAGTGGATCCGGGAGATCACCGGGGCCACCCTGCCGGTTGAGCCGGGCAGGAAGGGGGCGGGGACGATCGTGCTGAGGAGGGATTCATCCCTTGGGACCGATGGATATGGCATCAGTGTGGAGGGGGGCGGGGTGGTGCTGTGGGGGGGCACGGGCAGGGGGGTGGTCAATGCCGTTTACGCGCTGCTGGAGGAGGATCTGGGGTGCCGGTTTTATGCGAACGACTCGATTCTGCTGCCGCGAACGAACACGCTGGTGCTGCAGCCGGTTGTGCGGAGATTTGTGCCGAGGTTGAGCATTCGCGATCCGTTTTATGCGTGTGCGTTTGATCCTGTGTGGTCGCTGCGGAACCGGACGGATGCGCCATCGGCGGCGGTTCCGGAGGAGCATGGGGGGCGGATTGATTACGGGGGGATGTTTGTGCACACGGCGGCGCAGATGGTGCCGGAGGGGCGCTATTTCAAGGAGCACCCGGAGTATTTTTCCCGGAAGGCGGATGGGACACGCAGCACGGCCCAACTGTGCGCAACGGAGCCGGAGGTGGCCAACATCGCGATTGCCCATGTGCGGCAGATGTTGAAGGAGAATCCCCACACGGAGATTGTGAGTGTGTCGAAAAACGACAATCCGGAGGTGTGCCATTGTGAGCGGTGTGTGAAGCTGCGGGATGAGGAGGGCTCGGACATGGCGAACCAGCTGGTGCTGGTGAACCGGGTGGCGGAGGTGATCGGGCAGGAGTTCCCGCAGGTATCGATCGACACGCTGGCCTACCTGGAAACCATCCAGGTGCCGAAGACGGCGCGGCCGCGCAAGAACGTGGTGATCCGGCTGTGCAACGACGCCGTGGGATCGTGGACGCACCCGTTCACCCCGGCGGCGGAGTGTGATGTGGCGAAACTGGTGACGGCGTGGAGCGAGGTGCACAACCGCATCCACATCTGGGATTACAACGTCAATTTCAGCCATTATCTGGCGCCGATGCCGAACTTGGAGGTGATGGCGGACAACATCCGGTTCTGGGCTGCACACCATGCCGAGGGGGTGATGCTTCAAGGGGGTTACCAGGGGCCTGCGGAGCGGGATGAACTCAAGTGCTGGGTGACGGCCAAGCTGCTGTGGGATCCGAGCCGGGATGAGAAGGCGCTGACGCAGGACTTCATCCAGGGGCATTACGGGAAGGCGGCACCCGCGCTGGCGGAATATGAGGCGCTTCTCGAGGGGGTGAAGAGGGAGCATGCCAAAGAGATGAGGTCTCCCGCGGGGGGCATCCGCTACACGATGGATGCGCCGTTTTTCACAAAGGAATTCGTAACGCGGGCCACCGGGATCTTTGCCCGGGCGCGGGAGCTTGCAGCGGGGCAGCCTGAGTTGACCCGGCGTGTTGAGCGGGCGGAACTGCCGCTGCTCTACATGCAATGTGTAAGGGGACCGGTGCTGACGGGGGACGGGTTTGGCCGGGTGGTGGGGGAGTTTGAACGGATCGCCCGCCGGGAGAAGGTGCAGTTCCTGCAGGAGGGCGGGCCGGATTTCGAAGGGAAGCTGGCCGGATACAAGGGGGCCATCCCGAAGCCCACCCGTTAGGATGGAAGATCCCGGCCGCATCGGCAGTTTTGCCGATAAGCAGGACCCCGCGACTGTGCTATGATCCCTTCGCTGCCCATTATCAACCTTTGGGTCTGGTGCCATAGTGGTTATAAGTTCAGCCCCCCCTGCGGATGTGGCCATTCGCGGGGGGCTGAACGATTCTTATGGACGGAGGGCATTGGTGCTGCAATAGTTTGACATTAACCAACGACAGTGAATAACTCTGGATTATGAAGAAACTGTATATTTCGACCCTGGTTGCGTGCGGATTCACCCTTTGCAGTCCGGCGAGTGATCTGGTCTGGCGGCCCTCGAGTGCCGTGTGGGATGCGGTCCAGGTGAACTGGATCCACAACATCAGTGCCCTGGGAACAGCCTTCACCCCCGGGGACAACGTGATTTTTGACGACGGCGGGAATGCCTTCACACAGGTGAAGCTGGTGGCCGGGATTTCGGCTGGAACAGTGCTTGTGGATGCGATTGGCGACTACACGTTCACGACGAATGTGGTCGGGGGCGGGATTTCCAGCCTGACATCCCTGACGAAGCGGGGTTCGGGCAAGCTGATTATTGACACGGACAACGGTTTTAGCGGGCCGACCACTATTGAGGGTGGGGTGCTGCAGATCGGGAATGGCATTGCCCGGGGGACACTGGGGAGCAGTTCCATCACGAACAACGCGGGACTGGTGGTGAGCCGGACGGGGATCCTGAACCTGACAAACACTCTTGGCGGAGGCGGGTGGCTGACCAATGCCCTGGCAGGCACGTTGCAGATCTCCGGGGTGAACAACATGGCCGGGATCATCTCGGTGAACGCCGGAACCTTGCTCCTCTCGAATGCCCCTGCGGCCGGGAGTCCCACCGAGGTGCTGATCAATGCGACAGTCGGCACGGCCGGCACGCGGTTGCTTCTGGCCGGGGGGGTGACTTATCCGGTTGGCACCACGATCCGGTGCCTGGGAACCTCTTCTGCGGCGAACATGCGCTGCAACCTGCTCGGGAATCCCGGCTTCAACTCACTGAACGGGCCGATTTTTTGCAGTGGCGATGGCCTGGTGCAAGTCAATGGGAGCGGGGTGGGCGAATTCACGGTGGCCAGTTCGATCAATGCGAACCCGGCGGATGCGGCCCAGTTCAACGGACAGTTGTTCCTGCGGGGAACGGGGGTTGGCAAGCTGACGGGGCAGGTGACCCTGCCGGGGGCGTTCGTCAACAAGACAGATGCGGGAAGCTGGACGATTTCCTCGACCGGAAACTCCTGGTCCTCCACTTCGCTGGCGGTGGGACTGCTGCGTGTGGGTGCGGACAATGCGTTGCCCACGACCGTTGCCCTCCAGATGGGGCAGAATGTGGTGAATTCAGCGCTGGATCTGGGCGGATTCAATCAGCAGATTGCCACCCTGAACAGTGCGGCGGGGACTCCCAGCCCGACGAACAGCATTGTGATTGGGAACAGCAGCACCACGAGCGATTCTGTGCTGACCATCAGTTCCGGCGGAGTATTTGCGGGTGTCATTCAGGATTCCATCTCGAACGGCACCCGGAAGGTGGGCCTCACGATTACGGGCGGAGCCCAGCAGTTGACCACGAACTGCACCTACAGCGGAAAGACCACCATTCTCGGTGGTGGTCTTTCGCTGGTGGGTGCGGGGAGCATCCCGAACACGGCCACGATCGACATTGCGACCGGGGCGGCGGTGGATGTGCGCTCGAAGTCGGATGCGACGCTCGCGCTGCAGGCCGCACAGACTCTGAAAGGCAACGGGGCTTTCAATGTGGTCGGGAACCTGAGCAGCCAGGGGACGATCGAATTGAAGTTGGACAAGACGGCCGGCACTCTCGCCAATGACAGCATCCGGAGCATTGTAAAGCTCACCTTGGGCGGCGCGCTCAAGCTGGTGTTGAGTGGCGATGCCTTGAGCGCGGGGGATTCATTCAAGCTGTTTGATGCAACGGAATATGCGGGCGCATTCACGAGCATCGTTCCCGCCAATCCCGGCCCGGGCCTGAAGTGGAATCTGGGGAGCCTGGCGGTGGATGGCACGATCTCGGTGGAGGCGGGGGTCTCGCTGGATCCGATGAATATCACCACCGCCCTGATCGGTGGGAAGACGCAGTTGCAGATTTCCTGGCCGCTGGATCATCTGGGTTGGACGTTGCAGGCGCAGACGAACGGTTTGGGCACCGGGTTGAACTCGAACTGGTTCGATGTGCCGGGATCGGCCACGAGCAATGAAGCGGTTCTTCCGGTTGATCCCGCGAACGGGAGTGTGTTCTTCCGCCTCCGTTACCAGCCCTGATCCGTTCTTAGGATTTTAGCTGCCAGCAGACCCTGGAGGTGTCTTGGCGCTGTCGGGATGTGTCCCGGCAGCGTCATTTTCTTTGTGGGGAGGGGGGATGGGAGAATTACGAATTAAAAATTAAGAATTGGGGCGGAGGAGGGCGTTGACCGATATGCCGCGAAGGGGACAGTGCGGTTACTTTTTTTACACGACAAAAAAAGTGAGAGCTGACCCCATTCGCCCGGGTGTCAATTGACTGTTGTTTTGAGGCTGTTCCAAGGATAACCTGAGCGTGCTAAAGATTTGTTCCGGGCAAGATGACGACACCGACATTATTGATAGTGGATGACGAGAAGACGACGCGCGACGGGTTGCGCGCGGCGTTGGAGGATCGTTATGACGTGTTTGTTGCCGAAGACCCGAAAATGGCGATAGAACTGCTGGAGAAGGACCATTTTGATGTCCTGCTGACCGATTTCCGGCTCCCGAACCAGGACGGGATGAACATCATCAAACGGGCTAAATCGCTTTCACGGCCGCCGATTTGCATTTTGATGACGGCCTACGGGTCTGAGGAACTGGCGGTTGAGGCGATGAAGCATGGGGCGGATGATTACATCGCGAAGGGGCGGATGCAGATTGAGGAGCTGGAGTTGCGGATATCGCGGCACCTGCGCCAGAGGGTTCTGGAGGTTGAGAATGTTTCCCTGCGGCAGCAGTTGGACTCCCGGTTTGGGATGGAGAACATCATAGGGGAGGCTCCTGCGATGCGGGAGGTTCTGGATGTGGTGCAGCAGGTGGCCCCCTCGCGAGCGACGGTGCTGCTGCTTGGGGAAAGCGGCACTGGCAAGGAGATGATTGCCAAGGTGATCCACCGGCTGAGCCCCCGGTCGCAGCAGCCGATGGTGAGCGTTCATTGTGCGGCTCTCTCGGCCACGCTGTTGGAGAGCGAGTTGTTCGGCCATGAGAAGGGGGCCTTCACGGGAGCCCACGAGCGGAGGATCGGGAGGTTTGAGCAGGCGCAGGGGGGGACGCTGTTTCTGGATGAAATCGGGGAGATTGATGCATCGATCCAGGTGAAGCTGTTGCGTTTTTTGGGGGAGCGGACCTTTGAGAGGGTGGGATCAAACAAGACCATCAGTGCGGATGTGCGGCTGGTTGCGGCGACGAACCGGAATCTGGACGAGATGGTGAAGGCCGGCACGTTCCGGGAGGATTTGTTTTTCCGGTTGCGGGTTGTGGAGATCCGGTTGCCGGGGTTGCGGGAGCGGCGGGAGGATGTGCCGTTGCTGGCGCAGAGTTTTCTGCAGGAATTTGCGGCGGAAAACGGGAAGAGTGTAAACAGCTTCACATCCGAGGCGGTGGATCTGCTGACTAGGCATGACTGGCCGGGGAACGTCCGGGAGCTGCGGACCGCGATCGAGCATGCGGTGGTGTTGTGCCGTGGCGAGCGTATTTCGGCCCGGGATCTGCCCCCATCGGTCCGCACGCGGCCGGAGGAGGCGGCCGCGCTGCCTGTGGCGGCGCCGGTGGCCGTGGTTGAGAACACACTTTCAGTTCTGGAAAACGAGAAGCAACTCATCATTCGAGCCTTGAAGGAGTCGGATGGGAACCGCACACTGGCGGCGGAGAAACTCGGGATGAGCCGGAGAAGTCTGCACCGCAAGTTGCACCGGTTTCAGTTGGACGATTTTTAATACTATGATCACAACGCAGGATGTCGTACATAAGTTTGAGGTGGGCGGCAGCGGCAAAGTCCGGCTGGCGATGATTCTGCTGGCGCTGGCGTTGACGAGCGTGGGCTACAACTGGTTCAGCTACAGGAACATGGCCACGCAGGAGGCGATGGATTCCGCCCAGCTGGCCCGGAACATCTCCGAGGGGAAGGGTTTTTCGACCCAGTTTATCCGACCCTACTCCATAGCCCTGGTGAAGAAGCAGCGGTTTTCCAAGGCGGGGACTGCGGATGATCTTGCGCTTCTAAAGGGGGATCATCCGGATATCAGCAACCCGCCCCTTTATCCCCTGATGCTTGCGGGGTTCATGAAGGTGCTGCCTTTCAGGTATGACATTCCGCGAACACCCAGCGGGATTTGGGGTGGGGATGGGGTGAAGTTGCGCGACCAGCCGGACTTTCTGATATCACTGATCAACCAGGTGATCTTCCTAGTTTGCATTTTCATCGTTTACCGGCTGGGGAAGAGATTATTCGATGAACTTGCCGCCTACTTCTGTGCATTGATCATGCTGGGCACCGAGGTGTTCTGGAAGTTTTCGGTCACGGGGCTATCGACGATGCTGTTGATGCTGCTGTTTCTCGGGGTGGTCTGGATGATTGTGCTGGTGGAGGAGGAGGGTCGGGAGCCGAAGCATGGTCCTGGCAGGCTTTTGGTTTATGCGGCGCTGGCGGGGCTCTTCGTTGGGATGTGCGGGATGACACGCTATTCGTTCCTGTGGATGATCGTGCCGGTGACGGCGTTTCTGGCCGCCTGGGGAGGCAACCGCCGCTGGATCAGTTGCTGCGTTGCGATTGCGGTCTTTCTCGGGGTCAGCACCCCCTGGATGGCGCGGAATTTCATGGTGTCGGGATTGCCCTTCGGGACAGCGACCTACACGGTGGTCGACAACGCGCAGGCGAGTTCCAAATACATTGAATACCGTCTGCAGCGGTCTCTGGAGCCGAATCCGGAATTTTCCCCGGGTGTGATTCTTGCGAAGCTGGTGCGTCACCTGAGGGGTGTTGTGTCGAACGATGTGCCGAAGTTCGCGGGGAGCTGGGTGGCGGGGCTTTTCCTGCTGGCCTTGATGATGAACTTCCGGAGTCCTGCCATCAGCCGATTAAGGATTTTCATGGCCGGGGCACTGGCCTTTATGATGCTCATCCAAGCCTTGGGCAAGACGCAGCTTTCCGAGGACATGCCGGAGTTTAATTCCGAAAATCTCCTGGTGGTGCTGGCGCCCCTGGTGATCCTGTTCGGTGTGGCGATGTTCTTCACGCTTCTGGATGCGATTGAACTGCCGATTCCAGAGCTGCGAAACGTCATTCTGGTGTGCTTCGGCCTGCTGCTCTGCCTGCCGATGCTGCTGACGCTTCTGCCGCCCCGGGCCACCTATCCGCTGGTCTATCCGCCCTACTATCCGCCCCAGTTCCAGGCCGCATCCACCTACACCAAGCCGAACGAACTGACAATGTGCGACGTGCCTTGGGCGATGGCCTGGTATGGCCATCGGCAGTGTGTGTGGACGCCCGCCTACGGGCATTCCGATTTCTTCACCATCCATGACAACATGAAGCCTGTGGATCTTTTGCTCCTGACGAGGCAGGCGGTGGATGCGAAGATCTGGTCACAGATGCTGGAAGGCACTGAAAGGACGTTCGGAACGCTCATGATGAACCAGCTGGCCGCCCCTCCCGATCCTGCGGATCAGAAGTGGCCCAAGAAAATCGAACTGCCGATTGCGCGGGTGGATGGAAAGAGGAGCTTCCTCCCGTTTGGATGGTGGCAGGAGGGTTGGCATGAATTCTTCATGCTGACGACCCGCAAAGTCCCGCTGTGATGGATGGGGCGGGTGGGGAGAGCGGAGTTTGACCCCGGCACGGTTTTCCGGCCGGGGGGAATGGGGGTTCAGGGCTTGGCGTTGCGCCGTGCCAGCACGGCACCGCCGGTGATTCCGGCGTTATCCCCCAGATCAGAGGCGACGATTTCGACGCCCCGCATGCTGCCGGCCATGGCGTAATCCCTCGCGGTTTCGACGATCACACTCATCATCTCATCCTGCAACGCCTCCATGACGCCTCCCCCAAGGACGACGACCTCCGGATTGAGGATATTGATGATGTTGGCAGTGGCGATGCCGATGTATTCAGCGGCCTCCTCAACCACTTTGTCCACGAACTTGTCCCCCTTGCGGATGGCTTTGCGGAGGTCCCCGCTGCGGAGGTCGGTGAGGTCCGGCCCGAGCATCTCGGTGAGGATGGTTTTCTGGCCCGCTTTGACGGCGTTCTTGATCTGCTGGAACATGGCTGTGCGGCTGGCGAGGGCTTCGAAGCAGCCCTTGTTGCCGCAGCCGCATTTGGGACCGTTGATGTCGAGGACCATGTGGCCGATCTCTCCCGCCGTATGGCCTGCGCCGCCGTAGAGTTCGCCATTGATGATGATCCCGCCGCCGATGCCGGTGCCGACGAAGATGCCGACCATGCTACTGGGCTTTGACTTCAACTCCGCCGCATAGACTCCGAGAGCACCGATATTGCAGTCATTTTCGACAAAGACCGGGATGCCAAGAAGCTTTTCGAGTTCCTTTTTGAGGGGGATGTCCTTCCACCCCTCCATGTTGGGTGCGAAGATAACGGTGCCCTCGGCAGAGTTGACGGAACCGGGCGCGCCGATGCCGATGGCTGAAACCTGTTTCAGGCTGAGATCTGCCTCATCCACGGCATCCTGAACGCAGCGGGCGATCCGCTCAATGACCTTTGCCACGCCGCGCTGGGGTTTTGTGCTCAGCTTTGCCGCAGTGACACACTCGAGTGAGTTGTTGAAAATGCCGGCCAGGATTTTGGTGCCACCAAGATCCACTCCAACGACGTAATCTTTGATGTTCGCTTCAGCCATAAAAATTGCTCCAGCATCCACCCGCGCGTCCGCGCATTCAATCAACAGGCGTGAACCTCGGGGGCGGGCTTATCTGATCAGAAACCGATGTCGTGCGCAACGATCTTTCTTATGAGGAGTGGGTGGCGACCAGTTTTCCGGCCAGCACGGCCTCAATCCGCTTCTGGAGATCGGAGTTGATGGCATCTGCGGAGCGGCTTCCATCAATGATGGTGAACCCGTAGGTGGCCTGCATCTGGCGAAAGACTTTTTGGACGGCGGTCTGGTATTTCATGAAGCTGTCGAACATGTCGCGGGAGAGGCCCAGATCCATGCCGCTCTCCCAATAGTCGAGGGCGGTGTTTTTCTCGAAGCAGCGCTGGACGAGTTCCTCGGGGGGGACGTTGAGGTAAAAGACTGCATCCGGCTCGATGGCGATGCCGTAGAGATTCCGCAGCCAGGCGGGATCCATGCCCCGGACCATGTCGCGGGCCATGAGGGTGTAGATGTAGCGGTCGGCCAGGACGATGAACCCGGCCTTCAAGGCGGGGAGGATCATGTTTTCGACCTGGTCGGCAAAGTCGGTGGCGTAGAAGAGGCTGAGGGTGGTGCGGCTGAGGATGTTGCCCTGCTGGGCCCGTTCCAGCTCCTCGCTGACGAGGGTGGACCGTTTGAGACCGACCTGCACGGTGGCGTGGCCGCAGCCCTCGAGCCATTCCGTGAGGCGGACAATCTGGGTGGACCGGCCCGAGCCATCGGCACCCTCGACCACGATCAGCCGTCCGGCGACGTTTTCAAGTTCGGCACCCGGGATGCCGTGGCCGTAGAAGCGGCGTTTGGTAGGGGACGGGACGACGATCTGCTCCTTGTTGCGTTTCATGATTCCGATTCGGCAGAGATGGTTTTTGGGGAGGGCCTGCGCGGGGCGGGCGGCGAGGGGCGGCGTCCATCGGCGCGTTTGAAGCTGTCCAGATCCAGCTTGTTGCTCAACAACTGACGGACCAGCACCTGTTGTTTCTCGACGAGTTGATTGGCATCCACCACGTGGAAGCCGAATTCGGTGCTCATGGCGAGGTATTGTTCCAGAATCCGACCCTGGAAGATCCGGAAGCTCTCGTAGGGATCGGTGGAAAGGTGAAGGTCCATTCCCGCCTCGAAGTATTTGAGCTGGGGCCGGCCTTCCAAAATGCGGTTGAGGGAGACCTCGAGATCGGCCTTGAAAAAGAAGGTCAGGTCGGGAAGGGCTGCGAAGTTGTAGAGGCCGCGCACCCATTCCGGGGGGCAGCCGCGCACGACATCCCGGGCGAAGGCGGTGTAGATGTAGCGGTCGCACAGGACGAGGAATCCGGCGCGCAGCAGGGGGACGAGGTGGCGCTCGTAGCGATCGGCGAAATCGGTGGCGTGGATGAGGCTGAAGGTGGTGGGGGTGAGGAGTTCACGCTTCTTGCCCTTGCTGGTGGCGGATTTGACCAGTTCGGAGGAATTCCACTCGCTGAAGTAAACTTTCAAGCCCTGCAACTCAAGCCAGCGCTTGAGCAGGTAGATCTGGGTCGATTTCCCGGAGCCATCCAGACCCTCCACAGCCACGAGGCGACCCGGAAATTTCTGTTCGGCAAACGTCTTCATTCTCGGGGCAGAGGGTATTTGCTTCCCCATGGAAAACAACTGCCTTTTGTGTGGATGCGGGGTGCTTCTGCGGGATGACCAGCGGGGTGTGTGGCGCGGTTCACTTTTGCTTCCCAAACGGGCGGTGGCGCATTAGGCTGCGACACATGCAACACGAGAATCATCCAAACCAGACAACCAATTCCCGAAGGGGATTTTTGAAGATTTCAGGCGCTGCCCTGGGCGGTGCCGCAATGGCCACGCTTTCCGGCATGTCCGCACAGGCGGCCGACTGGCCGGGGAAGGGGCGTGAGCTTGTTTCCAAGGGCAACGTGATCCTTTTCCAGGGGGATTCCATCACCGATGCCGGGCGGAGCCGGGAGCATGCCATGACTCCGAACGAGCACGCGCCGATGGGTGATGGCTATGCATGGCTTGCGGCGGCCCAGCTGCTGACGTCGCGCCCGGCGGACGGGTTGAAGATCTGGAACCGGGGCATCAGCGGCCACAAGGTCTATCAGCTCGCCGAGCGTTGGGATGCCGATTGCATCGACCTCAAGCCCGATGTGCTGAGCATTTTGATCGGTGTGAATGACATCTGGCACATGCTCGCGGGGAACTACGCCGGAACGGTTGAGATCTACGAGAAGGATTACAACGCGCTGCTGGTCCGGACCCGCAAGGCCCTGCCGAAGGTGCGGCTGGTGGTGTGCGAGCCGTTTGTGCTCCGGTGCGGGGCGGTGGGGGACAAATGGTTCCCCGAGTTTGATGGCTACCGGGCGGCAGCCCGTCGGGTTGCGATGGCGCACAAGGCGCTTTTCATCCCGTTCCAGACGATGTTCGACGAGGCGGTGAAGTATGCCCCGGCAGAGCATTGGGCCAAGGACGGGGTGCATCCCAGCGCGGCAGGTGCGGCCCTGATGGCCCACACCTGGGTGCGGATGGCGGCAGAGGATTAGTCGCGGCTATTCCAGACGGATGACCGAGGCGATCGGGTCCGGTGCGGTGGGCGGGAGCAGGATGGTGGTTTGGTCGCCATCCTTCTCCAGCTTCAGGCGGACGCCGGAGGCAATGAGACGGGCCCCGGTCGGCTTGAACGGTGCCTTGATGGTGATCTTCCCATCCTTCGGCCAGTCAAACACGTGCAGGTAGAGGCGGGTGGCGCCGCCCGCCACTTTCTTCTGTGTGCAGCGGCCCCAGGCTGGTTTGTCGAACGGGGAGGCGGTGGAGCCGTAGATGGATTCGCCATTCAGGTGCATCCAGGTGCCGATCGCCTTCATGGATTTGACGGTTTCCGGCGGAACGGAGCCATCCCCCTTGGGACCGATGTTCAGCAGGTAATTGCCGCCCTTGCTGGCGATGTCGATGAGGTTGCGGATGAGGGTTTCATCCGATTTCCAGGCATGATCGTGGTCGCTGTATCCCCAGGTGGTGTTGAGGGTCATGCAGGTTTCCCAATCGACTCCCGGCATGCCGGTGTCCGGGATGTGCTGCTCGGGGGTGATGAAATCGCCGTAGGCAGGGTCGATGTGGGGCAGGTAACCCTCGGTGGCCATGCTGGCCCAGCCGGCTTCGGGGCTGCGATAGAGCCGGTTGTTCATGATAATGGAGGGGCGGGCCTTGCGGACGAGCTTCATCAGATCCGTGGCGCGCCATGCGGCATCTCCCTGGAAATCCAGCGCACTGTAATCCCACCAGAGGACATCGACGGGGTAGGCGGTTGCGAGTTCCTTCACTTCGGCATGGAGGTAGTCGAGATAGAGGGAGTGGTCGCGGGTGCCGTTGGGGTAGGGCTTTCCGATGAGCGGGTGGGGGAGTTGCTTGGACTTCTGGTATTCGTATTGGTCGTGGTGCCAGTCGATCACTGAATGGTAGAAGCCGACGCGCAGACCCTCCTTCTTGAGGGCGGTGACGATCTCTTTGACCAGATCCCGGTGGAGAACCGACCCGGCATCGTATTCACTCACCTTGGAATCGTGCAGGGCAAATCCTTCATGGTGCTTGGTGGTGAAGACGACATATTTGCATCCGGCTTCCCGGGCGAGGGCTGCCCATTCGGTGGCGAAGCCCGGCTTGGGTTTGAAGAGGGGTATGGCGGCCTTGGCGTAGGTGTCCGTATCGGCCTTCACGCGCTGCTGGATCCATTCCATTCCCCCCTGGGTGCCGACGGGCTTGCCTTCCCAGGTGCCGGCCAGACCGGAATAGAGCCCCCAATGGACGAACATTCCGAAGCGGGCCTCGCGCCACCACTGCATCCGGGTGTCCCGCTCCGGAGTGGATTCGGCGCGGAGGGTGGCGGGTGAGAGTGTGGAGAGAATGGAGATTCCCGCTGCGAGGAGCAGGCTGAGCTTGTTTTGAATGTTTGGCATAGGGCTGCTTTGTGTGCTGTTCCGGCTCAGCTTAGAATGCCGCGCAGGAAAGTGCAATTCGTCCGGTAGGATTCCACCATTCCGGCACCGGGCGGAACCGCGCCCTCGATCTGAACCCAGCCGCTGTAATGGATGGCATCGAGCGATTCCCGGACTTTGGCGAAATCGACCTTGCCCTTGCCGAGAAGGGATCCGTTTTCCTTGGCGTGCACCTCGCAGATGCGCTTGCCGAGGAGGCGGATCTCAGAGTGGATGTCATAACCGCGATCGGTTGAGTTGCAGACATCGTAATAGACCTTTACAGCGGGGGAACCCACCCGGTCCAGGATTTCAATGTTCTCGGCAGCGCTGAGCCAGCTCTCGATACCCAGTGCGACTCCGGCTTTTTTGGCCTTCGGCGCGACCGCCTTCAAACGCCGGACCACCTCATCGGTGCCGGGCTTGTCGCCGCGCAGGTCGCCATTGCCGAAGAAGGCGAGCAGGATCACCTTCAACCCGAGGGCGGCGCACACGTCGATGGCCCCGCTCACCCAATCCACGGTGCGGGGGTCGCTCTTGTAGGGGAACTGGTTCAACTCCCCGATGGCGAGCGAGGCGATGGCCACCTTTTCAGCGGCAGCGGCCTCGCGGAAGGTCTTTTGCACCTCCGTCTGGCGCAGGCGCATATCGTCCGCAGCCGTGCCGAGGCTGATCTGCACACCATCCAGACCGATCTCCCGTGCCACTTTGAAGGCGCCGGGGTCGCCCATGCGGCCGATGGACCAGTCGCAGGCCCCGATCTTGAAGCGGCGTTTGGCCGGGGCGGCAAACAACGGGGCGAGGGGATGCGTTGCGAGAAGGGCCGTGGTGGCTGTGGCGAGGCGGAGCATGGCCCGGCGGGAGATGGGAAGGTTCCCGGCCCGTGCGGCCGGCCGGTTTGTGGTGGCTGGAGAGTGCATGGATCCACCATAAGCCCCCGGCGAAAGGGAGGCAATATTCTTGAGGCGGGGCATCCCGGGAGGGGAGGGGTTTGGGGGATCAAGTTTTTCATGAAACGGGAGCATTTTTTGTTTCATTTTCCCCGGTCGATGGTTAGGGTTCGTTGACTTTATGGCAAAACAACAACAATACAAATTCTGTTTTGGCCCCTGGAACCTGAGCGAAGGCCAGGATCCTTACGGCCCCACCACACGCCCCGCACAATCGTTCGACTGGAAGCTCGAACAGATGAAGGCGATGGGTTATGACGCGATGATGTTCCACGACGATGACGCCGTGCCGGACATTGACGGGAAGACCGATGCGCAGCTGCGCAAGGAGACCAGGGAGCTGAAGAAAAAGTTGAGCGATGCCGGGATTGCCCCGGAGATGGTCGCCCCCCGGCTCTGGTTCAGCCCGAACACCATTGATGGTGCCTACACGAGCAACGATCCGAAGTGCCGGAAGTATGCCATCGAACGGTCGCTGCGCTGCATCGACATCGCGAATTATCTCGGAACCGATTTGATCGTGCTGTGGCTGGCCCGGGAAGGGACCTACATGCGCGAGGCGAAGAACGGCCGCCGCTCAGTGGATCTGCTGGTTGAGGCCATGGACAAGATGCTGGGTCACGACAAGAAGATCCGGCTCTCGATCGAGCCCAAGCCGAACGAGCCGATGGACCACGCCTACATTCCCACCATCGGGCATGCGCTGGCGATCGCCCAGCTGACACGAGACCCGAAGCGGGTCGGCTGCCTGATTGAATCGGCCCATGCGATTCTTGCGGGGCTGGATCCGGCGGATGAGATCGATTTTGCGATGGCCTTTGGCAAGCTCTGGTCCCTGCACCTGAACGACCAGAACGGGCTGAAGTTCGACCAGGACAAGCCGTTCGGCAGCGCCAATCTCCGCGTGGCCTTCAACCAGATCCGCGCCCTGGAGCGCAACGGTTACGGCAAGAACGGGGAGTTTGTCTGCTTTGATGTGCATCCTTTCCGCCCGACGAAGGTCGAGCACTGGCTCGCCCACCTGGACAACAGCAGGCGCACCTTCCAGCTGCTTCTGGAGAAAGTGCGGAGCTTCGATGAGAAACAGGCCCAGAGCCTGATCGATGACCGCAACTATGCGGCTCTGGACCAGATGGTCCTCGAGCATTTGATGGGCAAGTGATCCTTCACCGCTGTGGCAGGGGTGCGCGACGCGCGCCCCTGCCCGGCGCCGGTCTTCTCAGTAGCTGGTCTTCACCCCTGCCATTGCCCAGCGCCGCGCCATCCACAGGCCGATGGGCGAGAGCATGGCCACGCACCCGTAAATAAACCACATCGTGCCGGTGTGCATGTCCGCCGGGGCGGTCCCTTGCGGGCAGTATTTCGAGAGCATCCAGCCGGAGTAAAAGCCTGTGGTCCCCTTCGCCAGCAGCCACGGGACATTTGCGAGGCCCATGTATTGGGCGATCCGTCCCGGGGGGGCCAATTCGGAGGCGTATTCGAGGAACCTTGCCGACCAGAGGGCTTCGCCGATCGAGAAAATCACGAAGTAGGTGATGAGCAGGGTCAGGTTCGGCCCGGAGCAGAGCAGGAAGGTGGGCACTGCGGAGACGAGCGATCCTATGATCATCATGGTGTAAACATTCACATGCCGGGTGAGGGCGGTGGCCACCGGCACACCAATGAAGATGATGCCGGGGTTGATCCAGTTCACGAGCAACTCCATCCGGTCGGCCACATCCTTGTCGTAGGCTCGCATAATGTATTGGGGCATCGTCAGCCACTGGTGCGCAAACAGGGTGCGGATCGGGAGGAGCATGAAGATGAAGAAGATGAAGCGGGGGTTGGAAAAGGGGCCACCGGTGAAGAACTCGCGCAGGCGCCGGGCGAGGGGAAGCTTGGGACCCTTGTGCTGCGCCTCCGCATCATCGGGCCGGAGCTTGTTGGCGGCAACCTTCCTGGTCATGGACAAGGCAAACCACACAAGGGTCAAGCCGGTGAGGATGGCGCAGGCCCAGTTGACGGCCTGGACGCCGGTCGCAGAGAAGCTGGAGAAGAATTCGACTGTGTGACCGGCCCCGGGTGCCACTGTCTTGCCGCTCTTGAAGTCCTCCACAGCCGGTCTCAGCCAGGATGAGAGTGCTCCCACCCCGACGATCCCGAGGTTCATGAATGCGTAGATCAGCCCGTAACCCATCGAACTGGTTTTTGCATCCGTGTATTGTTTGATCCCGGAGTAGCAAACCGGCTGCAGGATGGCCTCCCCTGTGGCGACAACAAGGATCGCGGCCAGAACAACCATGGCCACCAGAATGCCTCCCCCCATTTGTGGCGCCCAACTGTAAAAGATGCGGCCCAGAAATGCGAGCGCGAGGGCTGCTGAGATAGCCTTCCGCAGGCCGAAGCCCTCCGCATAGCTCCCCACTCCCAGCATGAGGAGGGTAACGATCATGGTGAAGATCGAGACAGTGATCCCGGCCTTGGTATCCCCCCATCCCAGATCGCTGGAGAGGTAGGTGGTCATCAGGGTCAGCACCCCAAAGTAGGCCATCGCATCGATCACGAATGCCCCGATCACCAGCCAGAACGCACGCGGGAGTCTCATCAGGTCGGAAAAGGAGGAGACAAATTTTGCGAAGGCGGATTCGGAGGATGCTGTGGTGCTCATGTCTGCGGCGCAGGATAACGATGTCCCACAGGGGATGTCCACGATTTCCCGGGTTGGATGGGGTCGCGGGGTCGTGTGGAAATTGAACCGGGATGGGATTTGATCGACTCGACTTGCAGCGGGACATGCTGCAAGTTGAGGAAAATCTATGCCTCTCATTAAACTGAATCGGATCAACAAAGCCGGAGAGATCATCCTGAACAGCGAGGAGATTCTCTATATGGAGATAGAGTCCCGGACGACAACGATCCACATGGTGGGCGGCGGGGTGTTTTCGGTGATGGAATCCCCGCAGGGCGTGATTGATGCGGCCGAATTGATGCATGTGGAGCGGTTCAAGAAGGCGATCGTTGATCCGGCCTCCCGTTTGCCCTCCGGTGAGTAGGGCGGGGCGAGGGCGATACAAGGCTCCATACTCAGGGTAGCGCGGGGATCCGCGCAACCCCGGGCTTTATGCACAATGCCTTTGGAGTTGCGGAGGGGGAACCGCGAATGGACGTGGATGGGATGGGCGTAGATGGGCGCGGACCAATTTCCCCATCCGGAAACGCCCAAGGTCGGGCGATCGCCGTTTTCCCTCCGGGAATCCGAAGGTCGCGCGTTGCCCGATCTCCCCTCCGGGAATCCTGAAGGGATTCTGCCATAAAGCCCGGGGTTGCGCCGCGGAGGCGCTACCCCGGGTAAAGGCCAAAGACATAAACAACCCCAACGGGGTTGTGCCGAAGGATCGAACTGGGTGTATGTGTTGTTTGGCTATTGTATGGATATTGGACATGCCTTACGGGCGGACTCCTCTTCCGCACCAGCGAACCTGATTCCATTCCGCCCTTTGATATCGCACCCCCGGTGGGCCGGACCAAACCCGGCAAAATGCCGCCGCTCAGGACGGCCCGACTCGCGCGCAATAGGTTCGAACCGCCGTCAAAGCCCGGCCAACCACTCACGGAGGGCGGCGATACCCTGCTCCATGATGGCCGGCAGCCGACGAACCACCTGTTCAGCCTCCGCTCCATCACCCGCAAGGGCCAGCCGTTCAAGCAACCGCAGTTCCACCGAGAACCCCACCAATCCCGATGTCATGCTAATGCCTTGGAGCGAGTGCGCCAGCAGGCCGAGTTCCTGCCAGCGACCCGCCGCCGACATTGATTCGATTGCCACAGCCTGACGGGCCAGATCTTTCAGGAGGTCCTCAATGATCTCCCTCACGCTTTCCACCCCCAGGTCGGCGCAGAGTTGGGCGGGGTGCGTCGGGTCAAAACTGACGGGAACCGGCAGTGCGCGTCCGTGGACTGCTGGCAGGGTGCTGCCAGTCCGCTCGGCTGCACGGCGCCCCAGGACCACCCCAAGCTCCTGGGCCGTGTAGGGCTTGCTCAGGTAGCCATCCATCCCGGCCGCCAGACAACGTTCGACAGCCCCTTTCACTGCATCAGCCGTCAGCGCCACGATGCGGATGCGTTCCCCTTCACCCCCGGTCCGGGCCGCTTCACGCCGCCGGATTTCCCGGGTGGCTTCGAATCCATCCATCTCCGCCATCTGGCAGTCCATGAGGATGATGTCGTAACTCGACCGTTCCCACGCCTCGACTGCTTCACGGCCGGTGATGGCGAAATCGGCCCGCTGCCCCAGACTTTCCAACATGTATCCGGCCAGACGCCGGTTGAGTTGGTTGTCCTCAGCCACCAGAATGCGCAAAGGTCGGGTGGGGGCGGCTCCCGCAACACCCTCTGCCCCTTTGGCAACCGCCAACTCCTGAACCGGCGCCGACGCCACTTCGAGGGTGATCTCAAACCAGAACATCGAGCCGTGACCCGGAGTGCTCTCCAGCCCCATGCTGCCTCCCATCAACTCCACGATCCGCTTCGAGATGGCCAACCCCAGACCGGTGCCACCCCGCTGCCGCGATGCGCTGCTATCGGCCTGGCTGAACGGCTGGAAAAGCCGCGCCACATCCTCTGCGCTAATGCCAATCCCTGTGTCCCGCACCTCGAACCGCAACCCCACGCACGACTCCTCAACCCCAAGCGATCGCACACGGATTGTAACTCCCCCCCGGTCAGTAAACTTGAGCCCGTTCCCGGCCAGATTCATGAGCACCTGGCGCAGTCGGCCCGCATCCCCCTTGACCCAGTCCGGAATATCTTCAGCAAGATCGGTCCCCAGCGTCAGCCCGCGCTCTCCGGCCCGTGGCTGAAGCAGCCGCATCAGGTCCCCCGTCAGGTTGCGCAGGCTCAACGGTTGCTCCTCCAGCGGGAACTCACCGCCCGCCTCAATCTTCGAGATGTCCAGAATGTCGTTGATGATCTCCAGCAAAGCCTCGCCGCTCGTGGCCACAGTCTGCGCAAAGTCCGCCTGCCGCGCATCAAGCCGGGTGTTGAGCAGCAGCCGGATCATCCCCAGCACAGCGTTCATCGGCGTGCGAATCTCATGGCTCATCACCGCCAGAAACTCGCTCTTGCTCCGGTTGGCTGCGATCGCCTCGTCCGTCAGGGCCTTGGCACGACTGTTGGCTGCTGCGAGCGACCGGTTCGTCTCCAGCAGTTCCTCCGTGATCCGTTTGCGCTCAGTGACATCCTCCTTGATGGAAAGAAAGTGGGTTATTTGCCCCGACGAATCCAGCACGGGCGAGATTCTGACATCCTCCCAATGAAGGTCTCCATTCTTTTTACGGTTGTGAAGTTCTCCACGCCAGACCTTCCCTGCCAGAATGGTTTGCCAGAGTTCCCGATATGTCTCCGGCTTGGTCTGGCCGGACTGGAACAAACGCGGGTTCTGCCCCAAAACCTCGCCCGGAGTGTAACCGGTCAACACAGTGACCCAGGGGTTCGAATATTCAATGACCCCGGAAAGATTGGTGATCAGGGTCGATGATTCACTTTGCTCCACCGCCCGGGACAACTTCCGTAGCTTCTCGCTCGCCAGCTTTAGTTCAGAGATATCGCGGCAAGTGCTCATAATCGCAGGCCTGCCCTCCCAGAGGGTCCTACAGGCTTTCACGTCTGCGGGAAAGACTGATCCATCCTTCCGCTGCATAACAGTCTCGAACCGTGAATCCCCCTCCATCCGCAACCCTGCCAACCCCACCTCCGTCTCCTCACGCCGCTCAAGTAACTGCAACTGGCCGGCTGTCATGGTCATCAATTCAGTCTGCGCATATCCCAGTTTTTCAACCGCCATGGAATTCACCGTCAGCAGGCTTCCATCCCCGTCATGGATAAAAATGGCGTCGCCGGCGTTGTCAAATAGCAGACGATACTTCTCTTCGCTCGCCTTCAACACGACCTCAGCTCGATTGCTCTCAGTGATGTCCTGTGCGACTCCCAGAAATCCGATGACGGTTTCGTCGGCAATTTTGATCGGGGATACGGAGAGCAGAACGGGCAATCGGGATCCATCCTTTCGGATGTAGCTCCACTCATGTTCGTTGCGAAGGTTTCTCCGGGATTTCGCCACAATGCTTTCAAAGCCCGGCTCCAACTTTTCTGCCAGCTCGGAGGAGAATTTCAGGGCTCTCTCGGCGACCTCCCGGGGATCATGCAGGAGGGCGGGAGTTTCCTTGCCCACCATATCACGTGCGGCGTAGCCCAGCATACGTTCCGCCGCCGGATTGAAGGTCTGTATGACGCCATCCACGGAGGTGGCGATCACGGCATGGGGGGAGCAGTCTGTCATCGCCTTGTGCCAGGCAGCGAGAATGCCAACCTCCCGCTCCAACTCCTTTTGGTCGGTGATGTCGAGGCAACTACCGATGTAGCCCAGAAACTCTCCCCCCCCATCGAAGCGGGGAACCCCTGTGTCATGGATCCAGCGAAACACTCCATCCGCCCGCCGCAATCGGTATTCAATCTTGAACTCCTGGCGGGCTTCAAAACACACTCCGTAAATATGAAGGCAGCGATCGAGATCCTCGGGATGAACACCCGCAGCCCAGCCATTGCCCAACTCCTGTTTCAGTGCTCGTCCGGTGAAATTCAGCCAGGTCTCGTTGAAAAAGGTGCAGCCTTTGTCCACGCCAGCCAGCCAGATAAGGACCGGCGCACTGTTTGCCATGGTGCGAAACCGCGCTTCGATCTCATGCTGACGTGCCTCCGCCCGCTTCCTCTCCGTAATGTCACGATTGATCCCGATCATCCGCAACGGCTTCCCGTTCGCATCATGCTCGATCACACCCGCTGCGTGCAGGTGCCGCACGGAACCATCGCTCTGAACAACCCGAAACTCATCCGAATAAGGCGTGTCCCGCCAATGGGCCTCCAGCAGCACCACCTCGGAGCGTGCCAGGTCGTCCGGATGTATCCTCGAACGCCAATAGTCATAACGCACCCCACCCTGGCGGGCAGCTGCCGGAACGTCATACCAGTCCCACAGACGATCGTCCCACTCCAACGTGTCATCGCTGAAGTTCCAGGTCCAGATGCCGACACCCCCGGCATCCGTCGCCAGCTTGAGCCGCTGCGATGTCTCCCGCAGCGCGACCTCCATCCGCCTGCGCTCCGTGATGTCAGTCAGCACCGCCCGGCAGTCCTCCCCGGATGGGCTGCCGACGGCCTCGAAGCGAACGACCCGCGACGGTTCGGCAGAATCCTCCAGCAGCGTCACCTCACAAGCTTGCTTCTGTCCCATGAAAACACCGGTCAAACAGTCAGCGAAGACCAGTCGATCCTCCTCGACAAGGAACAGGCCGAAGCGCCGGTTCATCAGGCAGGAACGTTCCTGCCCTAAAAGGCCCGCAGCCATGTGATTGAGCCGTTTGATCTCCCCGTCCGTCTTCAAACTGAGGTAGCCCACTGGCGCATTTTCATAGTGGTCGGTGAAGAAGAGCAAGGAAGCCTCCAACTCCCCTTGCACCGAAACGAGATCCTCGTTCTGCGATTTCAACTCGATCTGATGCAGCGCCAACCCATCCCGAAGACACTTCAACTCGACCTCGCACGGTGTTTGGTTCGCGGCACCTCTCAAATCAGCCGGATCATGGGGTGGGATGGACATGTCATTGTTCGGTTGCCGTTGCCACAGCGCGGTGAAGCTGCAGCGGGAGGAAATATGGATAAACGCAGCAGGCACCGAACTGACCTGCTGTTTGCGACTGTTTGAAAGTAATCAGACTTTGAAACCGGGGGGGGGGGGGCGTGCGCAGCCCAACTCTCGTGAGAGTTTGATGCAGCCGGTTTGATCATATTTGACTAAAAACTTAATGTATATTACACGGCTTATATTCACACCGCAACCACTAAATTCATATATTTCACTTGGTGTCCGGGGGGGCAAACACTCCGCGCTCAACAGCAGCGTTGCGCGGTATGTCTAAAGCCGGATGAGGCGGATGTCACAGGGGGCTTTATCCCCACGATGCGGCGTGCCTGGCCCCCATCAGCAGCCACCCCCTCCCTCACGACCTGGGCAGACTCCCCCGAAGATAGTCCTCGATCTGATCGATGATGACCGGATCGGCGTAGTTCTTGCGCACCTCGGCATGGCCAGTTGCGGCAATCTGCACACGCCGTCCCGGGTTGTCCGCCAGGTCCAGGATGCACCGCGCCAACTCCGGCGCACTCCCGGCCCGGTAAGTGAGGGAGTTGACCCCATCGCGGAACAGTTCCCGGCTTCCACCGGTCGTCGTTCCGATCACGGGAAGTCCACTGGACATCGCCTCCAGCGGGGTGAGGGCGAACGGTTCCTCCCATTCGGAGGTGAACAGCAGGGCATCATGCGCACGGTAGACCTCTGGCATCTCCGCAGCCGGGGCGTTCTTGAAAAACACCGGCAGCCCATGCTCCCTCACAAAGGACTCCAGCCTCGCCGTGTATTCGGGATCCCCCTTGCCGTAAATGTTCAGATGGCCCGCAAATCTGCCCTTCACCCCGGCCATGGCCTGGAGCGCTGTCATGACCCCCTTGTCCTCCGAAAGCCGCCCAACGTAGAGGAGTTTCTCAAGGGGGCGGGTGGCGGGTGCCGTCTCGCCATGAAACAGGGTCGTATCGACCGGGCAATAAATCACCGCCCCATGCTGCACCGCATACCCCTTTGCGGCAGTGATGTCCCTCAGGGCCTGGCTGCAGAAATAGACCCGTGGGAAGTGAATGTCGCCCACAGGGTTTGTCGGCGCGATGAGGTTCCAACGCCGCCGCGCCCCTGACAGGTTCCACCATGAACGCGCCAGCCGGGCCGGGACCGTTGGATTTGGACGGTTCCACCAGTCCAGCCACACGTCCGCGACAAGACTGCGCGCGATCCAGTGATCCGACACATCGTAAACCACCGGCACGCCGCTTGCCTGCAGCGTGAGGCACAGCGACTTTGAAAGCCCCCCCAGATTCCACACATGCACCAGGTCCGGTTTGCTGGCCGCAAGCGTGTCCCGCAGGATGCGGTTGTTGTGCAATTCCAACCCGCGCAAGTCTCCGATTCCGAGCCACGGATGGCCAAAGAAGCCATGGATCCGGAGCGAGCGGTTCACAGAGTTGTCCTCCGCCGGCGGGCGATCGCCCCCCACGCCGTGGTTCGATGTCAGGACCTCGACAGAATGACCCCTCCTGCGCAGGGCTTCCACCACCTTGCCACAGCGCAGCTCGTAGCCGCCGACGTAGTGGGGAGGATACAGATTGGATAATGTCAGGATGCGCATTTTGTTTTTTGAAGAGTGTCCGAACCCGCGGTCTGTCGCTCTGCAAGACCCGCACGAAAGCCGGCCAGCCGCCCCTGGCGCTGGCGCCAGCGGATGCCTGCAGCATGAACGAACTCCCCCAGCCGCCCCGTGCGAAGGCAGAACTTGAAATCATGGCGCAGGTCGCTCAGGCAGCCGAGCATCACGGTCTTGACCCAGTTGAACTCCCCGTCCCGGCCGGTCCAGGTCTTGCCCAGCGCCCGGGCATCCCCGAAGCTCCGTTTCTGCGCCTGTCCGGCGGTGTAGTTGTGGGAATGCATCGCCACGGAGCCGGGCACATAGAGGACATCATAACCCTGTCCTTTGCACCAACGGGTGTATTCATCATCCTCGGCATACTGGAGATCCTCACGGAACCCCCGTTTCGACCAGACATCCTTGCGCAACCCACTGCTCACCATGCTGAAGAAGTGGTCCCAGGCGGCCGATTCCCTGCGGGGGCCAAAACACCTGTCGTAGTCACACGCAAAAACCGCCGCACAATCGGGCCGGGGAATCTGGCGTCCAAAGCAGGCCGCCACTTTCGGATTCCGGAGGGCGTCAAAGAGTGGCAAGAGCCAACCCTCCCCCTGCGGAGTCGCATCCGCATTCAGGAACAGGCACGTTTCGGCACGCGCCAGGCGCATCCCGTGATTCATCACCCGGCTGGGATTGTATTCCGCAGGGGTGATCTGGATGAACTGCGCCGGTTGGGCCGCCCGGATGAGTTCCTGTGAACCATCGGTTGAACCGGAGTCGATGACGATCAGTTCCCAATCCTGAAATGACTGGGCCTTCAAGGCAGGCAGAGTTTCCCTAAGGGCCCAGGCCTCGTTGAACGACCGCATGATGATGCTGGCTCCGGGATGACTCATGCCGCCTGCCTCCTGATAAATGGGATTCTGCCAAACCGTGTGAGGAGGTTTTTCCGCTCCTCCGGATGCAGTGCGCCACGCCAGATGCCGAAGATGGCGACCAGACCGGCAACAGCGCCCTCGATGAACATCGCCGCGAGCGGGGAGCCGCCCGGCGCAAGCACGACGAACTTCAGAAGCACCAAGACCACGACCATGGGTCCGCTTGCAATCCAGGCTGGCAAAGCAGTCCGCCGGAACAATGTGCCCCCGCTGAGTCCGGCCTCCCTCGCCATCCAGGGCCACAGCTTGAACCATCCAAAGTAAAGGGTTGGGATGAATGAGCCGACGGCCACCGCCACCACACTCCGGAAGGTCAGCACCAGCGCAATACTCAACCCCAGATTCGCTCCCGCCTCCGCAAGTCCCAGCCACATCAGCCTGCGCTCGTGCCCGCACATCATGAAAATCCGCTTCGACACGCTGTGGGTCAGGATGGTCGTGTAGAACCATGCCAGCAACACCTGCCCCACCCAGTAGGTCTCCGGGGCGACGACCCGGTCCCCGGTCAGCAGCCGGAGCAGCTCCCCGAGATAAAAGGCGCAGAGCAGATAGAGGGGCGTGGCAATGAGAACGCTCCATCGCATGCTGTTCAGCAGCAGGTCCGCCAGGGCTGCCCGGTCCCCTGTCGCGTGCAGGTGCGCTGCGGCCGGGGAAAGTGTGTCCTGGACCTGGCGGGTGAACTGGTTGAACACCTCCGCGATCTTGGCCCCCGCCTGATACACCGCCACCGCCCCCACGGTCAGCACAGCCCCCAGCACGAGCTGGTCGGTCTTTCCAAGCACGATATTCGTTGCGGTCGCCAGATAGGCGAACAGGGAGAAACTCAACGTCTCCCGCATCAGGCCCACCGAGAAAAGCTTCGGACTCAGCCGCACCTCCGGCATCCCCCGCAGGGCCACCAGTCCGGACATGAAGTCGGGGGCGAGGGCAAAAAACAGCGTGATGAAGACGATCGTCGTGAAACTCCACCCGGCCTTGATCGCCCACGCTGTGAAGGCGAGCCGGAGCAGCAGAGTGATGGAGACAAGGTTATTGGCCAGCCTCAGTCGTTGCTGCCCGCGCAGAATCTCGGGAAAGATCCCCATCGGAAACGCCAGGCCAATGCCGACAAAGAACAACACCAGCACCTTCCGGAACTCTTCCGTCTTCGCCGGGGAAACACCAAAACAGCCAATGATCTGCCCGGAGAAAAGAAGGACCACCACCGCAATCACTGCCGCCATGCCGGTGTAAAAAAAGAGGATCGTGCTCAACACACGGCTCAACTCATGCCACTCCTTCCTCGCGGAAAGTTCCGCCACCCGCTTTTGCGCTGCAAACCCGAAACCAAAATCCAGCAGGATCCCATAGCCGAACACACTCCAGAGCAGGGCCCAGAATCCGAACTCCTCCTTGCCCAGGGCCTGGTAGAGCATCCGGAAAGAAAGCAGCCCGACAACCATCCCTACAACCGTCCGGGTGTAGTTGGAAACCGAGTTGCTCCACATGTTCCGCTTCACATCGGCGTAATTCACGAAATCCTCCCGTAGCGAAAAATCGCATGATCCTCGGCAAGCTGATAGAGATGCTCCAGCTGGAGGGCGATCCGGCTCCAATCATAGTGGGAAAGGGCCTCCACCTGACCCGCCCTGCCAAGATGCGAGCGCAGCGCGGGGGCAGCCGCAAGACATCCCATCTGCGCCGCCAGTTCCGCTGCCGTCAGTTCCCCCGATTTACCGACGCACCAACCGTTCTCGCCGTGCCTGACCAGGGCCTTCAGTCCGCCGACGTGGTTCACAATGACCGGACGCCCCGCACTCCAGGCCTCCAGCACGACTATCCCGAAAGGTTCGTGCCTTGAGGGGAGCGCAAAAAGGTCGCAGGCATGGTAGGCGTTGACCAGATCCGGATCATTGTTCCGCAGACCCGGCAGGATTTTTACATTTCCACCAAGGCCGTTCTCTGCGATGAACGACCTCAACTTCACCGCGTAATCGGGCTGCGTCTCAGGTCCTACCAGAAGCAGAAACGCGTTCGGATCCATCTCCCGGAACCGGGCAAACGCTTCCAGAAGGAGCAGTTGGTTCTTTTGTCCATCGATCCGGCTCACGTTCAAAACCAGAAATGCCCCGGCCGGAACACCATGCTTCATGCGGAAAGCAGCGCCATCCCCAACCGCAAACCGCTCACAATCCACCCCGTTGGGGAGGTAGGCGATCCTGTCATGGCCCAGCTGGCCCCGGGCCTTTTCCAACTCAGCCTTCCCCACACAAATCACCTGGTCGGCATCCTCCAGAATTCTGCGCGATCCAAACAGTGCGCCGAACATCTTGCCCCACTCCGGCTTGTTCGCGATCGGTTTAAGCATCTCCTCCCGCTCCACTTCCGGCACATCGAACACACCCCCATGGAGCGACACCACAAACGGCTTGCGACGCAGACGTGCGGCGGTCCGCACCTCCCCCCCGAGACGCTTCAATGCATGCGCGTGGAACAGGCGGACGTTCGGCCTCATCAGCAGCGCCTTGAACAGGGAAAACGAGAGCAGGTTGCCACCTTTCTTGTCCATGGCCGCCCGGTCCGCAGCACTCAGCCCGATGAACGGATAGCAATAGGGAAAGCGATCCACCGGCACGCCGCTGATCTGCTCCTTCCTCGAGCTGGCCAGGGCCATGGAGGTCAGGATCTCAGGACTCGCCCCCAACCGCTGCTGCTGTCTCGAGATTTCCAGGATCACCGTCTCTGTCCCGCCCCATTCCTCCGCCACAAAACGGCGCGGCACATGGACGATCCCCGTATGCCTCGATCTTCTCATGCTCATGACCGCAAAAAGAGGAAGGTTCCGCCCGTCTCACGCTCCACGCGAAAGCCCATGTTCACCAAATCCGCCACGATCTGATACGTTTTCGCATGGCCGATGAATGCCGGGTGCAGCTCAATCACAATCTTCTTCACTGCGGCGGGAACCTGTCGAAAATCGATGAACTGCTCCGCCCCCTCGATATCAATGATCAAGGCTGTCGGCGCGTAATCAAGGCGGCTGATCAGCCCTGCAAGGCTGGCACCCGGCACTGTGACCGTCCTGCTGCCACCCGCCCCTGCGACCAACGAGTTCTCCCAAAATTCGCTGCCGATGTTCAAGGTCACATCCCCATCCCCGGCCGCCAGGGCCACATTCCACACCACCGGCTTGAGCCCGTTCAATTCATAATTCCGCTTAAGCAAGCCCACCGTGCCCGGGTTCGCCTCCACAGTCGTGTATTGCTTGATCCCCAGTCGCTTCTGGCAGAACAACCCGATGAACCCGATCGCCCCCCCGATCTCAAGCACGGAGTCTTCCCGTGTCAGATACTGCTGTGCCAGCATCCGCTCCTGCACCTCATACCGCCCCAGAAGCAGGTTGTTCTTCATGACGGATGAGAGGGCGGAGACGTCCAGCGACACTCCCTCCAAACTCACACTCTTCACCTGCGGGAGCGTGTATTTGAAACGCCACCGGGTCCGGAACTCCGTCCAAAAATGATGAAGAAGCGTCCGTTCGATCATGCTGGGCTTTACATCTGATGCGGCTGTATTCATCGGTTAACCTCTTCCTTTCTGTTGCGCTTCTGCTCACTGGCCTCGCCCAGCGTGCGGATCATCAATTTGTGAATGTGGGGAATGGCGGTGATTTCATCCGGGATGCCCGGCTGGTTCGTCATCACCGTGGCGTAGCTGTGCTTGTCCTCCGGATGGTAGCCGTGCATGGCGCGGATCGGCCTCTCCCCCATGTGGCTCGGAACGATCAACGCCCCCTCCCGCATCAGAAAGATCAGTTCCCCGAAATACCGGTCCGGAAAATGGGTACGCAGCCGCTTCAACTCCTCATCACCCACAATACGCCCCTCCGGCACCCCGCCCAGGGCTGCAGTAATCGCCTTCCGCGCCTCCCCGTTCGTGAACCAGAACCGGGCCATCGTCGAATCATAAACCACGTGATAGTCCCGCCCCATTTCAAATGGCAGAGCCTCGATCTTCCGCATCAGATCAATATGCTCATCGCAGTTGGCCATGCCGTGATCGCTGAACACGTAGAGGCGCACCTCCGAATACTGGCTCCTCGCCGCCTCCAGCAACTGGCCGATCCACTGCTCATACACCCGCAACCGGGCCGGAATCTCGGGCGAATCATTCCCAACGCGATGCAACAGCCCGTCCAGACCAGGCCAATACATGAAGGCAAACTCCAGCCCCCCCTCGCGCAACTGACCCAGAAGCGCATCCCGGTTCTCCTCCTCGCTCCGGGCCGGATCGCTCACAAAATACGGGATTTTTTGATCCACCAGATGGTCAAAAATATTCCTCCCGCGGTTCATCCCGCCGGGCTGAAGCGGACTCCGCTTCTCGGTGAAATCATAGGAGTGGATGTGTTTGAACGGGATGTTGTAGAGGTCGAAATACCCTTGGAAATCCAACCGCGACTTCACCAGCTTCGTCAGCAGGCGCCGCACAATCCGTCGGCTCGTCAGTGCCTTCGGCAGCCACTTCAGCAGGCGCAAACCCCGGAAGGGGGAGTTCTTCGGATCGTGCACGAAGTAACACCAGTTCCGGTGCTCATCCGGCCATCCGCCCGAGAGAATCGACGGAACACAGGTCGAACTATAACCAAAGACGCTGTCGAGCCGCTTGCGGTTCGGGGCGAAACCAGCGCCAAATGGATCGTTGCGCACGATTTCCCAACCCATGGCATCGATCATGACAAAAAGAGGAAGAATCGGTTTCATGGCTATGAGCGATTTGCGGATGCGTCGTTTGAGCATTGCATATGCAATGCGAGTTGTGGATTCAAAAGCCCGGAAGCTTGCCTCTGATCTTCCACGGCATTGAATCGAACATTCAACCCAGCCTCCACAGGCGCGGGGCTTTCCCGCAGATCGGATTTGGCACGATATGTTTCATTTTCCATTTGCGAGTCGCCTTTAAGCTAGTCGCATGCCAAAGTCTGAACCGTCGGCAAGTCCGCCAGCGTGGACCCGCACTCATCCATCCCCACACCTTCCCCCGGGAAGGCCAGTTGATCGGTCCCTTCAGCATGCCACCCTGATCCTGACACCCGAACAATCCCCACACTGCATGTGGCGAAAGACCGAACCACAGCGTGCACCGGAGTGCGCTGACTGAACAGGGGCGGCGGCCTGCGCGGTTCCGGAGTAGCCACTGATATCAGCCGCCAAACTGCCCTGTTCAGCCAGCAGGGCAATTCTCACCCGGACCCGCTCAAACCACTCCCATTGCCAGTTTCGCCTCGGCGAGGAGTTGTGAGGGGGAGAACGGCTTCGTCACATACTTGACGGCCCCGGCGCTCTCAGCCTCATCCCGGATCACGGATTGTCCTCGGGATGTCAGCATCATCACCGGAATGTGGGCTGTCAGCGGGGATGCCTTCAATTCGCGCAGCGCCTCAAAGCCATCCATTTCAGGCATCACCACATCCATGACGATCAGGTCGGGCTTGTGGCTGGAAGCCATCTCCACCGCCTGCCGTCCATTACGGGCAAGAAGAATGTCGAACCCCCCTTTCTTCAGGCTCAACTCCGTCACGCGCAGCATGTGCGGTTCATCATCAGCGATTAGAATTCGTTTACTCATGAGTTGTTACCATCACTATAAAAGCCGTGTCATCCGCAGGGGCTGTGCCCTTTTCAAACCGGACAAGCAATGAGGATAGGGCATCCCGGGTCTCTCCACCTGAGAGCCCGCCTCGTGCCGCAGCCGCAAGCTCCCCTTTGGCCGCTTCCAGACCGAGCAACCCCCCCACCGGATCGCGCGCCTCGATCAACCCGTCCGTGAACATCAGAAGCCGGCTGTTCTTCCAAACTACCACATCCTCCGGGAATGCCGATGCCTCGAGAATGCCTATGGGGGGGCCGCCCGATGCGGTTTCGCGGACGTCCCCCTGATCCCCTGCCAGCAGAAGTGGGGGATGCCCCGCTCCGGCAACCCGAATCTCCTTGCGGCCCACATCGCAAAAGGCGAGTTGCGCCGTGATGAACATTCCCGCCCGGTCCAGTTCCCGAAATAGATTTGTATTAAGCCAGGCGAGGAATTCGCCGGGTCGCGACGCGAGATCCGTGCGCGCCCGGACGAGGCTGCGGAACATCATGGCAAACAGGGCTGCAGGCAGCCCCTTCCCCATCACGTCCGCCACCAGAAGCAGCGCCCCACCCTCCACCGGGATGACGTCATAATAGTCGCCACCGATCACCCTCGCACTCCGGTAAAAACCAGCCAGATCAATCCCGGGAGCTGATGGAAGCTTCTCCGGGAGGAGGCTGCGTTGGATCGTCGCTGCAATCTCCAGATCCCGCAGGGTGAGCATGGACTGCACCCGCTCCTCCTGCATCTGCTGGCTGCGGGTCTGGATGGCAAAAAAGTCCGCGAAGGTCTGGATCACACTGGCATGTCCCGACTGAAAAGCACGCGTCCCGTCCCTGCGTCCAACGGTCAGAACGCCCACCAGGGAATCGTTCACCACCATCGGATGGGCAAAACCGGTGCCTGCAACGCCGCAGGCTGCCAGCGGATCCTGAAAGCCAAGAGGTGCCCCCGGATCGAATGGAACATCATTCCTGCCAATCGCAGCCTTGAGCTCGATCGGAAGGGATGAACGCCATGTGGGCGTCAGAAAAAGTGGTTCAAGCGGGGTTGGGGCGCCCGCCCCATCCGGAAACGAATGCATGACATCCCGCAACATGGAAGCCCGGGGATCAACCATGCGCAGGACAAACCAGTCAGACTCCGTGATCAATAGAAGTTCGTTGAGCCAGCGCCTCGTAAACTCCGGACTGTTCCCGCTTGCCGAAACCTCCGCGCTAAAGCGAAAAATTGCAGAGAGGCTCTCGAAGGAGGAAGCCAGTTCCTCCGTCATTAACTCAAGCGTGCGGGCCGGATCCTCCACATTCTGCGACCGGTCAACTTCGGAACCCTTTGGTTCCTCCCTTGCTGCAACGGCTCGGGAAAAATCCCAATTCTTCCGCAGCACCAGACAGTTCTCCCCTCTTCCCCTCAGATAGATGGCTTCGTCAGTCAGGCTCTGGATGAGAAACAGCCCGCGACCTGACTCCGCTTCAGGATCGGGAAGCTCGGCCCGTTCGGGAAATTCAAATCCGGGCGTGTGATCGAAAAGGCGCACCTCCACATGGTGGCCCCGCACATCCACATCATAGCGCACCGGCAACTTCCGCCCCTCCGGTTTGGCATACAACACCGCATTGTTCCCCGCCTCTGTCAGCGCCAGCTCCAACTCCCCCAACTCCTTCGCATCCATCCCGCACCCGGCCAGAAACTGCCGGATCCGGCCGCACACCTCACGCACAACCCCCAACTCACAAGGGGTCCCCAGCGAGAGGGGCCGGATCGGAATGTCCTGCACAAGGCTCATGTCAAAATCTCAATGGACCCGGGATGCCGCATCCCGAATGCTGGGGTTGGGTTTGGGGGTTGATCATGACACGATCTCAAGAATCCGGTGGAGGCGGGTCAGCTCAAGAATTTGCACGACGGTCGGTGTCGGCTTGATGATCCGCAACGCGCCCCCACGACCCGCCATGGTCTTGTGAAGAGCAATCAGGGACCCAAGCCCGCTGCTGTCCACAAAGGTTGTAAGAGACAGATCTATGTCGAGGGTCGTGACCGCTGCGGTCAGGGCCGCCCGTGTTTCATCCCGGAAAGTGGTGCTGCTGGTGGCACTCAATTCCGCGATTCCGGCGACTGTAAGGGTGGTTCCTTGAATGTTTGTTTTCATAATGTGACTCCGCTGTGTCACATGATTACGTCATTCTGCCGGGGATGGAAAGATCGGGCTTCAAATCATGGAGCAGAAAACGGTCCGAAATCTCGATGCACGAACCGTTGAGCAGGTTGAGCAACTGGCGGCCCCAGGCAAACGAATTTCGCACCTCGGTCATCGCACCCACATAGGTGTCCGGCCCCACAACACTCCTCTCCACCAGTGCCTCCCCCTCAATGTAGGCTCCATCCCCCACCACCGTGTTCGGCCCCAAAGTAGCTTTGGGACCGACAAAGGCATTCGCTCCCACCCAGCACGGCCCGATCAACCGGGCAGTGGGTGAAATCCGGGATCGTAACCCAACTATCACCCCGGGGGACATTTCCCTGGATCCAACCCGGTCCAACCCGGCGACTGGAAGAAGTTCCAGCATGGCCCTCATCCATCCCTCATAATCATCCCAGAGCGGCGCTCCGGGCATCTGCGGCAACCGGTCCAGAACAAAGGCGTGGGGGGCTGCATCCACGGGATTGCCGTGTTTGGCCAGGGCTTCAGCCACCGTGAGTTCACGTTTCTCCGCATGCACCTCCACCTTCACACCCCACTCCTCCCCGCCGCCCACCGCCGCACGGATCACATCCGGGCGGTCACTGCAGAGCAGCCGCACATCCCGCACCCCCTCAGACGCAAGAAATGTCAGCGCATGATCCAGCACCGTCTTTCCAAGAAACGGAGTTAGAACAAGCGGCAGACGCCGCGAAAGAGCGGGAACGTCCGGCTGCGGATCTGGACATATGACCAATGCCCGAAGGGCGTTGGCAGAGGATTGTTGGGTTGTGTCAGACATTGTGAATAAATGAAAAGGAAGGTTTTTCGGCGCTGAGGTTCCGGACCCACCGGTAAACTTCAAGGATCTGCCCGGCCTTGGCATCCCACGTGAAATGGCTGTGCACGTGATCCTGCGCCCGGATGCCGAGACCGCGCAGCTGACCCGGCGATGCCACAAGGTCGGCCAGTGCTTTTCGCATCGATTGGACCAGCTCCGGCCGGGAGGCCATGGGCAGTGCAAACCCGCACCCGGGCGGAACAAGCTCACCGGGACCTCCGTAATTGACGACAATGGGCACCAATCCCATCGCCATGGCCTCGAGCACCACCCCGCCGCCAAATTCGCGAACACTTGGAAAGGCGAACACGTGGGATCTTCCAAGCCGCGCAGCCATGGAGCCATGATCCACCCACCCCGGAAATTCCACCCCATTGGTTACGGGGGTGAAGCCTCCCGCCGGAGCTGCAGTCTGCCCCCACTCGAGCGACGCTGAACCACCGGCCAGCAGGGCCGAAGCAAACTGTTTCAGGCGGGGCAGTTCCGGCCCGTCCCCGATGATGTCCAACTCCACCCTGCGCTCGCGAATCAGCGGGGCGGCCGCCTCGATCAGAATGTCCACCGCCTTCAACGGGACAAGGCGGCCCACAAATGCCACGCGCAGGGGCGCCACGGCCTCAGCCGGTTCCCGGCGCGGGAACCGCTCCAGATCAATGGCGTTCTCAGAAAGCAGCAGAGCTTTGTCCCGATACTTCGCGGGCACCTCTTCAAGCGCAAACCGGGCCCCGGCCAGAATCGCCGAGGAGTGGCGCCGGGTGGAATCAAATCCCGGCATCAACCTGGAAATCCGCCGCAAGGGACTCAGCCACTCACGCTCGGCCGTGCGCAGATGAGCAAACTCCTTTGGCCAGGGAACCCCTCCGTTGAGCGGCCCCAAAACGAACGGCACACCAATGCCGGCACAGCGTGCAGCCATGAGGCTCGGCACAGCTGGCGAATTGGGTGTGATCCGATGAACCACATCGAACTCGCCCGCCTTGAGCCGATCTCCAAACACCCGCCAGACCTCCCGCTCGAAGAACGGGTAGGCCAGGGATGCCAGGGCCGAATAAGTGCTCCAGCCCAGCGTGGTCCCCCCCCGCAACACTTTGGAGACATTCCATGCCAGCCCCTGCCAGCGGCGGTTGTCAATCGCGGTGAACTCCATCCCTTCAATGCCTGCCGCCAGGATATCGTCGCGGTTCCGCAGCTCAGTCACGAGATGCACATCCGCAACCCTGGCGAGTGCTCTCGCAAGGCTCCAGCCAATAAGGGAGACGCTGAACAGCTTCGGGTTCGCCGCCTCCGCCAGTAACAGCACCCGGAGCCTGCGGGGTGGGGTGGATGCATCCGCACCCAGGGTCCGTTCAGTTCGCATGGGATTCATTTCGTGATGGGTGTCGCTCATGCCCGGGCGGGTAGCGGAACGTTAAGGGTCGCCCGGAACAGTCCCGGACCGGCCACGGTCACCGGGCGGGTGCGTCGATCATGCTCGATTCGAGCCACAAAACCGCAGAAGATCAGCCACATTGAAAGATTCTTCGTCTGGGTCAGGACCCGCTCCACCGTGCCGTGCATATAGGTGATCGCGAGTGCCACCAGGAGGGCACCGGTAAAGTAGCCCGACGGGGCGCGCCAAAACCCGGCCATTCCTCGAAGGGCCCACCAGAGGGTCAGGAGCATGAAGGCCACAAGACTGGCGAATCCGGCGTAACCATTCTCGGAGAGCAACAGCCAGTAAAGGCTCTCTGTCAATGGGTTGGCAAGGTAGTTTTCCTCAATCAACCGGAAGCCCCGGCTCTCATCCCAGTCCATCAAGATCGACGCGTAACGCTCCACGGGCAGGCTGTTGGCGATGCCGAAGTTGTTCCACCCCACCCCGAAGGGATGGTCCAGCATCATCGCCTTGGATTGCTGGTTGAGGATCGCACGCAGGTCATGCTCCTCCTCACGGGAGGATGCCTCATGCATCCTCATGAACAGCGAGTCCAGAGCCACAAGGGACACAACAACCGCCCCCAGCGCCCCCACAGCGGAAATCCCCGCAAGCTTCATCGTGATGCCACGTGCGGCCGCCATCCCGACTACCGCGCATGAACCCACCGCAAAAGCCCCCAGGGCACCCCGGGAGACAGTCAGAATGATGAGCAGCCCGGCGGCCGCAAAACCCGCCAGATAAACAGCCGTGTCCCGACGGTTGGTCCGCGGTGCGAGGGCAACAGCAAGAAGCGGAAGTGCGCAAAGATAGGCCCACATCGCCATCGGATTCTGGTGCTCAAACCAGCCATGCACCTGCCACCGCCCATCCAGATACCTCATCTTCAGACATACCAGAGCTTGTAGAACCAAGCTGAAGGTAAGTGAATAGCAGACAACCCGCAGATCATCATCGTCCCGCAGCGCGTGAAAGGCTCCCATGAATATCAGCACCACCATCGTGAATTTTACCGCCGCCATGAGCACATAGGTCTTGTTGTAGGCCGAGACCAGCGATAGGCAGCAGAGAAAACACCATAGGAGATACAGCCATGTTCCCGGCGGAAACCAGCGAAAAGTTCCGTCCCGCCGAAAAAACGAGCTGGCGATCAGTGCCACAGCAACAATCTCAATGAGGGATGCCTCAAAACCCTTCGTGTGCCCCCGGTAAAACTCCACCGAGCCAAGCATCAGTGTCAATTTCCCGGGAAACCAGGATGGCATCGTAACAAGCAATCCAAGGGTTGCCCGTTCCAGCATCCGGTTTCTCGAAAGGAACCAACCCAGCATCGGTGCCACCACCAGATAAGCCGGAAAGATGATTGCAGCTTTGACGAAGTCGTTCATGCCATTGCCAACGCCTCAACCCAGCTTCCCCGCTTTGCGCCAGCGCCAGAGGGTCGATGTGTTGATCCCCAGCTGACCCGCCACCCAGCTGTAGTTGTCATCACTCTCCTGCAGCAGACGGCTTGCAAGCGCCAGCCTCTGCTTCTGGTTCAAAACCCCGGTGTTCTGCATGTAGCCCCCTTGAACAGGGGGTTCTGCGGCGGCAGGCGGCCTCGACACCCACTCCCCCATATCAGGGGAAATGTTTCGGGGGGCGGATGAGGCAGCCGCAGGAGCGGCCGGGGGCACGGGGGCGGACAGCCGGGGCTCCGGCAGGTCCCACCACGGTTCCCGCATCACCGGCCCGTCAAACAGCAGGGCCAGGCGGTCCACCGTGCTCTTCAATTCCCGCACATTCCCGGGCCAGGTATGGAGCTGGAACTTTGCAATCAATGCCGGCTCAATCGTCAGAAACCCCTTCCCAAACCGCTCGTTGGCATTGTGAAGAAAGGCAATCGCCAGTTCAGGAATGTCCTCCGGCCGCGTCCTGAGCGGGGATGCGTGCAGGATGATCTCCGCCAAACGATAGTAAAGATCCGCCCGGAAACGCTTCTCCTCAACCTCAAGCTCCAGATTCCGGTTCGTGGCCGAAATGACACGGACCTTGACGCTATACTCCTGCTCCCCTCCCACACGCCTGGCCTTCCGGGTCTCGAGGAACCTCAACAACTTCGGCTGAACCCCCAACTCCATCTCTCCGATCTCGTCCAGAAACAGCGTCCCCCCGTGCGCCTGCTCCACAAGGCCCGGCCGGGCTTTCAATGCACCCGTAAACGCACCCTTTTCCACCCCAAACAGCTCCGCCTCGAGCAGATCCTTCGGGATCGCCGCGCAGTTCAATGCCACAAAAGTCTTCCCGCGCCCCGCCTTGTGCAGCGCTGCGGCCACCCGCTCCTTCCCCACGCCCGACTCCCCCTGAATCAACACGCACACATCCGTCGGTCCCAGACGATCAATCGTTTGTCTCAGGCGCAGAATCGATTCCGAACGCCCGATCAGGATGTCCTCGGCAGAAAGAGGCTTGCCCCCGTAAAGCTGAACCCAGACCCTTTGCCCTTCGGCAGCCTTCATGATGGCCCCCTTCCAGCGCTCATCGTCATCTTCTGTTGATAAAACATCACTGGCACCATCACGCAAGGATCGTGCCACATCTGCAGTTCTCACCTTTTCGACGCAAACAATAAAAAGCCGGCTTGTAGTCGCAAGCTGCACTCTCAACCGCCCCCAGCAGGGCCGGTCCATTATCTCATATGGCACCACATAAACCACGTTTTGGCTCTGTTCCGTCAACTCGGCAACGGAATCATTCCCAAAGGCCCGCCTCGGAGCTTTAATCCTGTCAATGATTGTGATGAAATGGTCCGGAAGATCGATCGAATGGAAAACGGATGGGGCGCTTGACATAAATGTGCAATGCCAATGTAATGCGAAAGCCGAAGGCCCGCAACGTTCATTTCTGTCCCCTGCAACGTCTGACGTTGCATTTTGCGGAAATTCCTGAAAGTGAGGTCCATAACCCCTCATGATCCACTCCCACACCGTTGGCATGAATCCTGCAAGTATGTGTTGACTGTTAACATGAAAAATTCAATCATATTAGCTGTGGTGGCGATGGTTTCATCCGCAACCCTTCAAGCCCAGACGACGGGCACCGTGTCACCCATCCAAAGCACGGCCCGCCCTCTTGGACTGAGCATTGCCGGTCCCGTGATGCAAGGCGGTTCTGACGCCTCATCAACCACCTTTCAAGGGGTGCTTCCAGGGATGTTGAACTTCATCAAGACCTATCTCCCCGAATACCGCAACAACCTGAACAGTCCTCTGGCTTTCACCATTGACCCATCGAAGCTAACCCTCTCTACACAGTCTGATGTGCGCGTCTACTTTGCCTATGAGGGGGCGGGTTACCACAACAGCATCGGTTTCAACAGCACTGGAACCGGTGTTGCGTCTGGCAATCCCCAGATCATCTTTCCGGATGCCTCAAGCAGTCTTGGCTATGGGGGGAGCGGAACTGCAGTGCGCACCGCAACCGATCCCCTCATCGCTGGCGACTTCGTAAACCTTGGAACGTTTAACTCCGGCACACTGCTTGACTTCTTCCTGATCGCCAATGGCGCCAATGGTGGGAGCACCGTTTATTCAACATCCGAGGTGGGCAATCCCGATGGACTGAACCACGCCGCCACATTCAGCCCCACATTTTGGGGTGTGGCCAACAGTCCCTACTTGTTCATTGCATGGGAAGATCTCCTTGGTGGTGGTGACAAGGACTTCAACGATGTCGTCATCGCCATCGACATCGGCGCAGCAAACGTCGCGGCACTCCTTGCGACACCTGAACCTGCCACCTGGCTCACGCTCGGTTCTCTGCTACCCCTCAGCATTTATGCCCGACGGAGAAACCAACGGAATGCAGCCGTCATCCCCGTCTGATAGAGGATCCGGTGTGTAGAACCGAGGTGCATCCGTCTCGACATTAAAAGGATCCAAACTGAGCTACGGAGGGGGGCATTGGCCCGCCCGCGAGAAAATGCGGGAACGCGACGTTGCAAATTAATGACCAGAAGCCCGACAATCATCAGAGTTACCGCCATTGCCCTCGTGGCCCTTCTGGCCGCGGTTGGTGGTTTGCTGGGTGTGCGCGCCTGGCGGGCAAAGACCATCCTCCGGCAGGAACAGAAAGCGCTGGCAACCGCCGGGGAAATGGTTGCCAACGGGAAGTCCACCGAGGCACTGGCCCTTGTCCAGAGCTTCTCAAAAACCCAGACAGACCCCGGGGATGAATGGCGCCGGCTGGAGCTTTCGGCTCTTGTTTCCCTGCTGGATGTTCCCCGGCTCGCCCTCATCTATGAGCGCACCCCGCAACGCATTCTGGCAGACGAAAAGGCCTCCATTCTGGTGGCCCGCGGCTTTATCCATGCCCGCAAACAGGAGGATTTCAGCAGGATCCGGTCGGTCTGGCGGGGTAAAGAGCAGCAGGCCGACGGATGGCTGGCGCTCGATTCAGACGCCCTGATCCTCGCCGGAAAACCGGGCGATGCCGAGAAACTGCTCCGGTCCAAGCCGCTGCCAGGCGAGGAGGATGCCACACGCCTCCTCCGATTGGCGCTGGTGACGGCAAAAAAGGACATGCCCGGTGCATGGAAACTCCTGGCCCAGGCCACCTCGCTCCAGCCCCGCAACCCGGATCTTCGTTCGTTTCGCGCCCAGATACTGGAGGCCACCGGCCGCATCGAACTGGCCCGGGTGGAATATGTGGCCGCCCTCATGGCCAACCCCAAAAGCCCCCTGCTCCGGGATCAATTGGCTGACTTCTACATGCGGAACCACAATCCGGATCTTGCACTCGACACCTGGGTTGAAGCACTCCCACTGCAGGCCCTTGATTTCATCTGGCTCAAGGCCCGGTTTTGGAGCCGCGTGATCAGACCCGTCGAGTTCGCAGGGAAGGGAGAGCCACCTCCGGGTGATCTGGAACCGCTGGTCCGCCAGATTGCCGCGCTCGCTCCGGATCGCTTCTTTGATGCAACCGCCTTCGATCAACTGCCACGCGCCAAACGCTATTCGGCACAGCGTCAGGAGGTGTTCTGGTTGCGCCTTCTGGATCACCTTCAAACCCGTCAGGAGCCCCAGGCCCTTCAACTGCTCGAATTCGGCCCCGCGAACCTCCGCTCATGGGATCCGGATCTGGCGGCCGCGATTTATCGCATCCTCTACTTCCGGCAGCACCAGTCGCTGAATCCCCCCAGGCTGGTCTTCACCAGCGCCATTCCTGCCACCAACCGCCACCCGTTTTTTGTAACTCTGGAGGAGGCCGCCCTTCAGGAGCGCTCCACCCATTCGATCCGCGCCTCCCTCCCGCCGGATGTGGCCTCCCTGCTGAGAGGCCCAAACGCCTTCCCGGCCGCCCTGCTGGCAGCGGGCTGGCGCGAGGCGACCCTCCAGCTTCGACAGAATCAGGGCCCGGATTCCGACGGGCCTGAGTGGCTTCGCTACGGTTTCGCCCAGATACTGCGCCTGAATCGCGCTCCCAAAACAGCCCTCTCATACCTGGGCAGTGGGCCGCTCCCGCCCGTGCTCGGATTGCTCCGGGCCGAGATCCACGCCGAACTGGGTCAACTCCCGGAATCCATCACGGAGATGACTCCCCTGGCTCCCCTGCCATCCAGTGTCGGATTTCGTGCCTCATACCTGCTGGCCCTCAACGCCGTGGAGCACCACGACCTTTCCGCAGCAACCCGGTTCGTCACCAGCCAGCCTCTTCTCGCAAACGATCTCACCGGCAAAGAACTCCTCGCGCGGCTCGCCCTCCTTGAAAACAACATTCCCGGGGCCGAACTGATTTATAGGGAGATCCTGCCCCGCTCCATTGAGGCCAAAACATGGTTCGCCCGGCAGGCCTTTTCCAAAAAACAATGGAAGGAGGCCCGCAGCCTCACCACTGAATTGCTGAAACTGATGCCCGATTCCCCCCAACTCCGCGAGAATATGCTGGCGATCGACAAGGCGGAGTCGATGCGATGAAAATCCGGGATCGTGCCTGGTTCACCCTGCTCGCCATGTTCGGCGCCTTTATCTGGCTCCGGGATCGCGCATGGGTTGCATCGGCCTCAGAGACGCTGCCCATCCTCGCCGCCCTCCCGCTTTTCATCTGGTTCGGGTCTCCCTGGCGTCTCCCGGAAACACGGTTCCGGCTGGACCCCGCCGCCATAGCTGCCTCGGGACTTCTGCTCCTGGCCGGTCTGGCAGCTGATTCAACCTTCCTCCTCGCCGCCGCGTGGACCGTCGCCCTCTGGAGCTGGCTCCTTGGCCGGTCATCCGAACAACCGATCGTCTCCCCACGGCTCCTGCTCCTGCCCATGATGGCCTTCCCGTGGGTTTCCCTTGACCTTGAGCGGCTGGGTTGGTGGTTCAGACTCAGTGCCGCCTGGTCCACTGAGCATCTATTCGCCGCCACCGGCCTTGCTGTCACGCGGCACGGCACGAACCTCCTGGTTCAGGGCCAACCCATCGATGTGACCCCGGCCTGCTCCGGAATGCATTCCCTCCAGGCCTATCTCATCGCGGGGATTCTCATCGCCTTTATCGAGCAGAAACCCGCCCCGGTCCGTGATGGGAAGGTTCCCACCCTCCCGTCATCAGACTCCTTCCTCCTTGAGAACGCCTTCTGGATCAGCATAGCCACCATACCGCCCCTGGCTTGGATCGCCAACGTCATCCGCGTCTCCACCCTCACTGCTGCAGCCCTCACCTGGGGGGATGATTTTGCCCGGGGCTGGTTCCACGGCATCGGCGGCTGGTTCGCTGTCGCCATCCCGTTCCTTTGCTGGTGGGGTATCCTCCGGGCAGTTAAAACGTTCCTGCCCCAGCCGGACGCCACAAATCCGGAACCTCAGCCCGACACGGCAGGGTCGCCCCCAACCACCACCCGGACCCCCATTGCCAGCCCGACCAGAATCCTCGCCTCCATCGACCCTCAATGGGCCATTCTCGCTTTTTGCATCTGGCAGGCGTCCGACCTCGTGATCGCCTGGAGCCATTCCCCGTTTGATTCCTTCGGCTGGCTGGCCCTCCTTCTTTGGCTCACCCCGCAAGCAGACCGGCTAATCCGTCGGTATTTGTCCGGTTCCAACCCTCTCTGGCCCTCACAAATGGAACAGCCGGACTCCCTCCCTCCCGTGCCATTGGCTCTCTGGGCGGCCCTGCTCGCCTGCTTTTTCGGAATCCTCACAGACCTGCATTTTCTAAAGCACTGTGCCCTGGCCCTGGCCTGTGCCGGTATCACCTCCCGGTTCCGGTTCTGGCTGCCATGGTTCCTCCTTTCCATTTCATGGATGCCTGCGCTGGGTTGGGTCCTCGCGGCGCTGCACCCGGTCGCGGTCACTTCCATCCGCCTCACCCTGGCTGCTCTCGCGGCCCTGCTCCCCCTGTATGGGGCATGGTCCGCCCCCCGGAGGTCAGCCCCTTGAAAATCTCCCCGCGCAACTGGCTCTGGGTTGGGTTTGCAGCACTGTTCCTGTTCAGCCTGCTCCATCAACTGCCCCCCGCGCCTCAAGTTCCCCAACCGGCAGGCTCAACCTCAACGGCAGCTGGCAGATTCTCCAATATTCCCTGTTCAGGCCTCGGTTTCCAGGGTCGTGATATCCCTTTGAACACAACGGAAAACACCGTCTACAGGGAGGCTGCCGCCCTCAAGCGGAGCTACCAATCCGGTTCACACGGTTTCATCCTCACGGCTGTGGATGGAAGCCGGAACCGCCATGCGGTTCACGATCCCCTTTATTGCATCCGTGGGGATGGCTGGCAGATCCTCCACGGGCAGACCATCACCGTGCCCGGCGGCAACGCCCGGCTGCTCAGCCTGACCCGCGCCGGGCGAGGGACGGAAGTCCTGTTCTGGTTCAGCAACGGTTCCACCCGCCACCAATCCGCCTGGCGTGCATGGTGGCTCAGCCTGACGCGCCGCATCTCCTTCGGAATGACCGGATCCGATCCCACGCTGGTCTTCCTCCAGCCCGCCACCGATCAGGCGCCTGATTGGCAGAGCGTTTTCGCCAGGTGCCCCTTCCTTTTCGACATATGAGCCAACCAGCCACTCCCAGACCGACAGTCGGCGTTGTCATCCGCTTCAAGAACTCCGCCGCCACCCTGCCGGCGGTGGTGGAGGCCCTCAGCAAACAAACACGACAACCGGACCTCATCATCGGCGTCAACAACGGCAGCACCGATGCCTCTGCCAGCATCCTGAGTTCAGCCGGCGCACGGATTATCGACTGGACGAAACCCTACGGCCATCCACAGGTGCTGAACTTCGCACTCAGCCACTGCCACACCGATCTCGTTCTGGTCCTCAGTTCACACACGGTGCTCAACTCCACCGATGCCGTGGAAAAGCTCGCGGGTGCCATGACCGACCCACGCACAGCCTGCGCCAGTGGCAAATGGGATTCCGACCCGTTCTACAGCGACACCATTGATTGGGATGAGTTGAAGACAAAAGGGCTGAAGTTCGGATCCATCTATACCAACAGCATGGGCATCCTCCGCCGCTCCCTCTGGGAGCAGTGCCCGTTCGATGAATCCATTTCCACCATGGAGGATTGCGTCTGGGCGCTCGAACAAGTCCACTGCGGTCATCTCTGCCGCCGTGTCCGGATTGATTTCAGCTACCAGCGCAGCACGACTGACCGCACCTTCGTCTTTGCCGCCCACACCTTCCAGCTGGCAGCCCGGCACGATCTCAGAGTCACTTGGCTTGGCCCGATTGCGACCATCAAGAGCCTGATTTCGGGAACCTTCGATCCACAGGTCCTCTCAAGCCCTGCCCGGAAACAGGAACGTCGCAACCACGTGGACCGGCTCAAAGCCTGGGCCTACGGACGGTGGATGAAGAACCTCTCCGAATAGCCCCCTCCCCCCTCCGCAGCAGTCGCACCGGCACCATCTCATCCCATTGACAACCGTGCGTGTCCACCGGTTGACCAGGGTCTCAAAAGGGTTTTCGCCGGAATCTTCCCGCCAGGCGGTGTTTGATGTCCCCTCAAAAGAGCATGTTCCCTGTGAGCCTGCATTCCGAAAGAAGTCAGCCAAATCGGAAGGAGATCCCGCGCAAGCCACAAGGCACCAGGAGCGCTCCGGGAAGGACGATGGAGCGGGTGCCGTCACCGGGATGGTCCAATCGTTCGGGCATCAGCGGAAAGCCCGGACCCGGGAGTTGCGGTGACAGCCATCGGCGAGCGTGGATGCCTGGATGGCAATGAATCATCCCCGGGAATATGACCCGCAGGAACTGTGGCGGGTGATCAACCCCATCCTGCTGGCTGCCCCGCCATCCCGCCCTTTGGCGTGTGTTAGCCGCCCCCGGCCCTGACCATGGTGGCGTTGGATATCTCCACGCCACGAAGGATGAAGGTATTCCCCGCTGTGATGATAAATCCGTGCTTCAGGAACAGGGGCTGGGCTGTAAGGCTTACTCTGGCGTGGATCGGGTCGATCCCGCCGGCCTTCGCCTCGGCCAAAAGATGCCCCATAAGGACCGACCCGAAGCCCTTGCGCCCCTGACTCCCCGCCACATAGAAGTGGTCTATGTAACCATTGGGCTGGAGGTCCCCATACGCCACAAGCCCATCGGCTGTCTCCACGACCCATGGACGGAGGGATCGCATAAGAATGACCCACGCCTCTGAATCAAACGTGGCCGGGGCCCAGGCCGAACGCTGCTCGGAACTGTAATGCGTCCTCCCGTGGTCGTGGACCGAGGAATGAAAAATCGATCGAAGCCCCAATTCCTCGCCATCCCGGATCCTGCGTATGAGCATGCGATCAAGCGATGAACCTGCCACCACGGGGGCCGTGCCTCGCGGTTCCGGGCCAGTCACTTCAGGGATCATTTGTTCCTCACGCGCCCCAGAATCCGCTGTCCCGACACGGGTCCCCAGAAGCGGCTGTCGAATGAGTTCGTCGTGTTATCCCCCAGCAGGAAGTAGCTCCCCTCCGGGATTTTGCAGGGGTAGCTCACGCCCCGCACCATTGCGCCTTGTATACCCGGAAAGTAGCGAATCCCATCGATCCGCCCCGGCTGCGCCTGCCGCCTGCCATCGGCATAAATCCCATCCCCCCGGATATCAAGACTCTCCCCGGGCAGCCCCGCCACCCGCATCACCCATACCTCGCCCTGCTTTGTCCCGGTCTCCTCCGTGGGCGGGTAGAACACAACCACATCCCACCGTTGCGGTTTGCCGGATCTGTAGGCACCCATCTCCGCCACCACACTCTCATTCGGCTGGATCGTGGGGGCCATCGCCGAGGAGCCGTTCTGCCGGAACGCGCGGTCCGAGCAGCCGGTGGCAGCGATGACGGCCAGCGCCACCCCGAGAAATCCCCGCGCAAGCCTGCGCCAAACCGCCCCGCCCGGCATTGGCGCCGTTGCCCCATGTGCTGTCTTTGTCATGATCCTGTTGATCCGTTTAGGATTTTCTCTCCCACAATACTCCAGGCTCTCGAGATCCGGCCTCCCTGCACTTCGTAAATCATCAGGAGTCTGATCCTGCCGGGTCCCTCCGGGAAGTTTCGGGTGACCTCCTCGTGGTCGGCAACGGTGTGGCCGACCACCGTCCTGCCCAGCAGGGTCGCGTGCAAATTGGGCTCCTGGAACCGGGCCTCAAAACGCTTCCGCAACTCAGCTGCCCCGTTTGCCAACAGTTTGTCCGGATGCTCAAACATCTGTGCATCCTCCCCATAGGTGGCAAGCAACGCCTCCACATCACGGGCATTGTAGGCGTCGAGTTGCCTCTGCACGACCGCCTCTGGATCATTTGCCGTCATCATAATCTGTGAGCAACTTAACGTCCCGCCCGGGCGTCCGCCACAGTAAACGCAGGGCCGGCTGCAGGAGCTGCGACGATCCTCCCTGTTTTCCGAAATGCCTGGTGGGGCGAAGTCACTTCAATGGCTTCGTGGCGGGAATGATCCAGGCGGATGGATGGGGATCAAAACCGATAGCCGGGTAATACGCCGTGGCCTTGGGAGCGGCGAGCAGGATCAACTTCGCGTTCGGACCCAGCTGCGATTGTGTCCGCCGGATGAGTTCCTTGCCGATCCCCTGCTTTTGGTATGCCTCATCCACCGCCAGATCCGACAGGTAACAACAATACTGGAAATCCGTCACCGAGCGTGCGACACCAATGAGCTTTGCCCCGTCCCACGCGGTGCACAGAAGATTCGCATGCTCGAGCATCGCCCGGATGCACTGCGCATCCTCCACAGGGCGGCGCTCCGCCAGGGTCGAGCGGTGCAGGAGATCAACAAACTCGGCATCAGAGATCGCGCGATCTGTTTCGTAGTGGACGTTCATGCTTTGGAGATTTGTAACGCTCCCAGCCCTGCCCTGCAAGCGCCCTGTCGCGGAATTGTCCGAGCTGGGGTGGCTATCACGATTCTTCCCGCAGACGGATCAAGCGCGCTGCAGCCTTAGGGGACTACCCCCTTTACATGGGTCGCCTCCCAGTTTTTTCGCGCTCCCAGGCAATCCGGGCAAACATAAAGGACCGCCTGAGTCGGTGTGCCAAGGAAACACCCACCCAGGAAATAGGTGTCGGCATGTGGAAAATGATTTGTGCTGGCGACCTCGCGCGCCTGCTGCTCGCTGTTCAGCCGGATCAACCCGTAGATGATTGGAACATTCGTCTTCGCCATCCGAATGCTGTGCAACTCGCAAAAGCCCGCCGCCCCTATGGTCCAATCAGAGGTGTATTTGTCGCACCCGACCATCCCCGGCACAAGGCACACCAGCGTGAACATCTCCAGCCAGGGCCGCCGCCGCAGATGGCCGGTCTTCACGACCTCTTCCTCCACTCCAGAATGAACTGCAGGATCGCAGCGAAGCACCCCAACCCACCGCCCAGCAACACACCCGTCGTGGCGCCGCAAAAGGTGGCGAAGCCCACCGGCTCCACATCCTGCCAGGGCACGATGTGCCGGAAGAAATCCGGCGTGATGCGCCCCGCAGCAAAGCCGAACAAGCCGCCCATTGCCAGACCTGCCAGCGCGGCGAGTGTCACTGCGATAAATGTCTTCAAAAGAGTCATGGCGCGAAAGGATTCACAAGGTTGCACATCACCGGCGGCGGACCCTCCGGAACGCGTGCACAATCCGTGCAATCAGTTGATGACTCAGGTTATTCCGTTTCACTTTCATACCTGTGCCAGGCTGCTCCAACAGCCTCCCTCCCGGCGGCCCAACCCGGCGGCAGATCGGCAATCCCCCGCATGCATCGAGCTGGTTTCAAGTCCCGCACACACTGCCGGTCATTGTGTGCCCATCCGGTGGTGGTGCAAATCAATAATTCCCAAACGGTTGGGCATGGCTGGATGGTCGCCCGTTCCGAAAGGAAGCCGTTGGTTGCCTCTCCACATGAAGATCCAACCGGGCGACTCCCTCCGCGTCCGGTCATATACGGGCCTTGCCCGTGATCGACTCCAGATGGATCCTGAACACTTTGGTCCTGCCGATACGCTGATCGATGTAATCCAACCCCTCTTTCAGGTAATCGGGGGAATACTTCCTCACCAACAGAAACAGGGCCTGTCTCCTCTCCTCGCCAGAGAGTTCCTCCACCGGGCCGGTGGCAATGACACTCTCATACCGGGTGCCGAACTGCTCGGGCAGCAACTGTGTGCGGCCAACCACGCAGAACGAGACTTTCGGGTTCACTGAGAGGATGTCGATCTTCCTGCCCTCCGGAGCGCAGTGGAAATAAATACTGTCACTCGTGAGTGCGAAATTCAGGGGAATGCCATGAGGCACGCCGTCCGCGCTCGCCATGGAGAGGACACCATATTCAGCGGATTCGAGAAGTCTCCTGGCTTCCTCGATTCCCACGGCCCTGTCCTTGCGTCTCATGGGTTCTTTTCCGGCCCTCGCCCCGCCTCATGGTTGCACGGCACGGTCACAGCTTGTCAATCGAGCGAAGGCAGGTCGGTCACCGGGCGCCGAAGGCTGCCGGTCACAACCGTCGTAACGACAGCTGCCGCACCACAAGTGGATACGGCGAAGCAGGACGCAAGCCCGCGTGTGAAATCTGCCCCACTCAGCACGGCGAGCGAATACCAGCCAAGGAGGCTGGCTGCAACGAGAGCGACGACAAATATGCAGTAGCCGATGGCAACGCCCCCCCACTGAACGGTCGCGATCCCATTTCGAGTGCCGACAAATACAAGGTTTTTTGGGTGTGGTAGTTTCATGTTTTTTCCTGGCTGTGCGCGTAGCGGCAACTCTCAAATACGCTCTGCCCACATCTTAAGGGACCCCTGCGGGGAAGCACAGCAATAGTTTTCGGGGCGTCGATTTCAGCCTTCCCGGCGCCCGGACTTTTGGATCGGGAACCGGCTCCGGCAGCTCGGCGGCACCCGAAACATGCCGGCATCCCTCCCGTGCTTCTATCCGGCGTCAACCGCTTCAGCCAGCGGAACAGCCTCAATGTTCTTCCCCAGCGGGTAGCGCTTGTCGCCGGGATACACTACCCTGAGTTCATCCAGCTTCAGGTCCTCCATCGCGATCCGCATGGACCGTGTGAGGGTGGGGGCGTCCGTGCGCTTGCATTCAACGCCGATCCTCCGCCCGCGACAGAACAGGAGCAGGTCAAGCTCCGCCCCGTTGTGGGTGGCCCAGAAATAAGCCTCGTCCGGCCGCGCCGCCTTGAGGATTTCCTCAACGGCATAGCCCTCCCATGAGGCCCCCACCTTCGGATGATGCTCCAGGTCGCGCTGGCTGGTGATCCCCAGCAGGGCATGGAGAAGTCCGCTGTCGCGCACATAAATCTTCGGCGCCTTCACCTGCCTTTTCCCCAGATTCTCAAACCACGGCTGGAGTTGGCGGATCATGAACACCCCCGTCATCAGGTCCAGATAACGGCGGACGGTGGACTCATTGACGGCGAGCGCACGCGCGAGTTCAGCGGCGTTCCAGATCTGGCCGTGATAGTGGGCGATCATGTTCCAAAAGCGCTGGAGTGCGGCGGCGGGAATGGTCGTGCCCAGCTGCGGCATGTCCCGCTCCAGGAAGGTATTGAGGAACTGCCGCCGCCAGACCAGTGAGTCCGCCTCCGTGCGCGCAGTGTAGGAGAGGGGGAATCCCCCACGCAGCCAGTGCCGTGTTTGGGCCGACATCCCGAGATCCCCCAGCCGGAAGCCTTCCAGCGGTATCGTTTCGAGCCGGCCGGCAAGTGTTTCCGAGGATTGCCGGAGCAGTTCGGGAGCCGCACTGCCCAGAATGAGGAATCGGGCGGGAAGCGGTTTGCGATCCGCCAGCACCCTCAACAGCGGGAAGATGTCCGGCCTGCGCTGGACCTCATCTATGACCACCAATCCCCTCAACGGGCGCAGGGCCAGATCCGGTTCATCAAGGCGCGCCAGGCTGGCCCGGTCCTCAAGATCAAAATAGTTGAGCGATCCCGGCGGCACAAACGTTCTGGCCAGCGTGGTCTTGCCCGATTGGCGCGCACCAAGCAGGGCAACCACCCGGCTCCGCTTCAGGGCGGCACGAATCCACCCTTCTTCAGTTTTCCGTGCGATCATGCGCCATATTCTATCCATGAAATTCCCGCAGTCAATGCCGGATTTTCATGGATGCAAAAACCCTCGCACGGCCTGCCGGCCGGCACGGGCGGGAACACCCGCAAGGCGTTGCCACGTGCCGCCACTCCGGATGCCCCACCCCGGGTTGTGCGGCCCGTGCTGTGCCACCGGAAAAACGGTATCAGCAGGCTTGTGCGGCGGACGCGGCTATGGCATCTTCAACCACATGGGAGCTTTGGAAACGACGGATCTGTTATGAATTACAAGTTGCAGGACCTGATTGATCTGGATCATTTCCAAGATCTGCAGAACCGGCTCAACCAGATCTATTCGTTTCCCTCGGCGATCATCGACAATGAAGGGAACATCCTCACATCCACTTCCTGGCAGGAGGTCTGCAGAAAGTTTCACAACCGGCAGCCGGGCTGTGAGTTGGAATGTCGGCTGAGCCACAATTACATCCTGAACCATCTGCACGAGGCCACTCCCGCCATCACCTACCGCTGCCCCCACGGTCTTGTCGACAACGCAACACCCATCATCATTGGCGGGATCCACTACGGGAATTTTTTCACTGGCCAGTTCTTTTTGGAGAAGCCGGACATGGAGGCTTACCGGTCGCAGGCAGCCCACTTCAATCTTGATCCGCAGGAGTATCTGCAGGCGGTTGCGATGGTCCCCGTTTGGACCCAGGCCCAGCTGGACAGCTACGTCTACGTGATCAAGGGTCTGATAGGGATCATCTCGGAAAGCGGCCTGAAACGGCTGAGGGAGATCGAAGCCCGGAAGGAAATCGAGGCAAGCGAGAGCCGTTACAGAACGCTTTTCGACCGTGCAAGCGATGGCATTCTCATCGTCTCAGAAGAGGGAAGACTCATCTCGGTGAACGAATCCTTCGCCAGGATGCACGGTTATGCCCCCAACGAGATGCAGAGCCTGAGCCTGCGGGATCTGGACACACCCGCCACGCTGCGGCTGCTCCCTGAACGGATGGCCCGCTTGTTAAGCGGTGAACCGCTGACATTCGAGGTGGACCATTACCACCGCGATGGCCACGTGATCTCACTGGAGGTTTCCGCGAGCGTGATCTCCATGGGAGGAAAGTTCGTCGTCCAAAGTTTCCACCGGGACATCACCAGCCGAAAGCAGGAGGAGGAGGCACGGCGGGAGGGCGAACGCTTGCACCAGACGATTCTGCAAACGGCGATGGATGGCTTCTGGCTTTCTGATCTCGAAGGGCAGCTGCTGGAGGTAAACGATGCCTACTGCCGCATGAGCGGCTACAGCCAGCAGGAGTTGCTCGGCATGACAATCACCTCCCTCGAGGTGGGCGAATCGGAGCAGCTCACCAAAGCCCACCTGAGCCGGATCATCACGCAGGGGGAGGACCGGTTTGAATCCCGGCACCGGCGAAAGGATGGTGCGATTTTTGAGGTTGAGGTGAGTGCCCAATACCGCTCCGTCGCCGGCGGCAGGGTGGTGGCGTTTCTCCGGGATATCACGAAGCAGAAGGCCCTTGAGGAGCATCTCCGCCAGTCGCAGAAGCTGGAGTCCATCGGCCGGCTGGCCGGTGGTGTGGCCCATGATTTCAACAACATCCTGGCCGTGATCATGATGCATCTCAGCCTGCTCAGGGAGCAGCAGGGTATCGATGCAGATGCCCAGGATGCGCTGAAGGAGTTGATGGCCGAGACCGACCGGGCCACAAATCTGACCCGCCAGTTGCTCATGTTCAGCCGGCGCTCCGTTCTGGAGGTCCGCGTTCTTGACGTGAACGAGTTGATGCAAGACCTGTTGCGGATGCTGGGCTGCCTGATCGGTGAACACATCACCATCCAGTTCGACCGCAGCCATGCCGCCATGCTCGTGGAGGCGGATCCGGGAATGCTTGAGCAGGTGTTCATGAACCTGTTGATGAATGCCCGGGATGCCATGGCCAAGGGCGGAAGGATCAGCATCAGGACCGAACTGTTCGAGGCTGACGCCACTTGTGTAAAGGGGAACAGCGAGGTGCAGCCGGGATTGTTCGTCTGCGTGACAGTCACAGATACGGGCCTGGGAATGGATGCAGCCACAATCAAACGCATCTTTGACCCCTTCTTCACAACAAAAGGCCCGGGCAAGGGCACGGGATTGGGCCTGGCAACGGTTTACGGGATTGTTGCCCAGCACAAGGGCTGGGTGGACGTGGAAAGCGCTCCCGACCGGGGGGCATCATTCAGGGTCTTTCTGCCCACCACAGCCAAACCGGTGGCGGTCCGCCCGGGTGCGGAGAAATTATCCGTGATTCGTGGAAATGAAACGGTTTTGCTGGTTGAGGATGCGGTGAACGTTCGACAGATCGTCTCACGGGGCCTGCAGTTGCTCGGTTATCGTGTGCTGGAGGCGGGCAACGGGCATGAGGCGATGAGGCTGTGGCAGGATCACGGCGCGCACGTGGACCTGCTCCTCGCTGACATGGTGATGCCGGAGGGGATGACCGGACTGGACCTCGCAGAAAAGCTCAAGGAAAGAAAACCCGCATTGAAAGTCATCATCTCCAGCGGGTTCAATGCGGAATCATTTTCGCCCGACCGCCCCACTGCTGCGGGGATTTTCTACCTCCAGAAGCCATACAAGGTGGAAGATCTGTCCAAATCGATCCGGGCCTGTCTGGATCGGCCTTGAGGTCGAAAACCCCGACCGTCCGGAGTCGGCTCGCATTTTGTTTGTCGTTTACAAGAGGTGACCGCACCGTCTCCTGACGGGGGAGATCGTAGAACGCCCCCTCCTAATAGAGCAGGTAGCCCTGGATGGTTTCCTTCCACTGCCGCTCATCCGGGGTCAGTCGTGCATCAAGTTCCCCGGGCGTGGAATCGGGATCATCCACCCACTCCCGCAGGAAAGTGCCGCCACTCAGAAGGTCGATGGCCAGGCGGTCGGTCTCGTATTCGTATTCCAGAGTGTGCCAGATCTTGTAGTCGGGATACTCCATCCGTAACGCCTTCAGCAGCAGCGCCCCAAGCCTGTAGGGACGGAATACTTCATGGCGGTAGCCGGAGAAATCGGTCTGGATTTGGACACCGGAACAGAGCCTGCCCTGGTGTTTCTGGAAGGTGGGGGAAAAGTTGCACAACCGCACCCGGCATCCCTCCAGCCATCCCGGGGCAACACTGCGGGCACAGCGCAGCACCCGGTTGAAATCCACATCCGGCGCCCCCACAATCTCCAGCGGGTTGGTTGTGCCCCTTCCCTCGGAAAGCGTTGTGCCCTCAAACAGCACCGTGCCCGGAAAGCACCGCGCCATGTTCAGGCTCGATGCATTCGGGCTGGGGTTGGTCCACGGCAGTTCAAACAGCGGCCAGCCATGGCCCGGAGCAGCATCCAGATCGTAGTCCACCATGGGCACCACCGTCAGATCCACCTTCAGCCCGCGCAAATCCGCATACCACCGCGCAAACTCGCCCAGCGTCAGCCCATGCCGCATCGCGAGGGGGCCCACTCCGATGAAACTTTCCCACCCCGGCTCCAGGATGGTTCCCTCAATCGGCCGGCCCGCAGGATTTGGCCGGTCCAGCACCCAGACGCTTCGACCCGCATCCGCAGCCTCCTCCAGCATGTAGGCCAGCGTGGTGATGAAGGTGTAAATCCGCGTCCCAATGTCCTGCAGGTCCACCAGCAGAACATCGAAGCTCTCCATCTGTTCCGGTGTCGGCCTCCGCACCGTCCCATAAAGGCTGTAAACAGGAATCCTCAGCGCCGGATCCACATAATCATCCGACTCGATCATGTTGTCCTGCTTGTCCCCCCGCATCCCGTGCTGGGGGCCGAAGGCGGCCGAGAGCCGGATATCCGGGCAGGCCGCGAGGGCATCCAAAGTGTGCTCCCCCTGCCGGGTGAGCGATGCCGGATGCCCGAGAAGGGCCACCCGCCGCCCCGCCAATCCCGCCCGCACATCCGGCCGTTCAAGAAGTTGATCAACGCCAAGTTTCATGGTCGGGCCCAGTCTTCCAAAAGATCGCGCCTACTGCCAGAAAACATCGCTGCGGGTTGAACTCCGCATGCCCTGCCTCACTCCACCTTCCGAACTCCAGACACAATACTCTCCGCCCTTCCGTAGCCCCCGAGATTGTAAACCTGCGTGTAGCCGATGGACTTCAGTGACTGTTTTCCAATCCCGCTCCGCCCGCCGCTCAGGCAGTGCACCAACAGCGGCTTCTCACGGTCCGGGGCCACCCTCGCAATCTCCTCCTTCAAACGATCCAGAGGTACGTTGATCGCTCCTGTGATATGGTTCTCCCGGAACTCCGCCTCCGTCCGCACGTCAATCACCTTCGCCCCGGCCAGCAGCAACTCACGCGCCATGGCGGGGCTGACGAAACTCACGCGCTTTAACAACAGGAAGGCGATAATCACACCGCCCACGATCAGGATCATTTTAATGCTCATGTATAATTCAAGGTTGGCCGGCAGCCGCACAAACCGGCACAGCCAATCATCCCCTTTCAAGAGCCACCGGCCCGGAAAAAGTTACAGGCAATGCCCGGGGCAGCCCTGTTCGCGCACCGCACCTTGCTTTCAGGCCATTCTTCCCATTTACTTGCTGCATGAATAAGACCGGACAACTCACCCTGCAGGTCGGGCATCACCGTGTGCATGCCTCGGAATCCGTGCCGGAGTTGGCTCTGGAAATCCACCTCCCCCGTCCCCTTGTAATCCCATGAGAACGCTCATTGTGGCCAAAACACGCCGCGGGCACGGTTTCTGCCTGGGTGCCATCTCCGAAACAGGCCAAAGCCTCCGCCTCCTCTTTCCGGATTCCACCACCGGCAAGTGGACCAGCGTTGATTATGATGTGGGCGAGATCTGGGATGTCGAGACCACCCCGACCCCGAATCCCCTTCCACCGCACATTGAGGACTGCCTGGTGGTGGGCGCCAAACGGCTGGGCCGCTCGGAGCGCCTCCTCCAGACGATCCTTCGCCGGATGCCCCCGGCAACCGGCGGTCTCGATTCGCTGTTCACAGGGATGCTACGTTCCACCCCGGCAGGTGCGCTCTACATCCCGGAGGGCACCAGGCAGCCACCTCTGAGCGCCCACTTCTGGCGCCCAGACAGGCCCCTCAAACTGGCCACCTCTGGAAAACGGATCCGTTACCTCTACCCCGCCCCGGATGGCGAGAAAACGTTTGCATTCGTCGGCTTTCAGGAGCCCCTCCCGGAGATCCCCGCCGGTGCCCTGCTCCGCGTTTCCCTCGCCCCCTGGTGGCGACCCAGGGAAAGTCCTGACGAGGAACTGCGATGCTACGCGCAAATCTGCGGCTGGATCCCCGCTGAACCTGTTGAGTCGCAAACTGCTTCAACACCCGCACCAGTCCCTGAGACCCCGCCATCGGGAGCACCGGACGCAACCTCTCCACTCATGGCTCAGGCCCTGGCCCATCTCAAGCAGACTTTCGGGTTCTCCCGCTTTCTCCCCACCCAGGAGGCGGTGGTTGACCGGATTTTGCATCGCAAGGACACGCTTGTTGTCATGCCCACAGGCGGCGGCAAATCCCTTTGCTACCAGCTCCCGGCACTGGTCTTTCCGGGGCTGACCGTGGTGATCTCCCCGCTGGTGGCCCTCATGCAGGATCAGGTCCGCCAATTGGAGGATCTCGAGGTGCCCGCCGCCTGCCTGAACCACATGGTGGAGTCGGATGTGTATGGCCAGATCATGCACAAGGTGAGGATCGGCTCCATCAAACTGCTCTATGTGGCCCCGGAAACCCTCCTCCGCCCTGAGATCCTTCACCTGCTCAGCCATTGCGAGGTCTCCTGCGTGGCGATAGATGAGGCCCACTGCATCTCCGCGTGGGGACATGATTTCAGGCCGGACTACCGCCAGATCCAGTCGCTCAAATTGCGCTTCCCCGATTCCCTCTGGATCGCCCTGACGGCCACCGCCACAACCCGTGTCCGGAAGGACATCCGGGATCTGTTCAACATCCCGCCGGAGGGGGAGTTCGTGGCCAGCTTCAACCGGACGAACCTCTTCCTTGCCGTCGAGCACAGGGATGATTGCATACCCCAGATTCTCGAATTTCTGGAGCCCCGCCGGGGCGAGTGCGGCATCATCTACTGCGGCATGCGAAAGCAGGCGGATGAGATTGCCGCTGACCTGACCCGCCATGGCTGGCCCGCCATTCCCTACCACGCCGGGCTGGATCGGGAGGTCCGCCAGGCAAACCAGGAACGGTTCCAGCAGGAGGATGCCCCGCTCATGGTCGCCACTGTTGCCTTCGGTATGGGGATCAACAAGCCGAACGTCCGGTTCGTCATCCACGCCCACCTCCCCAAGGACATCGAAAGCTATTACCAGGAAATCGGCCGGGCCGGGCGGGACGGCCTCCCGGCCCAGTGCCTGCTCCTCCACAACCGTAGTGACGCCATGCTGCACCGGCACTTCATCCAATCCGGCGCGGAATCTGAACGTGCGGGCCGCGAATCCCGGCTGCAGTCCATCCTCCGCTACGCCGAATCGCGAGCCTGCCGCAGGGTCCCTCTCCTCGGCTATTTCGATGAATCAAGCACGCCCCCCTGCGGCCTGTGCGACCAGTGCGTCCCGCCCGAAACCTCCGGCACCGGAACCGGCGCGGATGTGACTGCCAATGCCGTCAGGTTTCTCACAGCGGTCCGGCTCACCGGCCAGGTTTTCGGTGCAGCCCATATCATCGCGATCCTGCGCGGCTCCCGCTCCGCCAGAATCACTCAGCTGGGCCATGATGCGCTCCCCGTCTTCGACACGGGTCGAAGCGTGTCAGAACAGACCTGGAAAACGCTCTCGCGGGAATTCATCCAACTCGGCCTCCTCAACCAGGGCCTGGAGTATGGCGGGCTGAGCCTCACGGAAGCGGGCGAGGGCGTCCTCGCAGGGGGAACAAAGGTCGCCAGCCGTGCCCCAACACGGTCCGCAAAGCGTGCTCCCCGGCAGACCTCCACCAGCACTTCAGGCAAGCCGCACGACCCGAGGCTGTTCGATATTCTCCGCCAGCTCCGCCGGCAGATTGCATCCGAAGCCGGCATTCCACCGTTTATCGTCTTCTCAGACCGCACACTCATCGAGATGGCCTCCATCCAGCCGCGCACCGAGGCAGACCTGCTATCCATCAACGGCGTTGGAAAGGCCAAGTATGAAAAATATGGAAGGGCCTTTCTGGAGGCGGTGTGCAGCCACTGCGGGGCTCCCCCGCCCGCCAAATCGCGGCGCAAGCCCGCGCAGGTGGAGGACGCAAAAAAGAAAACACCCCGGGCGGAGCTGGCCGCCGCCCTGTTCAACGACGGTGAGAGCATCGAGCAGATCGCTGTGAAGCTGGGTATCAAAACCCAAACCCTCGTCGATCACCTCCACCGCCATGTGCAGGAGGGCGGCCATATCGACAAGGCCCACATGCTGCGGGAATCCCTTCTCCCGGAACCCCTGCGGGACCAGGTGCTCGCGGAATTCGAGCGGCTCGGCACAGATCGGCTGCAGCCGGTCCACGAAGCACTGGGAGGCATGGTTCCCCATTCTGAACTCCAGATTCTCCGGATCTATGTGCTCTGCGAGCAAGAGAGCGCCGCTTCCTGAGCCCTGCCGGAAATACAAACGCGTTTTCTGCCCCACAGCCCGGGGTTGTCTTGAAAGGGATGGCTCGCGCAGAGCCGCGCTGAGAACCTGAGTTTTTTCTCAGCGCCTCCGCCCCATCGAGCGCCATGGGGTCAGTTCTCACCTGTTGAGTCCGGCCCATCGAGCGCCATGGGGTCAGTTCTCATCTGTTGAGTCCGGCCCCAGCCGGACTCGACAGTGACCGGACTGACCCCTGGCGCGGGAAATCGGTCAACGCCCAACCGCCATGGGATCAGGTGCCGGAAATCGGTCATCGCCCGTGCGCCATCGCCTTCCCCTTCCCCAGAACCAACGGTGCGCACAATTCGCGTCCATCGGCGTCCATTCGCGGTTCTTCCCTTCCCCAGCACCAACGGTGCGAATCATCCCAGCCTGGGGTACAGCCCCAGGAATTCGCACATTGAAACGATTCAAGGGCTGAAGGCCCGACCCCTCCGTTCCCGCCACCCGCCCGGACATGACACCGGGCCTTCAGCCCTCCGTTCATCCCATGCCCAATTCCTATGGCGTTGCCATAGGCTGGGATGGTGCCG
>CAIWMU010000176.1 GCA_903913865.1 uncultured Verrucomicrobia subdivision 3 bacterium
CGTTCCATGGCGGAGATGGCGGCGATTTGTTCGAGCAGGTGTGCTTTTTTGGGTTGGTTCATATATGCCTAGAAGGCTAGGCACACATGACGCGAAAAACAAGCTGAAAAACTCAATCCGAAATTTTTTGTCTCACACCCCCTCGTTCGCTGCCATGTCTTTTAACATCGTCCAGGATTGAGGTTGACCCTGGTTCCCGGCAATGAGTTGAGCCGCAACCGAAACCGTGGCGTAGGTCTTTCCAGTGCCTGGTGGGCCATAAAGAATGGCGTTCCGGCTGCTAATAGCCTGAAGGGGAAACGAAAAATCAATGTCTGGTTCAGGGGGGGGCTGAGGAACAGGGGGTTGTATAAAATTCCCGACCGCGCCTTGCGGCATTACAGGATAAAGAGCGGCTACCAAATCTGGCGTCAGGTAAGCATTATAGGCGCTTATTACTTGACCGACCGCACCCTGCTCGTTCGGGTGCGCCACCCAATGTGCAAACTCTTCAAAAGCGCCTCCGTTAATTTCCACATAACCTTCCGGGGCTAGCTGAACAGCACCAGCTCCCAAGGCTCCAAGTATCTCCTGATAGAATGGAAGCAGAAGATGGCGCTGGGCCATCTGCTCACCCGCGGCGACACGAAAAGAAACCATGGGCGCACCGTTGGGAACCTGTGCGGCCGGGGAGAATACCCTGACGTAGGGTCCGCCCGTAATTCCACTGCGTGCCCTATCGGGGAGTGTAGTTGCGTAGATGTAAAGGCATTGAATGCTGGGCAGACGCAAATGCGGATGTGCCGTGATAAATGTTACGAAGAACTTCCCTGGAAACACCCCATCAAGAGCCTCTTGAACTTCCTTGCAAATGGTCTTGCGAGCCTCCTCGAACGGCCCCCTGATCGCCCGCTTGCGCTCCTTGGTCGTTGCGACTTGGTAATATTCGTGTTCCAGGTTACCAAAGATCTTTTGCTGCTGCTGAAGTAGCTGAAGGTATTGTTCAATCATGATTTCTGGGTTGGGATTAGCAAACTACATTCTGTCGGGATGTGTCCAAGCAGCCCGCACCTTGGCCAAAAGTTGATGGTTTTTGGCGACCAACTCCTCGTAGGCCGTCAGGAAGCTGGCAAGAGTGCGGCCAAACAGCGTTTCGGGAGAGCCGTCGCAGGACTCCGGATAGGTGAAGCCACAGACCTGTGGCCCCCTGTGGGCAAAGCCATTACCTCGCAATGCAGGAGCATGGTCTGCGGGTTGGAGTCGTGTTCGGTCGATACCCTTAGGGAGAGAGGCTTGGAGGTAGTCAAAAACCTGTGTTTCCATCTGTAGGATTGCGAGGCGTATCTGTTGCCGATAAGGTTCCGCGATCAGGCACGGGCTTTCGTTCGTTGGCCTGTTTTTCCAATACTTATCACCACTCGCGAACCGGACCAGCACCGGCGCAAGGCTGTTCTGTCCGCAAACCACGTATACATAAATACCCCTTGGGCTGGAATCGTAAGGTTCGGGAAAATGGCTGGAGAAGCGTAATTTCGGACACCTGGGCAACCACACCCTGCCTTTAGGTGCCGCGTTTCCGGACCCTCCCAACCTGACATGGAAGGAGGGATTTGGCCCAAGGACGGACACAACAGCCGCGATATGCTTGATAGCGTCAGATGCAAACGACTTGGCCTCCTGACCGTAGCCCCCGTCTGTTTCCTGCCATTTTGTGTAGTAGTGCGGAATCATAAATGATAGGAATTGGTTACGCCGCAAAACAAATTCAGCTTTTCCATTTGTTCGACTGTGCTGGCCTGAGTGGTCGCGATGCGCGGGTCGCCCACCACGATGGCCAATGTCTGTGCGCGGGAGATTGCCACGTTCATGCGGTTCTTATCCAGCAGAAATTCCAGGCCACGGGAACCGAACTCTCCCGCACTTGAGCACATGGAGACGATGACCACCGGGGCTTCCTGTCCCTGGAACCTGTCCACCGAGCCGACCCGGGCACCGGGAAACCGTTCCTGGAGCCTGCGCACCTGCAGGTTGTAGGGTGCGACGAACAGGATGTCCTCCAGAGCCAGAGGCCTGGTTCCGCCCTCCTTGTTCGAAAGGGTGCGCCCGCGCAATTCGCCCACGATCTCCACGATTCTGGAAACCTCCTCCTCGCTGCCCTGCGTGTTGCCCTCATGTTCAACCGGACAGAAGACCAGGCCAAACTCCTGGCGCACCCATTGGCCCCCCGTGGCAGGCAGGGCGAGCCGTTGATGTTTGTTTTCGGCGGCTGCCTGCAAACGTCCTTCATAGGCCATGTCCGAGATGAACCGGCAGATGTCCGGATGCATTCGATAGGACACAGCCAGAAAGATTCCCAAGGTGGCCGGGATCGTGGCGTGTTCCTGAAGATAGTAATTGAGGGCTGATTGGCCGCTCTCGCCGGGGTGGCTGCCTTGAACGGGCTGTTCGAGTTGCATCTGGTCACCCATGAGGATGATATTCGCCGTGCTGCGGGATACCGCCACCAGATTGGCGAGAGATACCTGGCCCGCCTCATCAATGAACAGGTAATCGATGCGGGCCACCATGTCGCCCCGGGCGAACAACCAGGCGGTTCCGGCGAGGACCCCTTCGGAATAGCGTTCTGCCGCAGGCCTTCCCCCGGCAGCGACAAACAGCCCCGGGCACGCCGCCTGGAAATCGCTGTTTTCATTGTCGTCGGGGTCCTCATTGCTCTTGCCGGCATACACGCCGCGCATTCCCCCATCCATGGCTTTGCTTGTTGAGCGGAGCAGGTTTTGGATGGCCTTGTGGCTGTTCGAGAGGACTCCGACCTTCTTTCCGGCCCGGAGCAAATGGGCGATGATCCTCGCCGCCGCAGTGGTTTTGCCGGTGCCCGGCGGCCCCTGTATGCAAAGCGTGGAGTCCTGCATCGACGTGACGATCCGCAGGGCCGCGTCCGGAGGTGATTCGCCGGGTTGCGCTAATGCCCCGCCGGGAGGCAGCCCTTGAACATTGGGTGGAAGACGGTTCAAAAAGCAGGCGAGCGGGGGCGGGATTCGGCCGGAGTCCGCCCATTGCGCTGCCAATTCGCGAATGGCATCCACAATCAGGCCCGGGGGGAAATGTGCGTGCTGCCGGATTGCGGTGGCAGCCGGCATGGTTCCATCAAGTTTCTTTTGCAACTCCTGCTGGCTGACCTTCAGGCGGACGATGCCGCCTGTGGTGTCCAATTCCACCACGGTGGCTGAGGGCAGGTTTTGATGGTTAAATTTGACCTGTTCGCCGGATCGAATTTTGGTCTCGGAGTTGCTATCAAACTTGTAAGTGTATATCCACGACCTTAGTTCCTTCACTGGCTTGTCAGCGCAGAGCTGCAACCCTTCAAGAGCTTTCAGATCCGCTGGCCGGTCTTCCGCCGTTTTTTCCAGCCAATCGAAGAGTTGCCACCAGCCGGGTTTGTCCTCGCGGCGGTGGAACTCGAGCAGGTGGACAAAAAGTTCGGTGGTGCGCGCTTCAGTTGAGTCCGCCGCGCAGGCAGCCAGCTTGGTCGCGAGCTTTTGTTTCAAGTCCTTCAGTTGATCCAACTTCTCCTGCTTTGCCTTGTCTTCTTCGGCCTCCGGTTTGGCGGGAGGCACATGGGTGATGCCCTTGTCCTGTTGCAGGCGGCGCAGCCAGACGACCAACTGGTGCGTGGACTGGCAGTCGTCCTCGTTGTAGTCGCGAATGTCTTTTAGCCACGAGGCCCCAGTCCAGTCCCGGGGTTGGCCGCTCTCGATCCAGTTCGCGTAATAGACCATGGATTCACCGGCGGTTTTGACATCACCCTTGCGCTTTTCCCGATACAGCAACTCGATGGTTTTGATGGAATAACTGGGGCCGCCCACCCGCAGCCCCTGACGAACCAGCTGATACAAATCGACAAACACATTGTTCCGCAACAGTTCATCGACCTCGTCCTCCCTCGTGGCATGGCGGCTGGCGAGTCTGCACAAGGCGGCACGCTCGTAATCGGCGTAATGGTAGATGTGCATCCCGGGGTCCCGATGCCGCCGTTCCCGAACCCAATCAACAAACATCTCGAAGGCGGTTTTCTCCTCTGCGCGGTCGTGGGCCCACCAATCCTTGAATTCCAGGTTGCCTGCGTTTTCGCCGTTGTCGTGGCAAACCGCGCCGAAAAGGTATTCGAGTCCGCCATCTACCAGGGGAAAGCCCTCCATGTCAAAATACACATCCAGCGAAGATCGCGGCGGAAGTGATTCCAGGCCGCGACGGGGCGAGCCCTGTTCCGGCGGGATGATCCGGTAGAGGGGCCGGATCACATCCCCCGGGTTGGCCTTTGCGTGAAGCTCCCGTGTCCGCACCTGCAGGTCCGCCTGCTCCACCAGCCGGTTGAAGATTTCGGCGGGGATGCGGGGGACACTTTTCCCGCCAGCCCGGGCCAGGGCGGCAACGGTCGTGATGCTGGCGGCGGCGAGCCGTTTGATTTGGCTGACGTTGATACCGGCGACTTGCGACAGGTGGTCGGACTCGAGCAGGATCTTATCCGCATGGGATTGCCACCGTCCATGGTCGGCCCGGGCATCGGGGACGGGCGGTTTTCCATCTGGATCAAACGTGTCCATCTGGTTTAGGAACGCGGCCTTCAACTGCCGGTAATAATGCAAAAAATCCCCGACCCGAAACACCTCGACCTTGCCATCGCCAAGAACAACGTGCATCAGCCGGGGCGTGACGCCCTGCAGCGAGGCCAACATTTCCGAGTAGCAGCAGAGTTGGACCAAATAATAGGGTTTCACGGACCGGGCCAGCTTGGTATCCAGCACCTCGTAAGAGGGCTTGCTTGTGGCCGGGACCCTGGAAAGAAAGTCTGCATAGCCGCGAAATCCTTCCGCCTCCAGACATGCCTGATAGATGACATCCCGACCTTCTTTCAGGGCATCGCGGGTTTCCTGCCTTGCACGGTTGACGTCAGCTTTGGAGATTTCGCAGACGTCACGACCTGCCTCCTTGATCTGGTCCAGATAGTTCAGCTCGTGCTGGTTGCCCGAGTCGGCGATAAGCTTCTTTTCCGCGCTATCCTTGTCCGGGGTGACGCGGTCGGGATGTTCGCGAAAAAGCCGCTCCATCCAGCTGGCGAATGGGGATTCCATGAACCGGGTAATGTCTGTGGGCGAAAAAATTAACCGGCCGTTGTCTTTGTGCATGGAATCGGATCACCCTTTCTCAAATGAATGTGCGTTCGCGAGACGCTATTCCTCGCATGCCACCGGTGTAAAGTGTTTTTTGTAAACGTCCAGTTCCCATGATTTGGGATCGTGCCGTAGGCGACCTGCCGCCCGTCCGGGCTTGGTGGAAGGCGACCAGAGTAAGCACAAACACTCTTTCGACCTATCAGGGCAATGGCATCGTTCTCGGTCCATGCCTACATAAACCGCGCTCGATCGAGAACCTTACAAAAAGCTTTCACATTTTTTGTCTTTTTTTAGAAAATGGGCCAGATCCGTCCTGGCAGACTTAAAATCAAAGGGGTTCCCGGTGACCTCCGGGGTGCGGATTTTTACCACGAAAGTCACGAAATGCAGGAAAGCGAACGCAAATCCGGGTAAGCCCATCGCGATTTTAAATGGGTGGCTGGGTCAAAGGTCTCGAAGGCTGTTCACATCGTGAAACAATGTAATTCACGCTGTGAAATGATTTGGGAGGCTTGCCTGCCTATTTTGACCACGGTGGTTCACCTCGGCTTTTTCAGCTTTTCGTGTGTTTCGTGGTTTATTAGGGCTTCAGTCCCCCACCATCCAGCCCCAGGGGAGGGCGTGGATGTTTTTATCCAGGGGTCTGGCCCTGCCTCCGTGCAGGACCACTCCCCGGATGAGATTTTGGTTTTTCTTGAGGGCGGATTTGAGGGCCTGGATCCCTGAGGCATCGGCGGGTCCCACCTGGCTGCCGGATTTGATTTCGAGGGCGACGAGCTTGCCGTTCTGCTCCAGAAGAAAGTCAACTTCGTGCCCTGCCCGGTCGCGCCAGAAATGGATTCGGCGGTTGGTGGGATCCATGGCGCGCCAGGACTGGAGGGTTTGGTGCAGGGTCTGCTCCAGCCAGAATCCGGAATCGAGACGGGTGGCCAACTCATCGCGGGTGCGGATTCCGGCAAGCCAGGCAGCCAGGCCGCAGTCCGACCAGAGAAGTTTGGGTGTCTTCACGATGCCCGAGGTGGGATTTGTGGAGTAGGGCCTGATGCGGGTGATCATGCAACCCGTTTCGAGCAGGTTCAGGTAGCGATGCGCTGTGGGGTGGCTCAGGGCGGCATCCCGGGCGAGATCGGCCTGATTCAGCAGTTTGCCCGTGCGGTTTGCGGCAAGTGCCATCAGCCGTTGAAAATCCGGCAGGCTCGAGACAGCGCTCAACTGGCGCAGGTCCCGCTCCAGGTAGGTTTGGACATAGGCGGCAAACCAGAGGCCGCGGTCGCGATCCGACTCAATGGCCAGAGCGGGGGGGAATCCACCACACAAGAGCCAGCGCTGCCAGTTGCCCTTTTCGTCCGGCCAGTCGGCTGGATCGAAATCGGGTGAGAAAAGGCGGTCGATAGGTTTCAACCCATCGTGGCGCTGCATCCATTCGGCAGGGCAGAAGGGGGGCAGATCCAGGTAAATGGCACGACCGGCAAGAGAGTCGGCCACCCGCCCCATGAGGAGCAGGTTGGTGGACCCGGTGATGATGAAATCCCCCGGTTTGCGCTGTTCATCCACTGCCCGTTTGACGGCGAGGAGCAATTGGGGGGCGCGCTGAACCTCGTCGAGGATGACCGGGCGGGTGGCAAGGAGGGAATCCGGGTTGCGCTGCGCCTGATCGAGCACCCCGATATCATCCAGGGTGTGATAGGAGTGTTTGGGATCGAGCGATTTTGCCAGGGTCGTCTTGCCAGTCTGGCGGGCCCCTGTGATCACGGCGACCGGCAGGACACCCAACGCCGCCCTTAAAAGCTGGCCAAACCAACGATCGCGAATATTGTTCACGCCGTGAAACAAATCATTTCACGCCATGAAATGCAAGTGGAATCCAGCCTGAAAACAGCCCCGGTTTTTACCACGAAAGGGGCGGGGGACCCGGATGGCACCCTCCCTGAACAGGCGGCTGTTCAGGCCGTGAAACAAATCATTTCACGGCGTGAAATGATTTTTGGGGCTTGCCTGATACGACCACGGTGGTTCATCCCGGCTGTTTCAGCTTTTCGTGTGCTTCGTGTGTTTCTTGGTTTGTTTCCGGGGGGATTTTACCACGAAAGGCACGAAATACAGGAAAGGGGTGGGAGGACAAACTGCCTGGCGGTTCATCCTGCCTGCGGGGTGGCGGGCGGGGTTGCGCTATTTTCCTGCGGACCCGGTTGGGAACTCATGCCAGGCCCTGTTCGCGTGCCTGAGTGAAGGCGGTTTTTATCTTCGCCGGTGTGAGGGGCGACGCCAGAAGCCCTTCTTGAACTCTCCCCAGCAAACTCGGATTCAGGGGGTCGTGCAGATTGGCGATGCGGTGGTTCACTGCGGACTCAAGTGCGGCAAGGCTCGCAAAACGGGCGTCCGAATAAAAAACAACGGTCGGGCGGTCAACAAAGCGGTGCTCGCCCCTCTGGATCACGACGGTTTTGTCGGAATGTGGCCGTTCAGTGGTAAGGTTTACGATGATAACCTCGCCACTTTGCGGATTGATGGCGGTCAGGAGAACCCACAAATGGTTCGTTTCATGCCCCGGCTTTGGTAATAAGAGGGTGTCTCCCAACGACAACATGGAATCAATGAGCGTTCAGGAGGTTTTCCATGAAGGCCACCCCCTCAAGTTCCTCTTCGACGGCGGCGATCTCGATATCCGATTTCCCTCCCGCTTTGAGAATGTCCCTGTATCTGATGGGAATGGAGCCCCCTTCGGGATTCTTCCATTCCGGGAGTGTGTGGGTGAATTCGACCAGTTCCCACCGGGTTTTGGTGCCGTGCTGGCGGAACACCTCATCCAACAGTCCGGTTTCAGCAGTGGAGAGTTCATCCTCGCCGGGGTCGTCGCGAAGCCGGACGGAGTAGTGCTCAGGCTCTGTGATGTGGCGGGTCCAAATGGAAGCATGGCCTGGCAGGTCCTCGTCAGTAGCCAAATCCAGCACATGGCTGAGCACCGGGCCGCGATCCATGGAGACGTAGGTGTCCGTCGTGATGGGTCGCCCCCATTGGAGCAGGGCGCTGCGGTCAGCCAGATAGAGGAGCTTGATGAGCTTCATGTAGCTCATGGGTGCCCCGCGCAGTTTCAGAAGGTGAGCCGCAGCCTGTGTTGCCTTTCGTTCATTGAAACGAGGATGCATAGTTCTCTTATTAGGGATTATGTATGACAACGGTGCTGAGTGCAAGCTTTTGGCACCCTTAATCGACCGGCCTCAAACCATTGCCAACCGGTTTGCGCTATTTTCCTGCAGTTGGGGCCGGGGAGTCTTTTTGTGCCTTGGCGGCGGCGGATTCGAGCTTGCGGAGTCTCTTTTCCCGGCGGAGGACTTCTTCGCGCAGGAGGCTTTCGGCGGACCATCCCTGGGACTGGGCCGACTCGGCTAATTGGAACAACGTCTCGCTGATTTTCTTCTTTGTAAGTGGCCTGGCGGGAGCGGGTTCGATGAGTTTGGCGCGGCGGGCCTTTTTCAGGAGTTTCTCGGCGCGGAGCAGGGCGGGAAGGCGGCGGGGGATGCCGTCCAGGGCGGAGGGTCTTTCGTGGCGGGTGCCCTCCTTTTCAGCCCGTTTTAGCTTCTCCCAGTTGGTGAGCACCTGATCCACGTTGCTGGCGTCAACATCCGCAAAAACGTGCGGATGGCGGTGGATCAACTTTTTGACGATCCGTCCGGTGACTTCTTCGAGGTCGAAGACCCCGCGCTCTTTGCCCAACTGGCATTGGAATACGATCTGGAGCAGGAGATCGCCCAGTTCCTCGACCATTTCGTGGTCATCCCCGGCTTCGATGGCGTCGAGCAGTTCGTAAACCTCCTCGACGGCATGCCAGCGGAGGCTCTGGTGATCCTGCTCGCGATCCCACGGGCAGCCATCGGGGGCACGCAGCCGGGAGACGACTTCCATGAGGGATTTGATGGCTCCATCCGGCCCCGGTTGCAATTCCGGGGGCGGCCGCCGGGTGCTCTTTTTTTTGGCCATGGTGTAAAATCAGAGGAGGACGAGGTTGTCGCGGTGGATCACTTCCGTCCGCTGCAGGGTTCCGGAACGGATTTCCGCAGCGCTGAAATCGGCAATGCCCCGGGCAAATTCTGTTCCGTCCGCATCGCAGATCCGGACGACTTCCCCGGCGGCAAATTCCCCTTCACAACGGGTGATTCCGGGTGGCAACAGGCTTTTGCCCCCCTCCCGCAGGGCCTTGCGCGCGCCCTCATCCAGAAACAGGCTCCCCCCGGGATGATGAAAAAAGGCGATCCAACGCTTCCGTCCGGTCAACCGGGTGCTGCGCGGGACGAAAAGGGTCCCAATATCGGCTCCGGAAAGCACACCGGACAAGGCATCCCTGCGGCGGCCGGAGGCGATCACCAGGGGTATGCCGGAGCGAACGGCGATTTTCGCGGCCTGAACCTTCGAGGCCATGCCACCAACTGCAGTGGCGCTATCCGTCCCCCCGGCCATTTGCTCCAAAGTGGCATCGATATGCTCAATCTGGCTGACGACCCTGGCTCCAGGCTGGCCGAAATTCTCAATGACCCCCTCAACGGTGGTCAAAATGACCAGCAAATCGGCCGGGAGAAGGGAGGCAACCAGTGCTGAGAGGGTGTCATTATCACCGAACTTCAATTCCGTGAAGGAGACGGCATCGTTTTCGTTGATGATGGGGACCACGCCATGGCGCAGGAGGGTGACCAGGGTATTCCGGGCGTTCAGGTGGCGCTCATGGTGCTCGAGGTCATCATGTGTGAGAAGAATCTGGGCCACGGAGAGGCCGAACCCGGCAAAAAGCTTTTCGTAGGTGGCCATCAACCGGGACTGGCCAACGGCTGCACATGCCTGCAGCTCAGCGAGTTCCTGCGGGCGCTTATTGTGTCCGAGCGCACCCATTCCAGCGCCAACGGCTCCGGAGGTGACCAAAACAACCTCCCGCCCCGCCTTGCGCTGACCGGCAAGCTGGCTGACCAACTGTTCCATTTGCGCGAGATCCGGCTGCTTCGAGGCATCGGTCAGGACACCGGTGCCCACTTTCACCACCAGGCGCGAAATATTCTGCAATAGCACTGAACGCACCCGCGCTAGTTAGCAAACCGTGCCCAGCCTGTCGAGGCGCTTTCCGGGGGGGCGAGGGGGTTGGGAATTAAGAATTAGGAATTAAGAATTAAAAATTGGGGACCGTGGGCGTTCACCGATTTCCCACGCCATGGGGACCCATGGCGCTCGGGAGCGGCCGTGAAAAGGGAGATTGGAACTGCGAATGGATGCAAATTGGCGCGAATGGGGGGGCGTTGGGGAGGGCCAACGGCCTGGGTTTCGGCCATAAATAATGGAACTGAAGGGCTGTAGGCCGGCCCTATTCCTTTTCCCCAGCCCTGGCAGATGGTGTCGGACCTTCAGTCCCTGGGCTGTTTCCATGGACCATTTCCTGGGGTGTTGCCCAGGTTGGCATGGTTCGCACCTTTGGTGCCGGGGAGAGGGGAACCGCGATTGGGACGGAGGATGGGAAAATTGCTAATTGGGGAGGGGAGTGGAACGACGAAAGACACAAAAGTAAGAGGAATTGAGCGCCTAAAGGCACAGACATCGCGAAAAGGGGATGGGATCTGGCGGCTGGGAGGCGAATGGCCGGTGGTGGAAGGGGTCACGGCGTAATGCACATCCTTCTCTGCGTCTCAGCCTCTCCGCGGGAGAAATAACGAGTCCGGAATTTTGGACGGAGGGGACCGGATTGGTTGGGGTCGTTTTGGAATTTAAGGGATGTGTTTTGTCTGCGGCAGAACAGAACCATTGTCCTTTGCGACCGCCTATTTTTAGGTGCTTTAAGTGTTTCTTTACAAAGGGTTATGCTGATTGAAGGCCGATCCTTTGTCCTGCTCTCGGGAGGGCTGCAACCCCGTGGGGTGTTGCTGGAAAAGTACAAAAAAACCGGGCTAGACAGTCAGGGGATGACCGAAGAGCCCGGGGAATTTTCGAAACAGTACAACAGTAGGATTATGTAGAACATCGGCGACAGAATGTACTTTACCACCGCCGAAATTTTAAAAATTTATAAAGAACAAAGCTAATCCAACGTCCGAAACGTGGCTAACTGTTAATAGTTAATCATAGACCCTTATCCGTGTCAACTGGTTTCGAAAAATATTATCGAACCTTCAACTTGCTGCCGGATCCATGACCACCGATGAGTCTTTCTACCTATCCAATACCGTCAACTGCTGATGGTGTTTGGACGCACTGGCGGGGGATTTGTTCATGGCTATTTAAAGAAAGTTTGGGGGGTGAAGGCGGTTGGTTGGCGGAGCGATTCCCTTTAGGGGCGGCGAAAAACGGCATCTCCGTCCATATTGCTGTTTACAGGTTTTTATTGGGTGCTACTATCAATCCACCGCAAATCAGGATCCTAAAATGAAAAAGATTGAAGCCATCATTAAGCCGTTCAAGTTGGAAGACGTCAAAGAAGCCCTATCCGGGCTGGGCGTTGAGGGGATGACGGTGTCCGAGGTCAAAGGATTCGGCCGCCAGAAGGGCCATACCGAGATTTACCGGGGTAGCGAATACACGGTGGACTTCCTGCCGAAGATCAAGATTGAGATCGTTCTGGCGGACGGCATGGTGAATCAGGCAGTGGACGCCATTGTGAAGGCGGCCAAAACCGGCAAGATCGGTGATGGCAAAGTATTCGTGAGTCCGGTTGAGAATGCCATCCGCATCCGCACGGAGGAGACTGGCGAACAGGCCGTCTGAGTTTTTTCTGACTTTTAGCCACAGCTTTCAGCGGTGGCCAAATTGGACAAACAATAAATGAGCACCCCAAAAAGCGTAATTGAGTTAGCGAAGAAATCCGGAGCAAAGATGGTCGACATCAAATTTGTCGACACCTTCGGCACCTGGCAGCACTTCAGCTGCCCGATCCGGGAACTGACAATCGAGGTATTCGAGGAAGGTCTGGGCTTTGACGGCTCCAGCATCCGCGGATGGAAGAGCATCGAGGCATCGGACATGCTGGCCATGCCGGATCCGGCAACAGCCTTCATCGATCCCTTCTGTGCGGAACCCACCTTGAGCCTGACCTGCACCATTGCGGAAACAGGGACCTACGAGCCCTATTCCCGTGACCCACGCGCCATTGGCCAGAAGGCGGAGAAGTATCTCGCCAGCACCGGCCTCGCCGATTCCGCCGTGTTCGGCCCGGAAGCCGAATTTTTCATCTTCGACAATGTCCAGTATGAGAGCCGCAGCAACGGCACCTTCTACTCCGTTGAATCGGAAGAGGGTATCTGGAACAGCGGCCGCGACGAGATGCCGAACCTCGGCTACAAGATCCGTCACAAGGAAGGCTATTTCCCCGTGGCTCCGGCTGACACCCAGCAGGACATCCGCACCGAAATGTGCCTGGTCATGGAAGAACTCGGAGTTAAGATCGAGCGCCAGCACCATGAAGTGGCGACCGCCGGTCAGGCGGAGATCGATTACCGTTTCGACACGCTGATCAAAGCCGCCGATGCGATGATGGTTTACAAATACGTCGTCAAGAACGTGGCCCGCAAGCACGGCAAGACGGCCTGTTTCATGCCGAAGCCGCTGTTCGGTGATAACGGCTCCGGGATGCACACCCACATGAGCTTGTGGAAGAAGGGCAAGCCGTTGTTTGCCGGTAATGAATATGCGGGCCTGTCCCAGATGGCACTGTATTATGCGGGCGGTTTGCTGAAGCACGCCAAGGCTCTGTGCGCGATC
>CAIWMU010000177.1 GCA_903913865.1 uncultured Verrucomicrobia subdivision 3 bacterium
AAACAAAACAATCAAGCCGAAGAAGAACCAAAGCGAAGAAGCAAGAAGAGCTTCCAGGAGAATAGCCGGAAGAAAAGACCAGGGAAGTAGAAGGGAACTTCAAACCGGCGGTTTTACGGTAATATCATTCCGCCGCTGACAGTTAGCCCCCATTTTGAGTTGGTGCCAAACTTCAGCCGTGAAAAAAGGAATAATTTTTCACAAGAATGCAGTTGACTCATGAGGCCGGTCAGGGAGAGTATTGGGGAAGTCACACAGCTAAAAATGAAACTGAGCCAAAATCTTTTGTTTCTCCTGGGATTTTTAAAACTCCCAGTCTGAGTCTATTAGTGAAAAACCAAAAACCCAATCAAATCATGAAATATAAAGTCATGTCAGTAGCGGCCATGATGGCCGCCTGTGCATTTTCGAATGCGCAGACAATGCCAGGAAGTCCGGAATCAAACGGCCTGCCGCCGAAGACCGAGACGACCTATGTGAATGGAAACGGCGATATCAACAATTTTTCAACCGAAGCGTTGACGATGGACCTCCTTGGAAACGGCAACGTGGTTGTCGGCTGGGAGGATGATGGCAGCGGGATTTCCGATATCGAGGCCGTCTGGACGATGCTGGATCCGAACGGTGTGATGATCACGCCGATGACCTTGCAGACGAACCGCAGCCTCGCGGGCAATCTGGCAGACTACCAGACACTCACGACACGTTTCATTAATTTCTTCCGTGCCGACGGCACGGCCACCCCCGGCTACACCGGGTGGGGACCGAGGGTCAAAGCCAACCGCTTTGGTCCCGGGTTCGCCTTCGGCGCAATGGTTTGGGAATTGGGTCTGGAAATTCCCGAATTGTATGACATCAACGAGGATGCCGGTGGTCCGCCGCCTGCTGCGGACGATTTCCCGGTTCTCCAACTGATCAAGGACAACGGAACCCCTTATCGTCCGGGTCCCGTGAGCGGGCTGGCGAACAGCGGCATCCTGACCTTCACGGATGCGAATATCCAACCTGCCGGCTCCATTCGGATCGGTGGGTTTGACATGCTTGCCAACGGCAACGTTGTCCTCGTGGGCGAAAGCCGCCAGGCCGATGACCGTGCCCTGACCGGTCAGGCTTTGGGCAATACGGCTGTTTACCGGGTTATGACTGCCGGTGGTGCCGAGGTCAAAGCCTATTCTGCGGTGAGTGCGACCCCGGACGGGGTTGGCATCTCCCGCAACGGGGTTGGCGTGACAGCGAACGGATACGCCGTTCGCTGGCAGGGTCCGGCCGGGGCAACCGTCCGGCTGTTTGACAACAACGGAAATGCGACCAGCACCAACCTGGTTCTCTCGACGCTGACCGGTCTTCCGCAGGCTTCAGGCGGTGGCAATGGTGGCAATGGCGGCCTGAGTGGCAATGGCAAGGATGCCTATGTGACTGCGGGTGACTATTCAGCCGCGACCTTCGGCAGCAACGGTGTGTGGGTTACCGTCCTGAATGCCAACGGAACAGTCCGCTGGTCCAGGGATGTGGCCGATGACATCTCCTTCATTCCCGGCACAGTGACGGGTTGTGATGCCGCGATCAACGAAGATGGCGAAGTCGTCGTGGTGTTGAGCGGCAAGATTGATCCGAACCTGCTCAACACAGTGCTCGGTCGTCGTTTTGACGCGACCGGCACGGCTGTCGGCGGCACGTTCTACATCAGCGAAAAGGAAGTGCCTGATATCAATCTCCCGCCCTTTGCGGCCAACCGTCCGCGCGTTGCCTGGCGCAATGGCAAGGTTGCCGTGGCGTGGGAAAGCCAGAACGATCCCGCGCTCGGCGGGGCGACTGAAGTGGCTGTCCGCCTGTTCACCTCAACTGTGCTTCCCGGGAAGCCGGAGAAGAACGGGTTGCTGCCCAAGACCGGAACATCCTATGTCAATGGCACCAATGGCGTGAACAATGGCAGCACTGAGGCCCTCGGCGTTGGTATCGCCCAGAATGGCAATGTGCTCGTCTCCTGGGAGGATGACGGTGCCGATATGGCTGACATTGAGGCGGTCTGGACGATGTTCGATGCGACTGGCAAGTCCATCACACCGGCGACCAAGATCGACTCATTCGCCCTGGGTGTGAGCGTGACGAACAACTACCTGTCGTTCTTCCGCCCGAACGGGACGCCGACGCCGGGATATGTTTCCTGGGGTCCGAAGATTCACGCGAACCTTTTTGGCAGCGGCATCGGCATGGGAGCCATCGCAATGGATGGATTGGGCGCTGAAATTGCGGACTATGCCAGCTATGTTGGCAACGGCGATTTCCCGGCAGTCCAGCTTCTGACGGATAGTGGTGCGCCGGTGAGTGCAGTGGCTGGTGCAAGCAGTGCATACGCAGCCACGGCGGGCAGCATCCGTATCGGCGATTGGGAATACCTGTCGAACGGCAACATCGTCATCGCGGGTGACAGCCGTCAGAACGATGACCTCGTGAACAAGTATGGTGGCGCCGCCCCCGCCAACCACTCCATCTACCGCATCATGAGCCCGGCCGGGGCCGTGGTGAAGGCTGAAAGCATTGTGAGCAGCCCGGCTGTGAACAGCAGCATCTGGCATGGTGTGGGTGTGACGAAGGATGGCTTTGCCATCCGCTTCTCGGACAACACCAAAGGTTCCTCCATTCGCCTGTTCGACAACAACGGAAACGGTCTGACGACCAACGTGCTCCTGAGCAGCCTGATCGGTTATGCGCAAGCGGGTGGTGGTGGTCGCGGTGACAGCATTGGGTTCCACGGCAACGGCAAGGATGCCTATGTTCTGGCCAATGACTACACTGTGGGTAACAACAGCGGGTTCTGGGTCACCGTGTTGAATGCGAACGGGACCGTTCGCTGGACGCGTGATGTGTCCGACGACCTCGCCCTCCTGAAGGGTGGCACGGGTCGTGGGGATGCTGCGATCGATGAAAACGGTCAGGTGATCGTGGTGTTCAGCGCCAAGATCGTTGGCTATCCGAGTGAACTGACCTTGGGACGGCGGTTTGATGCCGCTGGCAATCCGCAGGGCGGCACCTTCTACCTCAGCGAGAAGGAAGTGCCCGACCTGATCAACCCGCCGTTGCCCTCCACCCGCCCGCGCATCGCCTGGCGGAATGGTTCTGCGGCTGTCGTGTGGCAGAGCAGCAACTATCCTGACGCGCTCATGACCGTTGTGGCCCAGCGCTACTTCGGGACAGGTGCCCCGAGCCTGACGATCGAGCACATCGGCAGTTCTGTGAAGGTCTCCTGGGCGGCCGGTATCAGCGGTTACACGCTGACCTCCTCGACCAGCGTGGCTGCGGGCGCAACCTGGACGGCAGTGGCCGGTGTGGCCAACAACTCCGTCACGATTGCCAGCCCGGCCGGAGCGAAGTTCTACCGCCTGCAGAAGCAGTAGGATAAACGAATCACTCCCGGCCTCCCTGTGGGGGCCGGGGCCCCTTATGTTCCGGTCCGCCGCAGGCCATTCTGGCTGGGCGGACCGGAACTTTTTTGAAGTTGAATTTCCGGCAGTTGGTGATCAGAGGATTGACAATGGAGAGGATTTGTATGAAGCGACAAACAAGGCAGTCAGACTGTTTCTCAAGGTGCAACCGGGGGTTCCGGTCGGCGTTTACACTCATTGAGCTTTTGGTGGTGATCGCGATCATCGCGATTCTGGCTGCGATGCTGCTTCCTTCCCTTGGCAAGGCCAAGCAGAAGGCTCAGGGTGTCCAGTGCATGAACAACGGCAAGCAGATGATGATCGCGATGCACCTCTACAACGGTGACAACGCTGACTGGTATCCTCCGAACGAGGACAGCAGTTCCGCGACCTACGGCTGGGTGAGAGGCAAGATGAACTGGGATTCCGGCTCCCCTGATCTGACGAATATTTTGAATCTGGTCGATCCCACCAAGGCGCTGCTGGCTCCCTATACGGGGAAGAACTACCAAATCTACCGCTGCCCTGCGGACAACGTCCTTTCCACCTTCCTCAGCCTGAAGGTGACCCGGGTTCGGAGCTTTGCGATGAGCCAGGCGGTGGGTTGCCAGGTGGGTAGATTGAAGGCGGTGAATGGCCCGTGGCTGGATGGAACACACGAGCACCTGGCGAATCAGACCTGGAGTTGCTATGGGAAGGCGAGCGACATGGTTCGTCCCGGGCCCTCGAAAACCTGGGTCTTGCTTGACGAGGATTACCGCAGCATCAACGATGCGGCGTTTGCCGTGACGATGGTCGAGAACAAGCTGCTGGATGGGCCTGCGAGTTACCATGGTGGCGCCTGCGGGTTTGCCTTTGGTGACGGCCATTCAGAGATCAAGCGCTGGAAGGATTCCCGCACGATCACGACAGGGCAATCCTTCAGTGCGCAGACCTTCAGCAATCCGCTGAATCAGGACGTCCTGTGGCTGCAGGAGCGGACATCCGCCCGCGTGCAGTAGGAATTGGATCTGTCTTCAGCCCCACCTTTGGCGGAACCGCCGGGGGTGGGGTTTTTCATTTGTGGGGTAAATCGGATGCGGGATTGCAGTGGCCATAAATTTGGATTGCCTATGCGGGCGGTTGAAACCTATGGTTTTGTTCATATGAAAAAACTCACCAGATCACTCACAGGCATTCGCGCCCTTCTAACCCCGTTTCTCGCTGGAATTTTTGTCATGGCCGCACTGGCGGTCCGGGCGGAGGATGGCACCCTGAAACCGGTGTTCAACGGGAAGGATTTGACGGGGTGGACGGTGCCGGATCCGAACCCGTTCTGGCGGGTGGAGGATGGCGTTTTGATCGGGGAGAATGATGAGAAGCAGAAAGGCAACGTGCTCTACACAGTGAAGTCCTACAAGGACTTCATTCTTGAGGCTGAGGTGCGGTGGAACGGGGAGATCGACAGTGGCTACTTCTGCAGGAAACCGGAATTGCAGATGCAGATCGGTGTGTCGCGGAGCCTGAAAAAGGATCTGACCTGCTCGTTCTACACCGGGGGCAAGGAGAAGTATCCGGAGTCGGGTCAGGCGAAGGATTTGTCCGGGCTGAAGGCGGGGGATTGGAATGTGATCCGCCTGCAGGCGAAGGGGGATGTCTTCACGGTGTGGCTTAACGGCAGGAAAGTTTCGGAATACACGAGCGACAAGTATCCGGGGGCGTCACCTGTCGGGTTGCAGATCCATCCCGGTCTCAAGATGCGGGTCGATTTCAGGAACGTCCGGATGCAGGAACTGCCTTGATCTGGACTCCGGGACCGGCGGGAGCCGGTCACTGAATCAGGAGCCTGAAGAATCGGGGCGAGCCGGTGGCGGGGCATTGAAACGGCGTTGCCGTGCCGGAGGGCATGTTCGTAAACGGTCCCTCCGGTCGGGGTGCGGATTGGAGAATGCCCGCGCCTGAAGGCCAACTGAGTTGCAGGCCTGCGCCCGATTTCATCCACGACATGGCAGGGCGCACTGGCGGGAACTCGGAGGTGACGGCGGCGAAACTCAGGCCGACACGCACATCATCCACCACATATTCCCCTCCGATATCGGTGGACTGGCGAAATCCAAAAAAGCTCACCTTCCCCGGTGTCACCGCATCGGTGGAGATGCCAACCCGGTCCTGTTCGAAGCGGGGGTTCACCCAGAGCATGGAGGCTCCGGTATCCACGGAATAGGAGATCACCACCCGGAAAAAGTGGTTGGTCTGGAAGGTGTCCGGGTGTGCCACCGGCCAGCCTGTTCCGCTTGAAATCAGCAGCCGGAAGAAGCCCGGGGCGGCGTTGGTGGTTGAGGCATACAGGCGGGCGCACAAGGTTGAGCCGGAACCGAAGTGGGCGAAGTAGCCGCCCGCCTTTTGCGGGAGGGCTGGCAGGTTCAGCAGGAAGGAGGCATACAGGACCGCCTGGGTGCCGGGCGTGTAGGGGCCATTCAGGAGCAGGGCGGCCACGTCCTCGGTTTGTGTTGAAACCACGTGCAGGCAGCCATCCTTCACCTGCATTTCCCCGTCCGTTCCCGAGCGGTTGTACCAGAAGCGGGCGGAATTGGTCGTCACCGGACCATCCCCGTAGCTGAACGAATCGGCCAGGAGGACCGATCTGGCGGGGAGGACCATGACGGGGAAGGAGGATTCCGAAGCGTCAAGCCCATCGCCGACCCGCAGGATGACGGGTGCCAATCCCCACTGTCCGTAGGCCGGGTTTATTGAGAGGAACCGGTCCGCATTGAGCCCGCCCAGTGTGAGGCCGCCGGGCGGAAGCAGACTGGAATTGGGGCTGTATGCAGCGACGCTCAGCGCGCCGGGGGCTGTTTCCAGGTCGCCGACGGTGAAGGGAATTGCAGCGGAAGGGGTGCCTGCCAAAACATATTGCGTTGGAACAGTGGAGATGGAGGGCGGGGAATTTTGGGGTAGCACGGTGACGGAAAACGTTGTGGCGGTGGACTTTGCTCCACGATCGGTGACTCGCACCGTAATCAGGGAGGAGCCGGTCTGCGTGCCGGACTTCACCATCAGGTTCCGGCTGGAGCTGGATCCGCCGAACGTGAGGTTTGAGGCAGGGATTATCGTCGGATCTGAAGATTCCGCCATGAGGGTCAGTTCCGAGGCCGGATCCTCGGCATCCAGGATGGTGAACTCAACCGGGGTGGTTGTGTGGCCGATGCGGACCGATTGGGCGGGGATGATGGAGATCGTCGGGGGATGGTTGCCCCCTGCGCGGAGCACGCCGGAGATGGTGACCAGATCGAAGCGGATGGTGCCTGCGGAGCCGTAGGTGGATCCGGCGGTGGTGGGTAGATAGGCCTCCGGACCGGTTCCCGTGGCGGAGTGCTGCCATTCGGTGAGGAGCCGGAATCCGAAGGAGGGATTGTTGTTGGCGGCGAGGATGGCGGAGAGGTTGATCGTCAGGTTGGTGAAGAGGCTGTCGGCGGCCATCGTCAGGACCGCTGAATCGACAAAAGTGGACCCATCCACGGTGTATTGGAGCCGGAGGAATTTGGAGGCGGTGGCGCTGTTGCGCTGGCTCCAGCCCACGGTGATCTGCTCGTAATCGACGGTGCTGACATCGAAACGCAGACCGGCGGTCAGGTTTGCGTTGGTGGCGGCGGGAAAATGGGCGGTGGCAACGGCCGTGTTATCGGTGGCGGCATCCCGGGTGTCCCCGGTGGAGAAGGAGGTTGTGACATCCCCGCAGGTGGAGAGCCAACCGGCGCCTGTGGAAGGCTCCAAGGATCCGGTGGTGGAAAGGGCGTCGGGTGCGGGGCTGTTAAAGTTCCACTGCGCAATGATATCGGCGCGCAGGCTGCAGATGCAGCCGAGAAGGGCGCAGATGACCGTGAGCTGCCTCATAACGTGATAATGCTGGATGATGACGGTTGTGGCTCATCGGCATTAGGATACGTTGGGGGCAGGAACGCAAGGAATTTCTGGATCCCTGCGGCTGGAGGGGCGGGCGACTCTTACGGTTTGGGCACAACCCCTTTTCGTTTGGCGAGTTCGGCATCCTCCTTGTTCGGGTTGCACTTGGTGCAGGATTTGGCCTCCTTGTGGGCGGCTATGCAGCACTTGTTTTTGCACTCGCGCTTTTCCTGGAAGGCCTGCTGGCAGCAGGTGAGCTTTTTGGCCTCGGCAAGCGCGGGCATGGAGAGAAGGGTTGCAGCGCAGGCGAGGGTGAACAGGAGCCGTTTCATATGGGGTATTTGACGTTGGCGGGCCGGGTGGTATTCGGATTGTTTTGCCCGGGGGTTCAGCGGTAGTCCTGCCAATCGGGCTCGTTTTCGAAGATCCAGCGGTAATAATCCTTTTCCTTCAAGGCGGTGGCGGCGGATTCATCGACAACAACGGTGCACCGGGGGTGGAGTTGCAGGGCGGAGGCGCTGACCATGCTGGTGATCGGGCCTTCGACGGCCTGGGCAATGACCTGGGCCTTGCTGTCCCCCGTGGCGAGCAGGACGCAGCGGCGGGCTTCAATGATGGTGCCAACTCCCATGGTGATGGCGCGGCGCGGCATGTGCTCCTCCCCCCCGAAGAAGGGGGCATTCTGCTTGATGGTGGTGGGGGTCAGGGCCTTGACCCGGGTCCTGGAGCGGAGGGCTGAGAGGGGTTCGTTGAACCCGATGTGCCCGGCCTTGCCGATGCCGAGGAGTTGCATGTCGATCCCGCCAAAGCGCTTGATGGTGGCCTCGTAGTGGAGGCACTCGGCGTCCAGATTCTCAGCCATCCCGTTGGGCAGGTGGGTGTTGCGGGGGTCGATGTTCACCTGGCGGAACAGGTGGTGGTTCATGTAATGGCGGTAGGAATTCGGGTCGGCCGGCATCAGGCCCACATATTCATCCAGATTGAACGTGCTGCAGAGTGAAAAATCCAGGTGTTCCTCCCGGTGCATGTGGACGAGGTGCCGGTAAACACACTCCATGGTGGAACCTGTGGCAAGACCAAGGACCATGTGGGGATTGGCCCGCAAATCGCGGGCAATCATCTTCGATACGAGGGCCGCCGCGGCCTCTTTTGTCGGCTGAATCAGAACTTCCATCGGGCCAATCCTACCAGAAAAGGAAGCCCGGGGCAGCGAAAAAGATACTGCGGGACGGGCGTGTGGGGTCTGGATGATCTGCGCGGCACCCGGAAGCTCCTTGATGAGGCCTGTCAGTTCCACAAATCCGATGCCTTTTTCCTCCGGAGCGGTCGGGTGGGCGAAGAAAGGGGGGGCAGACCCTGGAAGGCTATTCCCCATCCGGGAGGGGTGGTTTCTCTGGCGTAGATTCCCATGGAAGACGCACAAGCTCAATCCGCCTCGAAATGTTGGCTTGGTGTTGCCGCAAGCGCTCCGACGGAGCCTTCAAGTCCCACTTTTTTGGACTGGGCAAAACAGAAGCGAGTTGAACTGCGCGATCGCGCGTGAGGTGCCGGGCGGGAATGCCAAAACGGTATTGTGCGCCAGCCTCCACTCCGTAAACACCTTCGCCAAACTCCGCCACGTTTACATACAGTTCAAGGATTCTTTGCTTGGAGAGAAGAACCTCCATCCAGACAGTGTAGTATGCTTCCAGAGCCTTTCGCACCCAGGATCGCCCCTGCCACAAAAATAAAGAACGCGCGCACTGTTGCGTCATCGTTGATGTTCCTCCACGAGGGGTGCGGCCTTCGGCCGCGGCCTGATTCAAGGCGGAGCGGAGTTTTGCCCAATCAAATCCATGATGGTCGAAAAAGTGCTCATCCTCCGCGGCCAGGACCGCCTTCAAAAAGTCCGGCGGCACTTCCTCAAGACTCCGCCAGATCAAACGAGCTCCGGGCTGGGCTGCGCCCGTCAGCCTGCCATCCAGCCGCCGCAACAGAATGGGACCCGTGGTTCCCGGTTGGTGCAGGCCTGCAAAGCCCACCTGCAATGGGGGGACCAGCAACAAACTTCCCACCAGCACGGCAAGCCATTTGATGTGAGTCCTCCAGCGCTGGTCCAACCCACACCAGGCGATGGTGGCGTGTGGCAGGAGGAGAAAACTAAGACTGCCGAAAAACATGGTTGCGACCAGCGTTCCCAGCCCCCAGTCCAAAACGCCTTTCATTCCCGCAAGTTTGTCGTCCAGCGTGCCGAGGCATAAGCACGGATGCCCCGGAGCAAGCCACCAGATGGCGGCACGGTAGGCGATGAAGTTCGTGCTGAGCCAGACAAGCACCAGGTGCTTGTGCAGCCTGCTCTGCCCGACGACAACATATACCGCAACGGCCAACTCCAGCAAACCAACACCAATCAGAACAGCGCGATTTGTCAGACGCAATATTGGATCGCTCAACGCCAGAATCGGCGCCTCGCCGGTGGCACTGAGGAGTTTAGCCCCGGCGGTCAGTGCCAACAACATGGCGACCGACAGTAGATAGACAACTGCCGGGCAAAACCGACTGCGTTTCGCTAGGGCACTCAACTGCATTGGTCTTTCCGGGCGGAATCAACAACATTCAGCCGCAGTCCACCTCAGTAATTGCAGTTAGTCCCGGAGCACGTGCCGTTTACCCAGGGACCATAAACAGCCGCAACAACAACCAACAGGGTGAGTTCTATCTTCATTTTGTTCCTTTCGATTTGGCTTTGATTCGAAAAAGTATGAGTGGCAATGACAAGAAAATGCTTAACAAGACCCAAAAGCCAATTTGACGTTTCTCCGCGTAGTTCGGGGCGACGTAGCGTGTCTCCTCCACGTTGTTTCGAACACCTTTAAGCTCCCATCCCGATTTCACCTCTGTGGCCCAGGCACTGATGATTCGCTCGTCGAAATCCCACGCCCGGTTCGACAGCTCATACCCGTAGGCACTATCGGTGCGCCCCTTCGTGAACGGATAGAACTCCTTCCTCCTCGAATAATCCAAAACTTTGAGCCGTGTCTCGGTGATGCGTGGCTTGAACAGCGCCGCAACCGGGCCTGCCTTGTGCAGTTTCAGGTCTCCTTGCACATGACGATATTCAAACAGTTGTGACCCGGAAGGAATGAACCTGCTGTATTCGAGCGGCACCACCCATTCAGCGCTTCCATCATCCGGGCGGGATGGCGCTCCCAGCACAAATTTCCACCTTAGAAACCCAGTTTCGAACCCCGGGATGGGCCGTTCCTCAGGTCCTGAAACTTCCCTCCCAGGACAGAGTGCCTCCACGCCCATGCCTCCGGTGGGAGAAAACAGCAATTTGTAAGTGTTTTGCTCTTCCGGATACACTCTTGCACCTGCCAGTATTATCGGCTCTTCGCCGGCCATGATGTGGCTGAGCGAGTTCGTGTCGGCAAGTGCAAGCATGACGGCCAATGATGGGTGCGTGGCGTAGCGCGAAAATATTGAGGCCTCAACGTAAGCCAGTGCCTGATCCCTGGGGAGCTTCTTTCCCGGGGCTTCAGGATATCTCTGAATAAGTCTGAGCTTTTCTCCATCCCATGCGGCTGACTCTGAAATCTCGTCGTCCGTGCTAACCGGGATCATTTCCAAGGTGAAACGACCTCCAGCATAGTATCCCGTGACAGACAGCGTGTTCGTGTAGTGGTAACCCTGTAATGTCGAGCGGATGTCCAAAATGCTCCCGCTGACACCCCAGTTGCCATCACGCTCCCAAGCGTCACTGGAAATAGCAGATCCCAAACCTACGGCCACGCTGAGAGATCGGAGAACGTTCGTCCAACCACGCTGCAACAGACCTATACGGAATGTCAGAACGAACGCTTCTTTCCGAAGTAATGGGTTCACAAGATCATGTATTAGACTAAGATTAGAAAAGAGTCAAAATAAAGCATTCCGGACCGTAAAAACGGCCGGCAACGCATATCGTGTGCGATGTATGAAGACGTTGGGGGCGTTTGGGCACCAAACTTCATGATCTGGTGGGGATGGACCTCGGTCGGGCCGGCCAGCCCCTGGATGGAGACCGTGCATGAACCAGATTTCGCACTCGAGGATCCTCAGATTTGTGGGCGATCGATGGTTCAGCCCTTTTCTCCTGGCTTGGTTTGAGCAACACAGGCCTATTCAAAAGTTGGGGGAAGAATGTTCCAAGAAATCTGTTCAAAACCACGTTTACAGCCCCCCCAAGCCTCTCATGAATACGCGCTGCGGATCGGGACCAGGATTGGAAAATAAAACCCCGCCCCCTGGTTCAGCAGGGGGCGGGGTGCGGAAAGATCTGGTCCGGGCCTGATGAATCAGGCGAGGCCGAACTCTTTTTTGTTCTGCTCGAAGGAGACCTGAACGGCCGCATCCGAGAGTTTGGCTTTCAGGAGGGCCTGTTCATCGGCCGGGGCGGTGAGGGGGAGGGCGATCTGGCCGCCTTCCGCCGCGCTGCGCTGGAGGGCGAGCATGATTTCCGCGCCGAGGGCGGCGTGCTCGAAATTGCACTGGTGCACCCTGGAGCTGTCGTCCAGCCAGTCGGCCATTTCCTGGATGTAGGGGGGCATGTCGGCATCGTAGCTCATGACTCCATCGCCGCTCTGGGCGCCGCCGGATTTGGTGACGGCCCTCCAGCCGCCATTGGTGAGGACCTCGGCGAACCCTTCGGTGCCCTGGGCGCCGATGCGGTTTTTGCCCCACCATTTGCCGACTTCCGGCTGGTCGGGTGCGCCGGCGCCGCATTCATAGATGCCGCGAACGCCGTTGGCGAACTGGACGAAGCCGGCGATGTAATCGGGGGAGGGGTGGTTGTCGGCAAACTTGGCCTTGCCTGCGGCCTGGGCCATGGCCCAGGTGGCCGGGGTGTAGTCGTTATACCAGCAGGAATAATCGATCAGGTGGGAGAGCATGTGGGTCATCCAGCCGGTGGCGCTGCCATAGACGGTGTGGACGCGGCCGAGGGCACCGCTGGCGATGATTTCGCGGACCTTCTGGTAGTGCTTGCCGTAGCGGTGCTGGTGGCTGACGACGGCCTTCATGCCGGACTTCTTGAGGATGTCCCGGATGGTGAAGACCTCGTTGCTGGTGAGGGCCACCGGTTTTTCGAAGGCGACGAGTTTTGAGCCTGCATCGGCCGCGGCCTGGATGAAGGGGATGCGCAGGTGCGGCATGGTGCAGAAGCAGAAGACATCCGGCTTGAGCTGGCGCGCGAGCGCGGCGGCATCGGTGCCCTTTTCGGGATTGCCGAGCTTCGGGGCGGCATCATCGAGGCGTTTGGGATCGATATCGCAGATGCCTGTGACCTGGAACTTGGGGTTGGCGTTGAAGGATGTGGCGTGGTGCATGCCACGTTTGCCCATGCCGACGACCAGAACGGTATATTTGCTCATAAAGGTGGGGAAAAGTGTTTGGGTGTATTCATGGTGAACGCCGGAGCCCGGAAGAAGCCCGGACTCCGGCGTTTGCCTTAAGACTTGATTGGATCAGGAGCAGGAGCAGCAGCAGGACTTGGCCGCGCACTGGGCATCCCATTCCATGACCTTGGCGATGACGTAATCCACCTCGTCCTCGCGCAGTTCGGGGAACATCGGGAGGCTGACGCAGGTAATGGCGTTTTCCTCGGCGTTCTCGACACTGCCGACGATGCGGGCTTCCTTGCCCCACGGATAGCCGGCCTGCTTGTGGATGGCAACGGAGTAGTGGGTCTTGGCATCCACGCCGTTCTTGACGAGGAAATCGACCATCTGATCGCGCCATTCCGCCTTCTTCGTCTCGACCACATAGAGGTGGAAGACGTGCCGGTAGCCGGGGAGCGCGACCGGGAGGGTGAAGGTCTTGGCGCCCTGCAGGCCTGCGGTGTAGCGGTCGGCCCACTTGCGGCGCGCATCGTTGTATTCGTCGATGTGCTTGAGCTTGGCGCTCAGGATTCCGGCGTGGATGTCATCCAGACGGCTGTTGAAGCCGTAGCTGTGAACGTTCCGGGCGGTGGAGCCGTGGTTGCGGAGCTTGCGGACCTTGGCATCGATGTCGGGATTGTTGGTGACGAGAGCGCCACTGTCGCCGAAGGTGCCGAGGTTCTTCTGGATGATGAAACTGGTGGAGGAAGCATCGCTGAGCTCGCCGATCTTGAAGCCGGGGCCTGCCGCGCCGATGGCCTGGGCGTTATCCTCGATGATGCGGAGGTTGTGTTTGTCGGCGATGGCCTTGATGGCGACCATGTCGGCGCACTGGCCGTAGAGGTGCACGGGGATGATGGCCTTGGTCTTGGGGGTGATCGCAGCCTCGATTTTGGTCGGGTCGATGCACTTGGTCTTGGGGCAGCAGTCCACGAAGACGGCTGTCGCACCCGCGATCCAGATGGCCTCAGCGGTGGCGAAGAAGGAGTTCGGATGGGTGATGACCTCATCGCCTGCGCCGATACCGAGAGCCATCAGCGCGAGCCAGATGGAATCGGTGCCGTTTGCAGTGCCGATGGCGTATTTGGTGCCGTGATAGGCGGCCAATTCACCCTCGAACTGCTTGAGCATGGGGCCCATGACATACTGTCCGCTCTCAAGAACTGTTTGGATGTTCTTGTCGATTTCGGATTTGATATTGTGATACTGACGGACGTGGCCGTAAAATTCTACTTTCATGGGCGCGAACAGTACCGAACTGGCTGGAGGACACAAGCAATTTTTTTCCTTGACGGGCAAAAAATCGGGAAAAGCGGCAAAACATCGATGACAAAACGGGCGGAAACAGCGGTTCCACCCCGCCCGGGAGGGTGCCCGGGCGGGTGGACTGCAAGCGGTGCGGCCTGGCGGGGGCCTATTTCTTCAGGAATGGGGCGAACAGGTCGATGGGGATGGGCAGGAAGGTGGTGGTGTGCTGTTCGCTGGCCATCTCGCGCATGGTCTGGAGGTAGCGCAATTGGAGGGAGATGGGCTCCTTGCTGATCATGGCGGCGGCCTGGACCATCTTTTCGGCGGCCTGGAATTCCCCCTCGGCGTTGACGATCTTGGCGCGGCGTTCCCGTTCGGCTTCCGCCTGCTTGGCCATCGCCCGTTTCATGCTTTCCGGGAGGGCGACCTCCTTGATTTCCACCGAGGTGACCTTGATGCCCCAGGGGTCGGTCTGGCGGTCGATGATTTCCTGCAGGGTCTGGTTGATTTTATCCCTGCGGGAGAGGAGATCATCCAGTTCGGCCTGACCCAGAACACTCCGGAGGGTGGTCTGGCCGATGAGGGATGTGGCTTTCCAGAAATTCTCGACCTTCACGACGGCAGCGCAGGGGTCCACGACGCGGAAGTAGATGACGGCATCCACGGTGGCGGGGACGTTGTCGCGGGTCATGATTTCCTGCTTGGCGACATCAATCGTCACCACGCGCAGGTCCATTTTGACCATGCGATCGACGACCGGGATGAGGAAGATGAGGCCCGGCCCCTTGGCACCCAGCAGTTTGCCGAGGCGGAAGATGACACCCCGTTCGTATTCGCGCAGGACGCGAACCATCTGGGGCAGTGCGAAGGCGGCGAGGACGATGACCGGGACGGTCCAGGTGGCCAGGCTGACGAGTTTGTGAATGAGGTCTTCCATGTGGATGTATTTGGTTGGTGTTTAAATCAGATTTTGGCCGGGGTTGCAGGCCGGACTTTGAGCGTGAGACCGTTGAATCCCTCCACGAGGACTGTGGCGCCCTGCTCGATGGGTGTTTCGCTGGTGGCATTCCAATGTTCCCCCTCAATGAAGACCCTGCCACCGGAGGGGTCTATGCGGTTGAGGGCCGGGACGATCTGGCCGAGCATGGTTTCGGGGCCGGACCGCACCGGGAGGCGCTGGGCCCGCAACCCGGCCCCGGCGACGAACAGGAAGAAGAGGGCCGTCAGCAGGGTGATGGGAATCAGGAAAGCCAGGGAGATGCGGAGGCCGCTACCGCGCTCAAACAGCATCAGGGCGCCCAGGAAGAAGCTGACAATCCCCCCAAACGTGAGCACACCGTGGGTCGGTGCAAAGATATCGATCCCAAACAGGATCACGGCGAGCAGGATGAGGGCGACCCCGGCCATGTTGATGGGGAGAATGGCCATCATGTTGAGCGCGAGGATGAGGGCGATGGCACCCACCACGCCGGGCAGGATCGCCCCGGGGTTGCTGAGTTCGCCGATCAGCCCATAGACCGCTGCAAGCATCAGGATGAGCATCACCTCCGGGCGCCAGAGCATCTGGAAAAGACGTTCCCTGGGCAGCATTGGAATGTGGGAAATGGTGGCTGCGGCCAGATTCAGGGAGGTTCCACGCACCTGGCGCTGGTCCAGCTGGCGGAGGAGATCCTTCAAATCGGGGGATACGATGTCGATCACCTTCAGTTCCAGAGCCTTTTCGGCGGTGATGGACTCGCTGGTGGTGACCGAGGAACGGGCCCACTCCACGTTGCGGCCCCGCTTTTGGGCGATCGCCTCAATGTAGCTGCCGGCATAGTTCTCCAGCTTTTGCTTCATCACATCATCCGTCTTTTCCGCCCCGCCCGGTCCCATGCTGACGGGGTGTGCGGCGCCGATACTGGTGTTGGGGGCCATGGCGGCGACATCTGCGGCCAGTGTGATGAAGCAGCCTGCGCTGGCCGCATTGGCACCGGAAGGGGTGACGTAAACGATCAGGGGGATTTCCGAGGCGTAAAACTTCTGAACGATCTCCTTTGTGCTTTCGAGCAGGCCACCGGGAGTGTCCAGTTCAACGATAAGGCAGGCATCCCCACGCCGGGTGGAGAGGTCAATGGCGCGGCCGATGTATTCGGCGGTGGAGGGGCCGATTGCGCTCCGGATCAGGATGCGACCCACCTGGGAGGCCCAACCCGCACTGGTTGCAGAAAGCAGCAGGCTGCCCGACAACAGAACCCTTAACCATAAGGTACTCATTTGGTTCCTTTCATGGCACATTAACCCGAAAAATGGAAAAGGCCAACAGTTTTCCGCCGGGGTGCCGGTTTGCGCGGTGCGGTCAGGCCTGTGGTGTGAAGGGGGGGATGCAGCCGGGAATGGGGGAGGAATTAAGAATTGGGGACCGGGGGCGTTGACTGATTTGCGCCAGGGGGCGGGATCCCAGGGCTCGGGGGGGAACCGCGAATGGACACGAATGGGAGGGGCTGTTTGAGAAGGCGGAGGGGGGCGTTTTGGAGGGCCAATGGCCCGGACCAAGTCAGCCCAGGCCAACGGCCTGGGTTGCGGGCATGATGATGGAACCGAAGGGCTGTAGGCCCGCCCTATGCCGTTTGCCCAGCCCTTGCAGATCGCCGCAAAACCCTCAATCCGACTCAGCACGCAGGGTTTTCTGCCTGACTAAATAAAGCTTGCAACCAGCCCCGAAGAGCGGTCTAAAGTGAGCCATGAAAGTCCCAAAGGCTTTTGTCGTTCAACCCTGGATTTCGGTGAACCCAGACTGTTAGCCTGCCATGCCTCGCGCCCTGAAAAGCATTTGCAAGTTTCTGGTGTGGGCTATCCTGGCGACCATCGTTTGCACCGCAGCATGGGAAGCGGTCAACGAGCGGCTCTACGACTGCACGGATGCGTTTGGCTTTGACTACTGGCAGCCGGGCAACTGGGTCCATGGGCACGTCGCGGTTGTTGAGAATGTTGTCCATCATCGTTCCATGAGCGAGCCGGACACCATCAAAAAAGGTTGGAGCGTGGCTCGGTTGTGGAACTTGTGGTATCTGTTCGTGTCGCTTTCCCTCGCCGCAAGTATTGTCCTCGGGTGCGTGCCTTGGGATTTGCGACGGTGGTGGCGTGGCCGGGCCAACCCGGCTGGTGCAGGCAACGGCGGCACCGCATCCCCATCGCATTTCTGGTCCGGTATACCGGCTGCGCCTGATCAGCATCGTTCGGAGGCAGAAGCCCGATGAGCACACCAACGCCGTCACCACTGGCTTCACGGAGGGCCGGAATCATGCGTCTTGTGGTGGCGGCATGTATCAATCTCTTGATCCTGGCCATCACCATTCCCAGCCTGGGGAGTGTTCCTTTGCCGGGTCATAAAATCGGCTATGGATGGAGAGACGCAGCGGCCGTTGCCGGGATGGTCGCACCACTGATTGTTATCCTTATCGGAGCCGCGTGGTCGAGAGTCGTCGAGTATATTGGATGGGCACTGTTGCTCATCCTTCTGATCATGCTATTCATGAGCTAGAGGGCACCTGCAACCATTGGCTGCAGGCGACGCCGAGTTGTGCGACCCGTGAGGTCCCAGATCAACGGGGTGCGCGCGCCGGAGGCAAACCGTTTACCGGTGTTCGTTGCGAGGAATCATTTATGAAGTGGGAATATACAACCGTGATGTTCGAGGCGGCGAGATGGTTTCTCGGTGGCAAGCTTGATGGACAAGCGTTCAACGACCGGTTAAACCGGCTGGGCGACGAAGGCTGGGAGTTGGTGAGCGTTTTCGACACAAATTTTACGCAGGGCGGGACAAGAGATGTCGTTGCTGTGTTGAAGCGCCCCATGAAATAACGGCTGGTTATGCCTGGCAAGCCCGTCCCCTTACGCCAGAGGAGTTATGCCATACAGCCCGGGGTTGCGTGGTTCTCGGCACTACCCGGGGGGCGCGCGGGAGGGGTGCCACAACCACAACGTGGTTGTGCCGAAGGACCGAATGTGTGGGTTACCCTGTTCAGGATGGGTTGCGATATTGAAAACCCATCGTCACGTTGCCCATTCCGCCTGATCCGGGCACGTGCTGGCAACCTCCCCGCATGGTGCCCCGGCACAACCCCGTTGGGGTTGTTTATATTGTGGGAGTGGACCCAGGGTAGCGCCTCGGCGGCGCAACCCTGGGCTTTGGGGCAGAATCCCGTTGGGATTCCCGGAGGGAAAATCGGACAACGCCTCTGCACCATCCCCCCCCCGGATTCGCGTCCATCCACGGTTTCCCCTCCCCAACGTCAACGACGTTGTGCCATA
>CAIWMU010000178.1 GCA_903913865.1 uncultured Verrucomicrobia subdivision 3 bacterium
AAACAAAACAATCAAGCCGAAGAAGAACCAAAGCGAAGAAGCAAGAAGAGCTTCCAGGAGAATAGCCGGAAGAAAAGACCAGGGAAGTAGAAGGGAACTTCAAACCGGCGGTTTTACGGTAATATCATTCCGCCGCTGACACTACCTCCGCCGATATGGAAAACTCTTCCAGATCGCTCACTTGGGCTGGGACGAAGCCCAGCAACTCCACATCTTTGACGGAATGATCGAGCCGGGTTGCCGGGGAAACTATCTCCACTTCACCATCCACATCCGTCCCACCCCCTCCGGGGAATGGGAAGTCGCCTACAAGAGACTGGGGTAGCCACCTCCGTCACGACCGCCAACGATGGCAACAAAGAAGCGGTTCCTCTTTGTTCCCTTCGTTTCCTTCTGTTCAATCCGATCCCCCCTGTCCGTCACCCGGTGCCCCCCGGCGCAACTCAGCGACTTTGGCTTTCCTGCGCACCCTCCTCAGGGCATCATCCGGGGCACAATGTTTTCACATGTTGTGATTTTTTGGACGGATCCGGCGCAACCCAACGCGGCGGATGAACTTGTTGCGGGTGCCAACCACTACCTGAAGCCGATCCCCGGCGTGCTCCAGTTCCATGTGGGACGCATGGTGAAGAGCCATCGGCCCGTGGTGGAACAATCCTATGCCGTGGCCCTCAACCTGATTTTCTCCAGCAAGGAGGCGCAGGATGAATACCAGGTCCACCCCCGGCATGTGGACTTCGTGGAGAAGGTTTTCAAGAAAGTCTGCACGAAGGTTGTTGTTTACGATTTCGAATAGCAGGCCTGTAAAACGTGGACGGCCACCTCCTCAGAGAGGAGATGGCCGCCTTGCACTCAACCAACCCCAAAAGGGTTATAGATCCTTGAAGTTCGCGTCATCCGCCAAACCGCCCCGGCTGGAGGCCGCTGCCATGTCGAGCCTCTGGTTTTGAGGGGCTTTGCCATGTCCGTTGCCATTCTTGTAGTTCCCGGCCTTGGGAACCTTGATTTCCCGCTGCTGGGTCGGGGTCCAGACCGGTTTCTTGTGTGAAACGGTCGAGTGGGTCTGCACATCGGCAGATGCCCCATTCACCAGCCGCAGCAACTGGGCCACGTTGTCCTTGAGGGTGGTTGCCTGGGCGTTCAACTCCTCGGCGGCACTGGCACTTTCCTCGGCGGTTGCAGCCGTGGACTGGGTCACACGATCCATCTGTGTCACAGCGGTGTTCACCTGCTCAATGCCGCTGGATTGCTCCCGGGAGGCGGTGGCCACTTCGGCGGCAAGTTCATCCACCTGACGCACCTTCAGCACAATCTCCTGAAGGCTCTTGGAGACCTTCTCGCTGATATTCACGCCCTGGGCGGTCTTGATGACAGCGCTCTCAATCTTCGCGGCGGTTTCCTTGGCGGAACTGGCGGCGCGCTGGGCCAGGCCCCGCACCTCATCCGCCACCACTGCAAAACCCATGCCTGCCTCTCCGGCCCGTGCGGCTTCAACCGCAGCGTTCAGGGCCAGGATGTTGGTCTGGAAGGCGATCTCATCAATGGTCTTGATGATCTTGGCGATGTCGTCGCTGCTGGTCTTGATATCGTTCATCGCGGCCGTCATGGTCTGCATGTCGGAGGATCCGGTATCTGCAGCGGTGCGGGCCTGGCGCGCCAGTTCGTTCACCTTCTGCGCGTTCTCCGTATTGCGCTTCGTCATGCTGGACATCTCCTCAAGGGATGAACTGGTCTCCTCAAGCGAGGCTGCCTGCTCACTGGCCCCCTCGGCCAATGACTGGCTGGCGGAGGATACCTGCCCGGCAGCCGATGCGGTCTGATCCGCCCCGGCGGCGAGGGATTCCGCAATCGCATTCACCGGCTTGGTGATTGAACGGGTCAAACCCACTGCAACGCCGATTCCAAGGAGCAGGGCCACAATCAATCCACCCACCAGGATGGAGGATGCGGATGTCAGGGAGTCGGAAGCTGACTGCGTCGCCCTCTTGGTGTCGCTCAGACCCAACTCAGCGGTCGATGCCGCGAGCTCCAGAACCTGGTCTGCAGCAACCGCGCGCTTCTTCATGACTTCCTCCCGGGCGACCCATTTTGTTAGAAAGGCATCCATATTGCCACGGTAGGCGGTGGCAGCAGCGGCGCACGCCTCAATCAGCTTGGCTTCCTCGGCATCGGGAGTCATCTTCCTCAGTTGATCCAGCTTTGCGGTCACCTGGTCAAATTTCTTGGCCGTCTCCTGAAACAGCTTCGGGTCCCGGCGGTATTGGGACTTCCATGTGCCTATGATGATGTTGTTCCCAAGATCAACGATTTCGTTGACGACGGTCTGGTTGATGTCGATTTCATTCAGCACATCCGCCTTGGCGGAGGTTTTGATTGCCTCAACAAGGCGCTTGCCCTGAACTTCTATGGAGGCATAACAGGCCTTCATGTAATTGGCGGCGGCCTCCTCCGCAGCTTTCCGCTCCACCTCAAGTCCATCGGTGAGTTTGACGGTTTCATCCGCCAATTTCTCGTATTCGAGGGCTGCGACGGTGGCCTTGTCGGCAGCCTCCTTCAGCTTCGCAAGCCGGGCGGAGCTGGCCCCGTGCTTCTGCGCCTCGGCAAGATAGCTTTTGACCTTGGCCAGGTTCGCCCGCGCCTTGTCCAGATAGGCGGCATCCTCTGTGAACGTATAGCCGCGCATTTCATACATGGTCTTCAACGACCATTCAGAAACATTTTCGGCGACCTCAACCTCAGGGACGTTCTCCGTCTGAATGAGGGCGGCGGCCGTCTTGACGCGGGTCATGTTGACGATGGCGAGCCCACCGAGAATCAGAGAGAGCAGGATGACCCCCCCGAAGCCGATGGCCAGTTTTGCTGATAATTTCAAGTGTTGCATAATTTACTTAAGTCTAAAATTCGTTGGTTGATTGTGTTTGCTGCTTTGGGTTACAGGGTCGGAACGTTGTGCGAGGGTTCCTGACCGGGCTCCACCCCGGAGGGGGTGAGGGATTCGTCGGAAAAGGAAAAGTCACTGACAGCCCGGTCTATGTCCAGGAGGGTCTTGACGGTTCCCTTGCTCTTCACCATGGCCATGATGCATGTGGTGTCCACGGCGGTGCCGAAATCGGGGGTGGCCTCGATATCACCACTGGTGAAATTGCCAACCTCCTCGACCGCATCCACCATGAGGCCCAGCTGGATCGAAACCCCCTTGCGGCCCCTGACTTCCACGACGACGATGCAGGCACTCTCTGTCGAGTCCACCTGTCTCATGTTGAATTTGGCGCACAGATCAATCACAGGAATGATCTTGCCCCGAAGATTGATGACCCCCTTGATATAGTGCGGCATTTGCGGCACTGCGGCGATCGCCGTGGGGCGGATGATTTCCCTGACCTTGAGCACCGGGATGCCGAAGCATTCCCCGCTCAGGACGAAGGTGAGGTATTTGCCGGCCAGGGCGGCAAGTCCAGTGCTGGCTTGGGGTGTGAGTGTCTCCATACTTGTCTCTTCAGTTCAATTAAAACCTTTTCTTCAGTGTCTATCGGCTTGATCACCGGATGACTTAACCATGAAATTGCACTTACTCCCCCCTGCAGTTAGCTCTTACAGGCTGTGCCATGAACGCCCCCGGAATCCTGACACCCCATGAAAGGGATTCCCTTACAGCACAGTGACTCGACGAGTGCCGCATCAGCAGCTATGCTCTGAGACATGAGCTTGATTGCCACCGAAACAGTGCCGGATGCGCTGGGACATTTTGGCGCATTTGGCGGCCGCTATGTCCCCGAGACCCTGATGCACCCGCTGCAGGAGCTGGAACAGGAATACCACCGCTCCCGGCAGGATCCGGAATTCCAGCGGGAATTCGATTACTACCTGCGGGAATTCTGCGGCCGCCCCACCCCCCTCTACTACGCCGAGCGCCTCACACGGGAACTCGGCGGGGCCAAAATTTACCTCAAGCGGGAGGATCTCCTCCATACCGGGGCACACAAGATCAACAATTCCATCGGCCAGATCCTTCTGGCCCGGCGCATGGGCAAGACGAGGATCATCGCCGAGACCGGGGCCGGCCAGCATGGGGTGGCCACCGCCACTGTGGCCGCCATGTTTGGCATGAAATGCGTCATCTATATGGGTGCCGTCGATTGCGAGCGTCAGGCTCTGAACGTCTATCGGATGAAAATGCTCGGGGCTGAGGTGGTATCCGTCAAAGCCGGACAGCAAACCCTGAAAGAGGCGATCAACGAGGCGATGCGGGACTGGGTCACGAATATCCGGAGCACCCATTACATTCTCGGCACCGCCTACGGCGCACACCCTTATCCCTTGATGGTCCGCAACTTTCAACGGGTTATTGGGGACGAGGCCCGCCGCCAGATTCTTGAGAAGGAAAGCCGCCTGCCCGATCTTCTGGTAGCCTGTGTGGGCGGCGGATCCAATGCCATTGGGCTCTTTTACCCTTTCCTTAACGATAAAGACGTCCAAATGATCGGTGTGGAGGCCGGAGGGGAAGGAATTGAGGCAGGGCGCCACGCTGCCCGCTTCCAGGGTGGCTCCCTCGGAGTTCTTCAAGGCACCCGCTCCTACCTGTTGCAGGATGAATTTGGCCAGGTGCAACTGACCCACAGCGTCAGTGCCGGCCTGGATTACGCCGCTGTGGGACCTGAGCACGCCTGGTTGCGGGACCTCGGCCGGGTCCAATACACCTACGCCACCGATGACAAGGCACTCGAAGCCTTCTCCAAACTGGCCCGGTTGGAGGGAATCATCCCCGCTTTGGAGAGTTCCCACGCGATCGCCGAAGTCATGTGTCAGGCACCGAAAATGAGCAAGGATAAGTTGATCATCGTCAACCTCTCCGGCCGTGGCGACAAAGATGTCTCCCAGGCAGCACCCAAGCTCAATATCCAGATGCCGGTCTAGCAGGCCTCCACCCGGGGGAATGTATCGCTCAGAGAAACAGAGACGCGGAGAAGCCAAATTCCTTTTCTCTGCGCAAGATCGCTTCCCCCGAGCGAAGGGGTCAGTCCTCACTTTTTGTGTGCCCGGTGCGGGTAGCACTTTACAAAAAGCGAACGGACTGACCCCTTCGCGGGAAATCGGTCAAGGCCCATGCCCCACCCCCAACCCTTCCTCACCCATTTTGGGTAGATGGCATACTTTCGGCTATTGACGCCCCAACCTGTTGCGTGTTAAAAATGGGGAAGCCACAACAGGCTGTTGTGGGTCATAAGTTGAATCGATATGCGTTGCCCCAAGTGTGGTTGCCAGAATGACAAGGTGATAGACTCCCGCGCCTCGCGCGAGGGGGCAACTATTCGCCGTCGACGTGAGTGCGAAGCTTGCACAAATCGATTCACAACATACGAAGAGATTGAGCGGGGCTGCCTCGTTGTTGTCAAAAGAGATGGTAGGAGAGAGGACTTTTCGCGGGAAAAGCTGCTGGTCGGCATCCGAAAGGCCTGCCAAAAGCGTCCCGTCACTCCGAAGGCCATCGAGGACCTTGTCGATAAAATTGTGAATGCGGTGAGCGACAGCTACGAACGGGAAGTTCCCGGAGATGTTCTGGGAAAACATGTCATGGATGGGCTGCGCCTTGTGGATGAGGTTGCCTACGTGCGGTTTGCCAGTGTTTACCGCCAATTTCAAGAGGCAACCGACTTTGTCTCTGAGGTTCGCAAGTTGGAGGGAACTCATGATAACCCTTAAGTCCGATTGCCTCCTTTTCAAGCTCGACTCCGGGGAACATGTTCCCATGTCTCCCGATATGATGATTCAGGAGACCGTGGGCGAGCTGGTGGGCAATTACGATCAGGAATTCCTTTCCCACGCGGCAAACGCGGTGTTTCACTACTTCAAACACGATCTGGGCCTCGAAACCATTTCCATGGGCGAATTTGCCGGGGCTTTTGAAAAGGTCCTGCATGGACTCCGGTTGGATCAGAGCGACGCGGGAGCCCAAAAGACCCCAGACGACGTGTTCGAATTCAGCCTCTCAGATCTTGCCCTCAAGCCTGGCAGTGATAGCGAGTTGTTCTTCTTTGCCGCACTTCGGAAAGAGGTGCGGGAACTTTTGAGCAAAGCCCCCAAGGTCATCCGGTTTTATGGGTTGCGCAGCTGCGTGAAGCAGCTTGCCGGGGCAAACAAATGGTCCAGTCGCTGCCGTGAGCTGGAGGAAGGCATTGTGGGATTCCTCCGCAAGTGTGCTGTTTCAGAAAGCCACCCCGAAACCCTCGGCCTTGTGATCGAGTAGGCTAGGCCTCAGGCGGCTGCCCCCCCTGTCTCTTTTGGAACTCCACCACAATCAGCTCGATTGCCAGGGCCGCAAGCACGATCAGGAGTGCATCAAACGGGATTCTGAAGCGGATCCGTGTGAAAAAGATCGCGCTCAAAAGGGCATTTCCGAAGTAGATCACGTAGATTACGACCTCCGTTATCGTTAGAGGAAACCGCTTTGCCCAAAAGAGTCGTCCCGCGGCCAAAAGGAGCAGTGGATAATAGCTGGCGGCCATCACAAGATCCCGGAGCACCGATCCTTCCCCCTGGGTGAACAGCTTGTTGCGGAAATGGAAGTAGCCCGCCACCTTCCGCACATAGAGCCACGCTGCCTCCCCGGGGTGCGCCTTGATGTATTCGACCGCGCAATGCTTCAGAAAGTCATCCCTCCCAAGCTCTGTAAATTCTTCCGTTTGCTTCATGTAGGCGGAGATGTCCACATTCACCCCGCTTGTGGCGGTGGTATTCGGTGAATTCCCCAGGAGCAGATTCAACCCGCCATTTGCCGACACGGGTATGATGGCATGAAATTGACTGTAATTGCGAATGGTCCATGGAACCACCAAGGTCACAGCCACCGCCAGCATGACAGGGGCCCTGGCATACCATCTAAAGCCCGACTTCCAATCCGCCCAGGCACACAAAATGGGCACCAAACCGGCAAAGAGCAGGAAGGATGGGACTATCAGGATGAGCAAGCCGAAGAGAACCCCTCCCAAAACCCCTGCACCCACCCTGCCGGGGCATGTGACCAGTAGGGTGACCACTCCCGCAAAAAGAGCAGTCCCAACAATCTGCGGGTAAAGCGTTCCCGCCGTGTAGAGGAAAAGCGGGTAACCAAGCATCAGAACCGGCGCGATCCAGGAACCGACCCCGGCACCCTTCGACCGGCTCCCCGCCAGTGCCAGCCTTCCCAGTAGCAACGATGTGATTCCGAGTGCGAACGCATTCAGCAACTTTGCCAGAACTGGATGTTCCCCAAGCACATACAGTCCCCGGAGGATGAAGGGAAACCCGGGGGGACGAATCGCCGTCGGGACCCCCTTCTCGACTGCAAACTCCCCATGGTGCGCCAGATTCAAGGCGATGGCGTGGTAGTCTATCTCATCCGGGTAACGCAACGAATCGCCGGAAAGGATCGCGACAACAACCGCCGCAATAAACAGCAATCCAGCAGCAACCAAGGCAGCCCGGGTGGCGAAAGGAACCCTCATACCATTCATGCAGATCCGGTCATTTGGGCTTTGGAAACCTCCAATACAACACGGCGACCCATATGATCAATCCAATCCCGAAAAACGCTCCCACCATGGCGAACGGTCCCCCGGGAAGGTGCTTTGGAACCGACCGGTTGGCCAGGATGGTGAGAAAGTGCAACCCGCCCATAAAGCAGAGAATGAGGCTCCCCAGATGGAAGGAGTGGGCGAAAAGAAACCGGCATGACTGCACCCTTTGTGCCGGAGCCAGCCAATAGCCCTTGTTCGGGATGTTGATCATGCTGACGGGCAGGAAACTGCAGGCATAGATGGTCCCAATAACGAACAGAGACGTGCCCACACCCATCCCGCAGGTGAACAGGAGATAGGCGTTGCAGGCCATGCTCCCATCCGGGTTCCCCGCCCCATTAAAGTGGCTGGCAACGGCCGAATCCGGCAATAGCGGGGCTGAACCACCCACAAATGCGACAAAAATAAGGCAGATCGTGGCATAGACGATCGCGGGAATGTGCCAGGTTTTCATGACTTGCGGGGAGGAGAATAGCGATCCCTGCCTGTGAAAGAAATCCTCATCTCTTCCAAAACCATCCCCGCCAAAAAAATTCGCCACATGGAGGCTAAAGTCCCACGATGGCTGGCCGATACAGATAATGACGCGAAAGGCATTATATGGATCTAGGAATATCAGGATTAGCTTCAGGATTTGACTGGAAAACAGTTGTGGACCAGTTGACGGAGGTGGAACGTGCCCCCGAGCGCAGTCTGCAATCACAACAGAGTCTGATCCAGCAGCGCAACAGTGCCTTCGGCGGCCTGAAGACGCAACTTGCCGCACTCCAGGCCAAGATTACCGCTCTCAAGGATCCGGCCTTGTTTGATGCGAGAAGCGCCACATCATCCAGTTCCACAGTGGGCAGTGCCACGGCTGAAGCCGGAACCGCCCAGGGGGCTTACAATTTTAATGTCACGCAGCTTGCAACGGCCGCCGCCATGAAGGGGACGGCCAACATCGGGAATTCCCTGAGCACCACGGACAACGTCTCAGGCGTGGTGCTCTCCTCTGCCGGGTTCTCCTCCGCCATCACCGCCGGCACCTTCACCGTAAACGGCAAACAGGTCGAAATCGCCACCACCGACACCCTCCAGGGTGTTTTCGACAAGATCAACGCCGCCACCAGCGGTGCCGTGACCGGCACCTACAATGCCTCGACCGATTCCATCAAGCTCGCCGGTTCCTCCGCCATCACCCTGGGTAGTGCCACCGATACCAGCAACTTTCTGCAGGTGGCCAATCTGGGTAACAACGGCACCAGCACCATCACAAGCCGCGAAAATCTGGGGGCCGTCCGCACGAACCTCACAATGTCATCCTCCAACCTGCGCACAGCCATCAATGATGGCGGCTCAGGTGCCGGGGCATTCAAGCTCAACGGAGTCAGCATCAGCTACAACGCGTCCTCGGATACCATCGCGGATGTTCTCACCCGCATCAATGATTCCACCGCCGGAGTGACAGCCTCATACGACACCATCAATGACCGCTTTACGCTCACAAACCGTCTGACCGGTGACATCGGGGTCGGAATGGAGGATGTCACAGGGAACTTTCTTTCCGCCACCGGCTTGTCCACAGGCACTCTGGAGCGCGGCAAGAACATGCTCTACACCATGAATGGGAGTGGCGAGTTGAGCAGCATGTCGAACAAGATCACGGAGTCCAGCTCGGGCGTCACCGGTCTGAGCGTCACAGCCCTTACCACAGGGGCCATGACGGTCACCGTCAATTCCAACCAAAGCGCGATCAAGACCGCCATTCAGGGTTTCGTCACCGAATACAACAAGACCCAGTCCCTCATCGGCACACAAGTGGCCAGTTCCACCGATGCCAAGGGAAAGGTGACGGCCGGAATTCTGGCGGATGATTCGCAGGCAAGCACTCTCGCAGGGCAGTTACGCAGGATGATGACCGCCGTGGTAGGATCCGGCGGCATCACCTCCATGGATGCCCTCGGCTACTCGTCCAGCGGAAACGATGATCTGGTCTCCACCACCAACGAGACGAAACTCGACGATGCCCTGACAAACAACCTGGCATCCGTCAAGGAACTGTTCTCCGGAACCACCAGTGGCCTGGCGGGATCGCTGAACACCTATCTGGATACGGTGATCGGAGAATCAGGCAGCCTCGTAAAACATCAGACATCCCTCACAAGCCAGAGCGCTTCAATCGACACCCAGATAGCCGACATGGAGCGTTGGGTCCTCCTGCGCAAGGATCAGATGACCGCCAGCTTTGTGGCCATGGAAACTGCACAGCAAAAGATCAACCAGCAGATGGCCTACCTGACGAAACAATTTGCCTGAGCCCCCCGTTTCAAACCAAGCTAAACGCAGCTGAGGCCCCACTTCCGGATACGGACCGGAGGGCCTCTTCTGTGGAGCTTGACGACGAAACACTCAAATAACGGCAACGAACCGCCGGGCGATGAGCCCATCGACCTCGTAAGGCCCCTGCCCTCCGGCTCAAAATGGGCTTTTGCCTTGGGATTGCTTGTTCTCATCGCAGGATTTTTCCTCGCAGGATGGCTCTCCTCCCCCTGGCCGGTTTTCATCCCCATCGCAACCCTCGTCCTATACGGTCTTTGGAGCGGAATCCGCTGCCCACAATGCCACAGGCGGATGCACGACAGGAAGGCCCCCATCCACGGAGGCCCCACCTACCGGCTATTCTACGAATGCAAACAGTGCGAGGCCCTCTGGGATTCCGGAAGGGTCATCGACCCCACAGCCGATTGAAACCCGCTCACGGGTTAACCCAGCGCAGCCGGTAAAAACGGCGGGGTGAAACGCCGGACTGCGCGTCAATAAAGCCCGCACGACCGCCTGTCAGCGTGTTCGTGGCCACGGGCACCCAGGCACCGGAACCCAGCCCCGCGCTCCCCTCCACCACCACAACCAGATTGCTCGCCCCCACAATCGTGAAGCCGAACCGCGCAGGATCCCCGGCCATCCCCGCACCGGAAACCGCAGCCCAGGCCACCGAACCCGCGATCGTCACCGGGAGGCCCCCCAGCGAACCACCCCAGCCCGAACTGCCACCCGGGCGGGAGACAACCGAATTGGTGACCCCTTCAAAGGCGTATTCCCCCACGGTCGGTGCGTTGCCCAGAAACACAAGCTCCAGGAGCCCCGGACAATACGCAAACACCCACCCGCCAAGACTCCCCACACCGGCGGGGATGGTGATCCGTGGCAGGCTGTAACAGCCCGAGAATATTCCCTCCGGCAGGGCGGTCAGGGCTGTTCCCAGAGTCACCTCCCGGAGCTGGTCGCAGCCTGAGAACGCATAACTGCCAATTCTCGTCACCCCGTTGCCCATGACTACCGAAATCAGCCCGGTGCAGCCGGTGAAAGCCGCATCCCCGATCGCCCCGACACCCGCCGGAATGGTGTAGGCGCCGGATTTTGCCAGCGGATATTGGATGAGCGTCGCCCCGCCCTTGTCGAACAAGACCCCGTCCCGGCTTGAAAAGGATGCGCTGGCAGGATCAGCCTGAACCGCCCCAAGACTCCAGCATCCGTGAAAAACATGACTGCCAATCGTCATGAGGCTGGAAGGCAGCCGGATGCTGCCCAGGCTGGAGCAGCCGTAGAAGGCATAGCTTTCCACCGCCGTCACGCCGTTCGTGATGTTCACCTCCGCGAGTCCGCTGCAGCCGTAGAAGGCATAGCTGGGAATGCTGACCACCCCGCCGGGAATGCCGATGCTCGCCAGCGTGAAGGCCTGCGCAAAGGCGTAATTCCCGATATGCAGCAGCCCGGCGGGAAGCGTGATCCCCCCAAGGCTCGTGCACCCGTAAAACGCATTGTCCCCGATGGCCTCCACACCCGCCGGAACCGAGACCACCGCCAGACTCGTGCAATGGCTGAACACATCCCGCCTCAATTCCACAACCTTCGATGGAATGGTGACGGATTCCAGGCTCACACAGCCGGAAAAAGCACCCTCCCCGATGTTCGTGATACTGGCTGGCAACCCCAACCCGGCCAGCGCGATGCAATCCGCAAACGCCAAAGCCCCGATGCTCCCAACCCCTTCCGGAAGTGTCACACCGGTCAGCTCGTGGAGCCCGCTGAACGCCGAGTCACCCACCGCCGTCACACGCAATCCGTTGATCACCGCAGGGACCTGCACAGCACCCGGGTCCGTGCATCCCGTGATGGTGATCGTGCCGCTCTGGTTCGTCTCGAAAAACAGCACCGCCCCCGCCGGCATCGCCCCCGCCAATGCCAGTATGACAACACCCCGGAACACGGCCGCAAGCACCCGTCGATGCCATCCCGGCCGCGAGCCGCCCGTCAGCCCCGTAACTCTTGTCTGCATATGCCTGCCCCTCCTTCTTGTTTCACAACCGCCACCAGGCACAACAGGGGAACCACGCCACACCGGACCGGGGGGGGCAACATGGCCACCCAACCCCAGCCCTGCCGGAATGGGCAAATCCGCCCGGCGGCGTCCCTGTTTGTTGCTGGCTATGCCAGAACCTAATGGATTTGGCACATCAGACAAGATGAATCGTAAGATTCCCGTCCGGAATATGGGCCACAGACCACCCCGTCCACCCTGCACCCGGGGCGAATGTGGGATCCTGCCGCCCGCTTCCGCAATGGTTCATGGCTGGATCCGGCGCAGCCGGTAGAACCGGCGCTGACCTGATCCGGAATCCGGATCGCTGAACACGGCAGTGGCCGTTCCGATAGTGTTCGTGGAAACCGGCACCCACACTGCCGCTCCCAGGTCCGTGGAGGCCTCCACCACAACAATCAGGTTGCTCGTGCCATTGATGGTGAACCCGAACCGGGCGGGCACCCCCGAAAACGCAGCCCCGGCCACGGTCGCCACCGTCAGGACCCCCCGGGTGAGCACCGGACGCCCTGCCAGCGTCGCGCCCCATCCAGTGCTTCCAGCCGGCCGGTAGATCACCACATTGTCAGCCCCCTCGAATGCATATTCTCCAACGGCAGGCGCGCTTCCAAGACAAGCCACCTCCCCGAGGCTCCTGCAGAACGAAAACGCCCAGTCCCCAATGCTGCCAACGCTCGCGGGGATCGTGATGCGGCTCAGGCTGGCACACCCCGAAAAAACCCCCTCTGAGATGGTGGTGAGCGAAGCATCAAGGGAAACGCTCTCCAGCAGGTTGCAACCCGAGAACGCATAACTCTCAATGGCCGCAACCCCGCTCCCCATGATGATGGAAGTGAGCCCGTTGCAACCGGTGAACGCAGAGTGGCCGATCACTTGGACACCCGCAGGAACCGTGTAGCCACCGAACTTCGCCCACGGATATTGAATCAACCTGGCCTGTGCCTTGTCGAACAGCACCCCGTCCCGGCTTGAAAATACCGTGTTCAGCGGATCCACCACAAAAGCAGCAAGACCCGGACAGTCATGAAACACATGGTCCCCGATCTCTGTGACACTCGGCGGGATCCCGATGGAACCAAGACTGGAGCACCCGTAGAAGGCGTAACTATCGATCGCAGCCACGCCGTTCGTGATCGTGACCGCTGACAGCCCGCCGCATCCATAAAATGCGTAACTTTCGATGCGGGCAACCCCCCCGGGGATGCCAATCCTCGACAACGTGAATGCCTGCGCGAACGCATAGTTTCCAAGACGGGTCAACGTGGGGGGAAGCGTGATGGATGCCAGACTCATACAACTGTAAAACGCACCATCCCCGATCTTCGTAACACTGGATGGTATGGTCACAGCAGCCAGGCTCCTGCAGTTGGAAAACACATCGTTCCGCAGTTCACCCACTCCGGTGGGAATCGTCACGGCACCCAGGCTGGTGCAACCGGAAAACGCCGCCTCGCCCATGTTTGTGATGCTGTTCGGGAGCGCCACGGACACCAACCCGCTGCAGTTGAAAAACGCCCGGTCCTCTATGCTGGTGACTCCCGCCGGAATAGACACCCCTGTCACCCCTGCCAGTCCACTGAATGCTGAGGCTCCAATACAACTGACCGGCAGCCCGTTAATCAACCCGGGAATGTCTACCTGACCTGTGCTGGTGCATCCGGTGATGGTAATCGTGCCATCGTTTGTGGTGTAATTCAGTGCCGCCCCGGCTGGAACGACCCAACTCAGGAGCAGCAGAAGCACCGCACAGGACCCACTCCTTGATAAGCTGTTGACCAGATACCGGCAACAGCAGTTTCTCATCGCCAACGATTGTGTTTTCATAGCTTTGTGAATTTCGCTAACCCGTCGAAGCATGGGGTGGAAGGTCGGACCTGGATGGCGGGGCCAACATCGAATCGTTGGCATCGTAAACCCCTCCCTGATTCAACCAAATGACAAAAATCCCATGCGCCATACATCTTAAACCCTACTAGCATCACTATCGGTCCAACTCCGTAACTAATCAAGCAAAAAACGTAATGGATCGATCACCCAAGCTAAATGGCGGGTGGCGGCACTCCAGAATACCGCCACCCCTTACGAAGGCCACCCTTGAGACACTGGCGATCCGCGATCCCCCCACTGTCAAAAGTCACGACTAAACCGATTTCTTTGTCGCCACGCGAGGTCTATGATGGCAAACTCTCACCACTGCTTCCGGTTTGGGAGAATTCTCCTCCCACAACTTGAACGATGGCAGTTCTGTGTGCGTCCGTAGCTCAATTGGATAGAGCTTCTGACTTCGGATCAGAAGGTTACAGGTTCGATTCCTGTCGGACGCACCATTGATTATCAAGCACTTACAACTCGCAAAATTTTCCTACATTTTCGTGCTTGGACACTTCTTGGACGTTCTTGCGGTCCGTCCCGCACCCCTCAGGATGGCTGGCATCGAAGGTTTGGTTACCCCCACAAGAGCCACCGCACTCGTGACGGCGGATCACTCCCCTTGTTTGGACCAACCCTGCCATGTAACGACATACCTGAAATTCTGAAGGCAGCTAGATGATGTCACCGGCCGGATCAAAACCAGGCACGGAATTGGATGATTGGTCTGCCATGCTCGCCAGCGATCTTCTGCCCTTCAAACCCCGAAGCCAGCACTTCCGCGTCGTGAATGTAAATGCTGTAGCCGACGACAAAAGTGCAGTATGCACCAATGATCCCGAAAAACGGCCATGTGACTGAATCTTGATGTTCCTTACCTGATGGTCGCCAACGCCAGAAGTGACCGATGCGGGCAGTCAGTCATGTTGGAATTGGCAAGTGCCGTGGCCCTCCGCGTTCGGTCCAGTGATCTGGTTCACCTTCATGGTGATTCTTGTTTTGCTGATGGGCGGACCTTCCAGCCGTCCACAGTCAGTTCGCCATTCGCGCCGCATTGGAAGTTAAGCGGCTGCTCCAGTCCCACAGGCTTGTCAGCTTGCTTGTTCGTGTAGCGGGCCGTGTCGGTGACGCCAACGAGCTGGTTGTTCTCGACGACGGAGCCGCCGCTGGCGTCGTTGCGAAAGAGCGGTCGTTCAGTGCCGATGCACTCGATGATGTTGCTAGAGAACCGAAACGTCGTGAAGTCGCTCTTGTCGTTGAAGCCGAAAAGACCCTCGATGCGCGGCGTCCTTGTGGTGCGGGCAATGATATGGTTGTTCCGCACTTGAAGCTGGGCGTAAGGTTCGTTCATCCAGATCACGCCACGACCGGGATTGCTCACGAGGTTGTTGTGGAAAACGCACGGGCCTTTCGCCGCCACGTCGCCGAAGGCGCTGATGAGATTGCTGCCGTCGCTCGCGACATCGAAGTCGAAGAGATTGTGGTCAATCTCCACGCCGTTGCGGACGAACTCGATGGAGTAGCCGTCGGTGAAATAGTTATGATGGATATGAAAGGTGCGCCCGCTTTTCGGCACCGGGCCGCCCGCGTATTTCGGGATGCTCACCGCGGCGCGCAGGATGTTGTGGTCGATCTCCACGTCCTCATCGCCTTCGAATGGCAGCTCGATGCTGAATCCCGTCTCGATGGTGTTGTGATGGATCCGGCAGCGCCTAGCTTCGCGCCCCTTGATGCCGTAGTAGTGCTCGTTGGGCGCGGTTTTCGTGACCAGGAAACGGTTGTTCCAGATCTCCGTGTCGCTCATCCAGATGGCGAAAATGCCGCCGCCCGTGATTCCGCCCGTGACACCGGGCTTGCCGTTGTCCCACCGCTGGCCGGCATCCACAAAGATGCAGTCATGAATTTTCACCCGTTTCATCGCGTAAGTGCGGATACCACAATACATGAAGTCCTGCATACGCAGGTCGTGAAGGTGAAGCCCTTCGTTCGCGAATCCAAAGATCGCGCCGTGCATCGCTGGTCCGGTGAGCGTGAGGTGTGAGACGGTGATGTCCTTCGCGTCGTTCGCGCAGCGGATGAGATAGCCGGTGCGGTCGAACTTCTCCTGGCTCGTCTCCGGGTCCGGCAGTGTCGCCGGATTCGCCTTCCATGATTCGGCCTGGGTAATGGTGGTCTTGCCGATGCCAGCACCCTTGATCGTCATCCCGGCTTTCAATTCGAGTGGCGCTTGAAGTTTGTAGGTGCCAGCGGCGACGTCGATGGTCGCCCCCGCCTTCCCATCCCGCACGGCGGCGACGAGTGCGGGCACACTGTCAACGGCGCCCCCCGCGAAGGCGAGTGCCGGCATGGTGGCCAATAGAAACAGGACGTTCTTAATGCAGAGGATCAAACTTCTCATATGCGATCTTCTGTGGCCGAACGATGATTAAACGAACCATAGGATAAACAAACCGTTCGTCCATCCGACCACGGCAATTTCGTGGGGAAGTAAGGATTCATTAGTCACTTATACGCTCAAACACCGCCTCGTCAAGCTTCGCAAAAAACCGCCCCTCGGTCCGATGTGACCGAATCAGAATCCGGGCGGCTGTTGTCGCTCCACGTCCTTGAATCCCGAAGCGGACCGCCTGAATCGTTTGACGGTGTTGACGGCCAGAGCGCTCTGGAATCGGGTGGGAATGGGTCTGGGGGGGTATTCCATTGTGACGGTATCTTTTCCCCTCTGAATGGGATTTTGGGGAGAGGCAGGAAGATCTCGGGCGTGAGGCGGGGGGATTATGAGGACCTGTCCTGCCCTTACAGGGCAATCGAAACTTGTTTTGGGGTGGTCTCATACCCGGGCCTCCAGCCCGGGCTTTCACATTTTGCCCTTACAGGGCAGCCAGATGGTGGTCAAACAGGCAGCCTTTATTACAGGCTCCAACTTTCACACGGAATGCAAGCCCGGCATGTTTTAGCCCGGGCTGGAGACCCGGATGAAAGGTCCCCAAAGCCCTGAATGGGCGTCACATCGTGAGCATGAATCGTGTTCCCTCCAAAATAGGAGCGGCCTTGTGTC
>CAIWMU010000179.1 GCA_903913865.1 uncultured Verrucomicrobia subdivision 3 bacterium
ATCGGGCATGTTCTGGTCCGAAACCGGAGCCGAAAACATCCTCGCCTTGCGCTGCATTCACAGCAGCCATCGGCTCGAGGACTTCTGGAAACACCGACTCAATCACCACGCCTCACGCAACGACACCCTGACCCTGGCGGCATGACGTGAACAATTTTGTCTCACACCCCCGTCTACGTCCCCGGCATGATTTCGGTTGCCTGTAATTGGGCTTATGCGATAGTCATAAAGTTCCAGTTGATATCTTTCCTGCCCGAAAGCGCCGCACAAACACCGGCAGGATGAAGCGATGAAAAAAAATACAGGCCACAGATCCAATACCGTAACACTGAGGGACCTTGCCCAGGCAAAACTGCGGGCTCAGAAACCCAACATCCTGGGGAATCTGGATGCGGAGCGGCTTCTTCAAGAGCTGCAAGTGCATCAAATCGAGCTTGAGTTGCAAAATGAAGAACTCATCAAGACCCGGACAGATCTTGAAACAGCCCTCGCATCCTACAGGGAACTCTATGCTTTTGCCCCGGTCGGCTACTGCACACTTGGTCGGGATGGCGCCATTCTAAAGGCCAACATAAATGCCGCCCGCCTTTTTGGGGTCGCGCGGTCCAGCCTGCTCAGGCTGCAAATTGTCGCTTTTGTTGCAGTTGCCGACCGGCCGGATTTCAACCGGTTTCTTGAAGCCACATTCGCCGGGCCCGGCAAACAAACCGGAGAGTTCGCACTCCTCGCTGCCGATGGACAGAAACTTTCTGTTCAGATTGTCGGAGCCCTTTCCTCTGATGGAAAGGAGTGCCTCGCGACCATTCACGACATCACCGCAGCCAATCTGGCGAGGAAAGCACTTCTGCAATCGAGCAGGCAACTTGCTGAGGCCACCGCAAGAGCGGAATCGGCCAGCCGGGCAAAAAGTGAATTTCTTGCGATGATGAGCCATGAAATCCGAACCCCTATGAGCGGAATCATTGGCATCACCAACGTTCTGCTGGATACCCCGCTGAGCAGCCAGCAGAAGGAATTTGTAAACATCGTGCGCCGGAGTGGTGAGGACCTTCTCGAAATCGTGAATGATATTCTCGACTTCTCAAAGATTGAGGCGGGTCAGCTGCGGTTGGAGCCGACGAACTTCGAACTGGAAAATCTGTTGGGAGGAGTTGTCGAATTGCTTGAAGCACGCGCGGTGTATCAGGGGCTCTCCCTTACCGTGGAGATTGATCCGGACGTGCCCCGCTGGATTCATACCGACGATGGGCGCCTGCGCCAGGTCCTCTTCAATCTTGTTGGCAATGCCCTCAAGTTCACTGAGCAGGGTGGAATTGTGGTCAGGGTGGTGCGTTTGGCTCAGAAAGCATCTAAACCCGAAAGCAGTCCGGTGCCTGCGGGAGGAGTCGCACGTTTGCATTCGCCATGCCGAACCTGTGTCCACCTTCGCTTTGAGGTGCGCGATTCGGGGATAGGAATCACACCCAAGGATCAGGAGCAAATTTTCGAACCGTTTACTCAGGTTAATATGGCCGACACACGAAAGCGGGGGGGGACCGGTCTGGGACTGGCCATTTCACGGCGCATCGTCGAACTGCTGGAGGGGAGGATTGGGGTCGAGAGCATCCCGGGCGAGGGATCCGTCTTTTGGTTCGAGGTCGAGTTTGATACTGGTGTGGCGGACGCCCTGACGGAGAGGCTGCCGGTCACTGGACTCGAGTCGGGCGATTGTGATGAAACTGCCGCCCGACGTTCACCATTGCGAATACTCGTTGCAGAGGATCATCCGGTCAGCCGCCGGCTGGTTTTGCTAAATCTTGAAAAGCTAGGCTATTCGGCCGACGTTGCGATGAATGGACGGGAGGCGGTCGATTTGTGGGAACAGCGCAACCATGATGTCATCATCATGGACTGCCAGATGCCAGAGATGGATGGATTTGAGGCCACCCAGAAGATTCGAAAGATTCAGGCAGCCCGTCAAGGGGATGGTTCCCCACCGGTTAAGATCATCGCGTTGACAGCCAACGCCCTTCCCGGAGAAAGACAACGTTGCCTGACAGCTGGAATGGACGACTACATCACCAAACCGCTGCGTTCGCAAGCCTTGCGGAGGATCCTGGGGATTTCTCTAAAATGCACAGGGATTAAAAGCAGTGATCCAGACCCCCATGCAACAGCCCAGATTGCCGGACTTGTGCGCAGAATTGGCCCCAAGGCGGCTGCGGGCCTGATGGAATTGTTCCTCGAAGATACAGCCCAGCGACTGGTTGACCTGCGGCGGATTGCACTGCTCCAGACAGGCCTTGGCTCCCTCCCCAAGGGTTGCGACTCACGGGGCGCGGGTATTGCCATGGAAGACTCCAGCACCGCACCACTGGATCCTGCACCGGTTGACCACATCAAAGCCCTGGCGGTGGGAGCTCACGCTCTTGCGGGTGGGTGCGGGCTTTTCGGATTGGAAAGAATGAGAGAGTTGGGGTTGGGTTTGGAGGCGGTTGCAGCGCAACCGGGGGACATCCCCGGCATGGTCGCGAAATTGGAGGAGGAATTCTCCTGCATCCGTTCGAACCTGTTGCAGGAGATCACTCGTTTGCAAGGGGCGGCCGATTCTCAACCAACCCACAAAGGTGAATGAGCTGTCGGGCCCTACTCTCTGCCTGAACTGAGCTTGGGAGAGCGAAGTTGGCCTGGACTGTTCCCTGCACGAAACATGCGTCCATCGCCCGGACCGAGCACAACGTCCATCTTCCGGTCAACCCCGAGTTTTGGGGTGGGCACCCACTTGCCCGTTTTGCGATCGAATTCCTGAAGGTTGCTCCCAGACAGGCCGACCTTCACACTTGCCACGGCCTGATGCTGATAGTCCCTGTTGACGATCATGAACGCCGCTGGTCGGCCAGCCTTCCCAAACAACCCGACAACGAACTCTCCGGGGCTGAGAATCTTGATCGGGGACGAGAGGGGGATCGGCTCCGTGCCGTAAGGAAGGAAGCCGGTGTGGTAAACCCCCAGCGACTCCAACTTCATCAGTTCAGCTCCGAAGGTCTTGATCTCCTTGTTGAGGTCCACTACAGGTCCCAATAGAGGGGCTGGCTTTCCATCGATGTAGAGGCCATTGTAGGCCTCCGGCCCCCAGTAGGTGAAGTAGCTGATTCCCCGGCCGCCGTAGGCGAGGGTTGTGAAGACCAGGAAACGCAGTTCAGTGGCATTGGGCAGCCGCCAGCTCTTCTCAATGGTATCCGCCTGTATGATGTTCAGAAACGGTTTCCCGGCCTCGATGGCGGCCAGTCGTATGAGGCCAAGATTGAGGAAATACTGTTTCCCATCCACAGGGTTTCCAAGACTGTCCAGCTTTAGAAAGTGGTAATGGTCATAACTGATAAGATCCGGTTTGACCACCTCCACAAACTGTTTCAGATGCTCGCGATAGCGCAGCACGGTCTTGTCGTCGGTGCCCACTCCCGCGAAATTGGTGGGGTAGCTGACCCGTGCCCGCTCAGCATCGTTGGCACTTACCCCCAATTGCTGCTCATTGGCGTAAGTGGGAAAAAGGTTGATGTAGGCGAGGTGTGCCGGATCCCGCCGACGCAGATGGTCCACGAGTCTGCCCAAACCCGGAAAGGCACCCGCTCCCGGTTCATCGGTCAGGTAGTAAGCCTCCATCGCGGGGTGATTCTTCACCCGGTCGATCAGCTCATCCAGCTTCTTCACCTTTGCATCGTCGTCAAGGATCGCAGGGGTCAGCAGATCACTCGTCAGCATGGCGCGCAATCCATGGCGCTGCGCCACATCCAATCCCTCCACAGGGGTCCATGTCAGATTGAACCCCTCCGCCGCGACCCGGGAAAGCGCCTCGTCGGTTGCCGGTGGCGGGCACCAGAACGTGATGAGGAACTGCTTCTGTGCCCAACGCCCGGAGGAGGGTTGCCCCCCACCCTGGGCAGAGGCGCAAAAGGCGGCCACCAGAAGCCAGAGGGCAAGCCGGGATCGACGCAGGATTGTTAACATGATCACTCCTTTCAAACGGGAGTCTCGATCGGCTTCTTCAGCAGAGCCATGAACTGCTTCGTGGCAGGGGAAAGCACCTTGTTTTTCTTGTGGATGATGGCGAGGGAACGGTAGGCCTCGGGATCTTCAAGTTTCACTGCGACGAGCGTCTTGTTGATCACATCCTGACGGATGGTATCCAAGGGGACAATCGCGACACCGGAATCAATCTCGACCGCACGTTTGACCGTCTCGACATTGTCGAATTCCATGACGTGGTCCACGACAACGCCGTGCTGCTTGAACGCCTTGTCGAGGGCCCGGCGCGTGGGGATGTCCGGATCGAAGCTGATGAACTTGGCACCATCGAGCGCCTTGTATTTCAGCAGTTTGGTCTTTGCGAGGGGATTCTGGGGATGACAGATGAGCACCAGGGGATCCTTGCGGATCTGAACGATCTCGAGCCTCGGATCGCGCACCGGATAGGCGATCAGGCCCAGATCAACCACGTTCCCTTGAACATCCTCGTAAACCTGATTGTGACGGCGGTATTCCACATGAACATTGACCGTGGGGAATTCCTTGAGAAATGTTTTGATGTAGGGCGGCAGCATGTGAAGGCCGATGCTGTAAATCGTGGCCACACGGATGTTGCCGGAAATGATGTCCTTGATCTCCAGAATTTTGTCATTCAACGAGGCGTAGGTCTGGAGCACTTTTCTGGCATACTCGTAAACGACCTCACCATCGGCTGTCAGGCGGAAATTCTTTTTGGACCGTTCGACGAGGAGGCTCTTGAACTGTCTCTCAAGGGCACTCAGTGTCTGGCTGACGGCGGACTGCGTCACCCCGTTCAATTTGGCGGCTTTGGTGAAGCTCTGGGTCTCGGTCAGATCGCAGAAAACTTTAAGACTTTCAATTTGCATCACCGATTAAAGAAAACCCACGCCAGTTGTCAACGAAATCCGATCAAATCATGAACATAAGCAGGCTGCTGCAGGCTTGAACGACCCGATAAGCGCCAAATTGTGTTTGCTGATCACGAGAATTTGAGTAACTCCTGCACTTCCCGCAATCCGCGCGTCATGGTCAGTTGCTTGCCGTTGCGCAGGATGACTGCGTGATCCCCTTTGAACATGGGTTGCAGTTCCTTGATCTGATCGATGTTGACCAGCGCCGAGCGGCTGATGCGGATGAACTGGTGCGGATCAAGCGAGGCCTCGAGTGCGGTGAGAGTCTCGCGCACCACATGGTTCTCCTTGCCCACTTGGAGGACGACATAGTTGCCTGCCGCCTCGATGGAATCGATCTCGCTGGTTTTCACAAAAAGGGTGCGATCCCCCACCCGGACGGCAATGCGCGATATCCGCTCCCGCTGGGTGGGTGCCTGCTCCAGCAGGGCGAGCCATTGTGGAGGCAGTCGTGTGGTCTGGCGTTCAGCGACCTGCTGGCGCACCCGTGCCAGAGTCTCCAGAAAGCGTGTCTGCTTGAATGGTTTCAGAAGGTAGTCCAGCGCATGGACCTCAAACGCCTTGATCGCATGCTGGTCATAAGCTGTCACGAAAATGACCAGCGGGGATGGTCCTTTTTCCCTGCCCAGTTCCTTCACAAGTTCAAAGCCATCCATTCCCGGCATTTGAATGTCGAGAAACACCAGATCCGGTTGCAAACGGCGGATCTGTTCAAGCCCGTCCGCCCCGTTGACGCACTGGGCCACCAGTTCAAAATCCTGTTCGGACTTCAGCAGTGTTTGGATCCGTTCCCGTGCGAGGGGTTCGTCATCAACGATGATCGTCCGGATGTTCATTTTCCTCGGGTGTGGTTTTTTGTGCCGGGACGTCGTGGTAGGGAAGGGTCACCTCGGCGCAAAAGCCTCCATCCGAGACGGATGTGAGCATGAGCCGTGCAGTGTCACCGTAAAGTTCCTTGAGCCGTGCCCGGGTGTTGGCAATGCCAATGCCGGAATGGGATGATGATCCACCGGCCGCCTTGGATCCAGCCCCATCGTCCCTCACTGTCAGGCGGACGGAATTCTCGACACAATTTGCAGAGATGCGCAACAGTCCATCGGCGGTTTTCGGCTCCAACCCGTGCCGGATGGCGTTTTCGACAAGTGGTTGCAGGATCAGCGTCGGCACCAGGGAATCCAGACTTTTGGCATCAATCTCCTTCTCCACACGCAACCGGGTGCCGAAACGAACCTGCTGAATTTCCAGGTAATGATCCAGGAATTCAAGCTCCCGGCGGAGCGTGATCTCCTGCTCCCGTGTGTCCAGAGTGGCACGGAGCAACTCGCTCAGGTTTGCTATCATCTCATCGGCGGCTCCGGGGTTTTTGTGGACGAGGGTTGATATCGCGTTCAGTGTGTTGAACAGGAAGTGCGGGTGCAGCTGCATTCGCAAAGCGTCAAGCCTGGCGGTGGCAAGCCTCCCCTCCAGCTCCATCGCCTGTTTTTCCCTGCGCTGCGAGCGCTGGTGGAACATCACCGCATGGCAAAGGCTCACAATGACCCAGTAAATGGGGAGATGCATCTGGGCGTGAAGCACAACACGGTAGCGCGATTGGCCCTGCGGGGGTCCGTTCCCCGCACCTTGCATCCGGTTCGGGCGGCCCGGTTCGGCCCGGTCTGGATCCTGATCGGGCGGTGGCAGCTGGCGGCGAGGATCATCCTCCCGCAGCGGGGCCCAGCCCTGCTGCGCCATCCCGGGTGGTCCCGGGGGCAAAGGGGGGGGACCTACCAACTGTGCCGAGACGTAGACCGAGAGGAGGCTTGCAGCCAGATGCAACGGCAGGCTGACCGGCCACCCCGGCTTCTCTATCGGAAATCTGAAGGCCAGCCATACAGCAGCAGGACCGAGGAGCACCCACGGATACCAGTTCAGGAACGAAAGCCGCATCGCCTCCGGCCACGGAATTGAACGCCAGAAAACCAGCGCGCCCGAAAAGGCCGTCACCAGCAGGAACCATAGACCCAAAATAAGGGCCCCGATCACCAGCTGCTGCTTGATCGCGCCTGATTTGTTCATGGGGACTGCCTAGCCATTCTTCCCGAACACGCTGTTGAACGCCTCATCAAGGGAGTTCAAAGGTGCCTCCCGCTTCAAATTCAGCACCTGGCGCAGGTAGTTGACCGCATCCGGGATCGTTTTCACGGAGCGCGGGAGGGATGCCCCACTCGCGTTTGCATGTCCGCCACCCTGCAGCTTCTCCGCCACCTTCAAAGCCTCCCCGTTGCGACTGCGCATGCTGGCGATCATGGCGCCGTTTGCCCTGCGAAACAGGGTGACAAGCACCGGGTAACGGGTCGCCTGCTGTTCCAGAAGTTGATGCACTATCAGGTTGTTGTTCCCGATCACCGTGTCCACATACCCGACCGAAGGGGAGATTTCCTTGATGTTCGTCTTGCTCCAGGCATATCCAAGCGGGTTTTCAACGCGCCGCTTCACATCCATCACTTCGAGCAGTGGATGATCCAGCAACTTCTCAACCTGGCCGTCCAGCAGGGCGTGCAGATTCCAGAATTGATAGGTCTTCACCAGATTTGCGTAATCTCCGGCAATCACAAAATCGGGATCGTCCTCAATGAAAAGATCCGCGACATTGCTGAGATGAACCAGCCGGTCTAGCGCCGGGGAACCGAGTCCGTGCTGCTGGCAAAGTTCGTAGCAGAGTTTTCCGGCCGATTTGTTGATGTCGTGCACCAGCGTCGCCATGCGTGCCGGTGTTTCTGTGGCATGATGATCGATCACCGCCCAATTCTGGCGATCCAACCGCGGCTCGAAGGCGAGGTCGGTCACCCAGGCGGCCGATTCCCGCATCTCCCGCTGGCGCCAATTGTTATAGTGATGGGCTTCCAACCGCACATCTATGTTGAAAAGCTTGCGTGCCAACCGCTGGAGCAGCACCCCGGCAAGCAGGCCATCCAAATCGCTTTCGTGCGTCAAAATGACGTCTGGGCGCGGTAAATGAATAGTCATCCCACCCAATCTAATGGATTGGTTGAGCCGTGGCGAGTACGAGTGATTCGGTGCCTCAAGTTCGCTGGCTGGAAGATCCAGCCGGGGCAGCACATTTTCCCGGCCGGGGAGGGTGGGAGGGGTGAATTGAACCAAAAACGGGTCGTTTCCCGGCCGGATTGCGGCTGGACTGGTGGGCTGGAACGATATCGCCTGCCAAACGCCGCCATTTTACGGGTTGAACACGGATGACGCAGGGTTTTGAGTTGTGTTGAGAAATAGGCGAAAAAGTAGGGTGCGAAGTGCAGAATGACACGACTTTGGGTGTCTTGTGGCTGGCTGGTGAATTGTGCGGAATAAGGTTGCAAAAAACAGGCCGCAATCAGGACCAATCCGGGACCCGAAACTGTTGAATTTCTTGGCAAATAACGATACCGAAAATTTCTCAACTTTTTTTCTTGTAGCAACAATAGGTGGGGTCTATTGTTCGCGAATCCCACCACTAATGGGGCTTACGATTCCAGAGAGAGATTCGGGGATCGCGAGCATATTGACTTTTTAAGCTTGTAAAAACGGGGCGGCAAAGGCCGCCAAAAATAACCATAAATTTGAGGCTCAGCCATGATCGATTCGAATTCAGAAGTCCTGCCCGCCGGACGGCGGCAGGTTCAGTCCAGCAGAAGTGAAATGAAAACGACCCGCGCAGTTAAAACCAAGGGCAAGGCCCGCAGCAAGGCGATGCCGGTGCAACGTGTCTTCAGCGATGCCAAAATCAACCCGTTTGATGCTGTGGAATGGGAGAATAGGGTGGCGGAAATCACCGATGATGGCGGGAAGGTGGTTTTCAAGCAGGAAAACGTGGAAGTGCCCAAGTCATGGTCCCTGCTGGCCACCAAGGTGGTTGTCTCAAAGTATTTCTACGGTGAGCAAAACACCTCCGAGCGGGAAACATCGGTCAGGCAGTTGATTCATCGAATCTGCCGCACGATTGCGGATTGGGGGGTGAAGGATGGTTATTTCACGAAAGCCGACGGGAATGTTTTCTATGATGAACTCGTTTGGCTCTGCGTGAACCAGCATGGTGCCTTCAATTCCCCCGTTTGGTTCAATGTGGGCCTTTTCCACCAATACAAGGTGGGAAACAACTCAAGCCGGGGCAACTGGTTCTACAACCCTGAAACGGGCCAGGCCGAGCGGGGTAAGACCCAATACGAATATCCCCAATGCAGCGCATGTTTCATCCAGTCTGTGGATGATAACATGGAATCGATCATGCTTCTGGCCAGCGCCGAGGCGATGCTGTTCAAATTCGGTTCCGGCACCGGCACGGACCTCTCGCCCATCCGCTCGAGCAAGGAAAAGCTGAGTGGTGGCGGGCGTCCCAGCGGTCCGTTGTCCTTCCTGAAGGTGTATGACCAGGTGGCCAACGTTGTTAAGAGCGGCGGAAAGACCCGGCGGGCGGCCAAGATGAACACACTGCGTGACTGGCATGGGGACATCGAGGAGTTTATTGATGCCAAGCAGAAGGAGGAGCGCAAGGCATGGGCACTGATCGAGCAGGGGTATGACGGCTCCTACAACGGGGAGGCCTACGGGAGTGTGATGTATCAGAACGAGAACCTCTCGGTGCGGGTGAGCGATGAATTCATGCAGGCTGCCGTGGAGGGTCGCGAATGGTGGACCCGTTCGGTCACATCCAGCAAGCCGCTGGAGAAGAAGCAGGCTGCGACCCTGCTGGACAAGATTGCCGAGGGAACCTGGGTGTGTGGGGATCCCGGGCTGCAGTATGATGGTGCGATCCAGAAGTGGCACACCTGCAAGGGGAGCGAGCCGATTCATTCCACGAATCCCTGCTCCGAGTATGTGTTTTTGAACAACACGGCCTGCAATCTGGCCTCCCTGAACCTCATGAAGTTCAAGCGCGAGGATGGCACGTTCGATGTGGCCCGGTTCAAGGCGGCTGTTCGCCTGTTCATCACCGCTCAGGAAATCCTGGTGGACAACGCAAGCTATCCGACCAAGGAGATTGCCGAGAATTCGCACATCTTCCGCACGCTGGGGCTTGGGTATGCGAACCTTGGGTCGCTGATCATGAGCTACGGTCTGGCGTATGATTCGGATCAGGGTCGCGCGCTGGCGGGTGCCCTGTCCGCCATCATGACCGGCCATTCCTATGAGGTCTCTGCCGAACTGTCGTCCGTCAAAGGCCCGTTCGAAGGTTACCGGGATGCGCGCTGCGCACACATCAGCAAGCCGCTGCAGAAGGACAACGTGAATTCAATGCTGGAGGTGATCCGGCAGCACCGCGCCGCTGTTGAAAGCATCCAGCCGAGCGAGGAGTTTCATTACCTGAAAGAGGAGGCCCGGAGCACATGGATCGCCGCACTGAAGCGCGGGGAGGCGGTCGGTTACCGCAACGCGAATGTCACGGTGCTCGCCCCGACCGGCACGATCGCATTCCTCATGGATTGCGACACCACGGGCATCGAGCCGGACATCGCGCTGGTTAAGTACAAACTGCTGGCGGGTGGCGGGATGCTGAAGCTCGTGAACCGGACAGTGCCCGAGGGCATGCGGCGTCTCGGCTATAATGCTGCACAGATCGAGAAAGTGGTCGCGCACATCGAGAAGTTCGACACGATCGAGGATGTGCAGGAGGGTGGTGCCGTGGTGCAGAGCGGACTGAAGCCGGAGCATCTTTCAGTCTTCGATTGCGCATTCAAGCCCTACCGTGGAGAGCGCAGTATTCAGGCCATGGCCCACCTGCGCATGATGGGGGCGGCCCAGCCGTTCCTGAGCGGTGCCATTTCCAAGACCGTCAACATGCCGAATGACAGCACCGTTGCGGACATCCGGAACGCCTATGTGCAGGCATGGAAAATGGGGCTCAAGTGCGTGGCCATCTACCGCGATGGTTCCAAGCGCTCCCAGCCGCTCAATACGAAGCGCACCACAGAGTCCGGTGATAAGGCCGCGGCCGTCGCCGCACCCGAAGTTGTTGTCGTTGTGGATCCCCGTATCAAGGAGCTTGAGACCGAGGTGGCGAAACTTCAGGAGGAGTCTGGTCAGCCGCTGCGCCGCCGTTTGACCGATACCCGCACAGCCATCACGCACAAGTTCGACATCGCGGGCCATGAGGGTTACCTCACGGTCGGCCTTTTCGAGGATGGCCAGCCCGGGGAACTGTTCATCACGATGGCAAAGGAAGGTTCCACCATCGGAGGACTCATGGATGGCATTGGGACGCTTACCAGCATGGCCCTTCAATACGGTGTTCCGCTTGAGGCCCTGGCCCGGAAGTTCGCCCACCAACGGTTCGAGCCGTCCGGTTTTACCAAGAATCCGGAGATTCGCAGCGCATCCTCCATCACCGATTACGTGTTCCGGTGGATGGCGATGCAGTTCGTGCCCGGCTATAGGGAGTCCAATGCTCCCAGCCGGAACCAGCCTGAACTCGCGATCCCTGGCCTCCAGGAGGAGCTAAAAAAAAAGGTGAACAGGCCCGTTTCTGATCTGGCCATTTCGGAGGACTCCTACCCGGTGGACCTGAAGCCCAGCTCGGTGATGAAAGCGGCTGTTCGTAATCCTGTGCTCTCCCATCCTGAGCGCACCATCAGGAGCTTGAGCGATGCTGTGGCGCACTTCCAGCAGGATGCACCCGCCTGCCCGATTTGCGGGCATGTGGCCGTTCGCAATGGTGCCTGCTACAAGTGCCTGAACTGTGGTGAGAGCCTCGGTTGCAGCTGAGAAAATCTGAAGGGGAAATCCGGTCCGTGGTGGCCGGATTTCCCTGGAGGCAGGCCAGGTTTCATGACGTCAGCAGGACGGAGTGGGGATTCTTCGAGGGTTGTTTTCCGGCTTCGATCAAGTCTGGCCCCCATATGGTTTGTCCTTTGCTTTCTTGTTCTCCTCTGGAGCTTCCCGACCCCTGCGGCAGTCTATACGGTGGTGAACACAAACGACTCCGGGCCCGGTTCCCTCCGTGAGGCGATCCAACTCTGCAACGGGACGGCGCAGGTGGACGAGATCCGGTTCAACCTGCCCGGGGCGGGGGTTCAGACCATCGCCCCGCTGACTCCGCTGCCGGATATTACAAACACCGTCACCATCGACGGCTATTCCCAGCCCGGCAGCCGGACAAATTCCGAGCCGTGGGGCAGCGATGCCATTCTCAAGGTCCGTCTGGATGGCCTGTATCTTTCAAACAGTTTCGCCCCGGCGCTTCTGATCAAGGCCGGGAGTTGCTCCATTCGGGGGCTGATTGTGGTCCGGTTCTCCTATGGGATCAGGATCGATAACGCCAGCCGCAACACGATCGCAGGCAACTGGGTGGGAGTGGATTGGGATGGGGTCGCCCGTGGGATGACCTTCAGCGGGGTGGATGTGACCTCCCTTTCCTTCGGGGCCTCCATCTACAACACGATCGGAGGTGCCTCTCCTGCGGACAGGAATGTCATTGGTGGGAACCGGGTGGGCGTCTCATTCTTTCCAACCAGTGCCGGGAACAACCTGGTGCAGGGAAACTTTATCGGGACGGATGCCACCGGGCGGTTGGCACGGGGGAACATGTTTGAGGGGGTGTCCATACAATCGGCTACAAACATCACCATCCAGGGAAACATCCTGTCCGCATCCACCGGGGCCGGTGGTTGTGGCGTGCGCATTCTGGGCGGTTCGGGAACCAGCATTCTGGACAACCTGATCGGGCACGGCTCCGCTCCCTGGACCAGCCTTGGGTGCTTTGCTGACGGGATCAGTGCCCAGGGCACCACGAGGGTGGCGATCATTGGAAACAGCATCGGGTTCAACCAGAACTATGGCATCAGCCTGCTCGGGTGCAGTGGATTTTCAATCCAGGGAAACAAAATCGGCACGGCGGGCGGAGGGTTTGAACCCTTCGGGAACCTGGATGGAGGGATCTCAATTCTGAGTTCCTCCACGAACCTCATTTCGGGCAACCGGATCCTGTTCAACGGAGGCCCGGGAATCATGGTCAGCAGCGGGGTTGCCAACCGCATCACAGCGAACGAGATCCACGACAACACCGGATTGGGCATCGATCTCAACATGGAGGGGATTGATGAAAACGACCCCGGCGACATCGATGCTGGTGCAAACAATCTCCAGAACTTCCCGGTCCTGGCGGATGCGGTGCTTGGGGCCGGGACGCTGCGGGTGGCCGGAGCCCTCTCGAGCGAGGGCGGAAAGAGCTACAAGATCGAGGTCTTCGTCAGCGAAGCGTGGGATCCATGGGGTTGGGCGGAGGGCAGGTATTTAGCCGGATCCACGAATGTTGTGACGGACCCGTCGGGCGAGGCATCCATCTCCCTGCAGGTTCCGTTCCAGGCTTTGAGCGGGGCGGATTTTCAGGTGACCGCCACCGCCACCGACGTTGCGGGAAACACGTCGGAGTTTTCAGCGGGTATCCCCCTTGTGATCGAACCGGACCCTCCCCGCCTCGGGGTGTCACACCAGGGGGCTGGGTTTGGGTTCTCCTGGCCGATCGCGGCAGGGGGTTACACTCTGGAAAGTGCCGATGCGATCCAGAGCGGGACGGTGTGGAAACCCGTCACCAGCGGCATCCAGACCCAGGGCTTGAACCGCTATTTCACGGTGACAAATGCCCCGGGACGGACCCAGCAATGGTTCCGGCTCAAAAAGTAGCCCGGATCCGGCCACAGGGTGCTGATGCCGAGTCGGTCCTCGACCGACGTTCTTCCTGATTTTCCATCCCTCAATTCGGGACAACAGCACTTTGTCTTGTGGCCTTACGGCTCGGTGTCGGCTTGTTCCAGGACGGCAAGTATCCGGCTGAAGGAGGCGCGCACTTGTGTGTAGTCCCGCACGTCCACGGTATAGCGGGCATCCCGGTTGGGTCGGGTGGCGACGTGTCCGTCTGAGAAAAGGATATTGGCGATGCGTTGCTGATGGTGGGTGCGGGGTTTGACGTTGAAGATGGCAAGGTCTTCGGGGCAAAGGAACAGGGTGTCGATCGACAGGGCGCGGATTGGCTGGCCGTTGCGGTTGAGGCCGAGGTTGTCGATCTTGAGATTTTCGGAGGAGGGGGGCACGGCCGGGTTATCAAACAACTGTGTGTTGCCACCGTGCCGGTAGTAATAGCTGCCCTGCGCCTGGTTCGTGCCGACTTTGCTCAACTCAGCCTGGGCATCGAGTGGTTGGTCGATGCCCGGGCAGAAGAGGACTTTGGGCTGGGTGGCCAGATATTGCTGGAGGAGGAGTCCGAGTCCCACCGGGGTGCCACTCCGCAAGGAAAGCAGACTCGTGGGGGAGCCGGTGGACGGGTAGAAGTCGGCGGGGCTGGTGAATGGGGGGGCTTTGGGTCCGTAGGGGATCCTGCCATCGCTGTCACTGGCGTAGTTGTGGATGGCTATGCCAACCTGGCGGAGGTTTGAGACGCAGACGGCTCGTTTGCCTTTGTCCCGCGCGGATGTGAGCGCTGGAAGCAACAGCGCCGCAAGGATGGCAATGATGGCGATCACGACGAGCAACTCGATGAGCGTGAAGGCGCGGGTGTGTGTGGGCACGGAGTTCATCCGGTTCTGCCTCAAGGGACGCGCCGTGTGGAATAGTAGCGCCTGCCGGTGTTTGGCGTCGGATCAGTAAAGGGTGCGGACCCGGTGGTGTTGGTCAGGGTGCCGAGGCTCGTCCAATCGGACAGGGGGAGCGCAAGGTTGGTGGCCGAGAGGATGGTGACGGCGATGCCGGGCTCGCTGCTGAGGGTGAATTGGAATTGGTTGTTGGTCCAAACAGGGTTCAGAAGAAGTGGCTCGAGTGTCGAAGAGAGGCGGACATTGTCCAGATCCCAATAGCCCCCCTGTAGATTGGTGGTGACAGTGGAGAGCATTTGAATGCCAATGTGTTGTCCGGCCCAGGCGTCGGCGGGTCTTACGGTCGGAACATCGACCTGGAAGTCCACAAGGTGGGTGTTGTTGCTGAAGATGGTGGGGGTGTTGGTGATGGAGACCGAGGACACTGTGACCTTGTTGCTGTTGGCATCACGGTAGTAGAGGCCAAGCTCGAATGTGGCACCCTGAAGCATGCCACCGCCCGTCCCACTGACCCCCAGAGTGAGCTGGTAGGACTTGCCCGGTTCAAATGTGGCGGAGAAGGCATGCGTGGGCACCGGGTTGCGCCAATCCGTGGAATCATAGTCCTGAAACAACGCGACCTCCGGGACGACAAACAGCCAGATGGATTGGTTGCCATCGCAGTTGTCAAGGTGGTCAGCACTGCCAACGGGGGTGTTCTTGAAAAGCCCGACGTTGTAATCCCAGAGAAAGCTGCCGTCCTCAACATACCAGCCCGGCTTGGGAGCCTTCTGCCAGGAGTCGATGTTGACGCTGACGAAAGTGCTGGTCGGGGTCTCGAAGGAACTGTTCGGGACGTGGAGCTTCTCCGCCTGCGAGGTGGTGGCGCAGGCGGCGAGGATGATGACAACGGCTATGAGTGCAGCGGATATTCTGCTCATGAGGCCATTGGGTTTATGGCAGGGGTGGTCCTCCTGGCCGAAGTAAATGGCGATTCCTATGACGAGCGGCGTGAGCGGGAGCGGGCCACGAGCAGGGCACCGACGCCCAGACCCAGAAGGCTGGTTGTGGCGGGTTCGGGGACGACGCTGATGCGGACGTTGTCGAAATCCCAGTTCCCGAACGAGGTCATTTCGATCGGAATCGTGGAGGCCAATTCCACCCCGATGTGCTGGCCGGCCCAGGCGTCGCCTGCCTGGACGGCGGGTATGTTGACGGAGTAGTCAACAAGGTTGAGCGGGGCGGTGCCGGGAAATGTCGCGGGGCCGTAGGTGACAACGGTTGAGCCCACTGTTACGCGGTTGTCGAGACCGTCACGGTAGTAGAGACTCAGCGTGAGGGTTGAGCCCAAGGCGAGGCTATTCTTTCCATAGACTCCGACCGTCAGGTTGTAGGCGCTGCCGACATCGTAGGTGGCGTTGAAATCGTGGGTGGGGGAGGTGCTGTAATCCTGGAAGAGGGAGACCTGGGGAACAGCAAGCATATAGCCCACCTGGCTGCCCTGATGGTTGACGTATGGGTTGACATCGAGGAACACGCCGGCAGTGCCGATCCAAGGGATGCCATAGGCTCCGAAGGCCGGGGAATACCAGACGGGCTCAGCATTTTTCTTCCAGGAGTCAACGAAGATGTTAACAAAAGGGTAGCTGGCGGGTGCGGACTGCGACTCAAAAGAGTGATTGGGGACGGTAATGGTTTGAGCGCAAAGGGGTAGGGCTGCCAGCGCGAGCGCGGCCCCAAGGCATTTTGACTTCCAGTTTAACATCCCCGCAAGGGTGCATAGGGTGCGGCAGCGCGTCAAGCTTATGATCAAAATGAGCTTCCGCTTTTCAGGCATTCCCCCCGCTTTCACTCGATACATATGCACCCTCCTGATGGCAGATGTTGAGGCATCACCAACCCTGATGGGAGCATGGATCATGAGTTGGAGAAAGCGGAGACGGGTTGGTCTGATGATGCGGAGTTGTGATTGGCCGTAGTTGCAAAAGTGCCTGTTAGATCTGGATCGGGATGGCATGACGGCTCCTGGCCCGGCTACATCCAGAGGGGAAACACTTTTGTAAGAATACAGAAGTGGTGCGCCCGCCGCGACTCGAACGCGGGACCCTCTGCTTAGAAGGCAGATGCTCTATCCAACTGAGCTACGGGCGCAACCGGCTGACAAACAATTACCGGACCAACCAAGGGACTATAGATTCTGCCCCCAAACTACCAGCCCTTTTTGTGGTCGGGTGGTAATCCACTTTTCCAGGTGCGATGACGCAAAAGTGCGCATCTGACCCGTTCGATGATCCCCGGGTGGTCGGGCAAATCAGACTCTCTTTTCTGAAGCCTGCCATCCACCAGTATGATGGCACGGTTCAAAAGTTGGAGCAAGCAGGTAAGAGGGGGGCTTTGTGGCTTTTCGCAACCCTATCCGGTAACATTTTCCAGTGAGGCAACATGCCCCGGAAAAAATGGTCATCGCCTGATTCACCTTTACAATATTCCGCACTGGAATAAATTTGCCCCATGTGGAACTTCCAGCCTGATGCCAGATGGGATAGAGACAGGAAGCACTATGCCAAAAAGCGCCCGAACGAATTGGCGGCAGTGCTTAGAAATCTTTGAAGGTAGATCGAACTGTTGAACGTCTCAAAGAACTCACGCGCAGCGCAGGCCGGTTATTTGCACAATGAGCCTGCCGGTGTGGTGGCGGTTGACCAGAAGGGCGGAGGTGGAAATTTGCAGGAAACACGGCTCTACACCTACGCGGATGACGCAACCAGGACGGTGCACATGCTGGCCATTGGCGAAAAGTCCACGCAGCATTCCGATGTGGAATTTTGCAAGGAGTTTGTGAACACCCATTTTAGGGGCGGGCACGGAGCCCCGTGAAACAGGAAAGACAATTATGAAAAACGCATCCGGGACACACCAAAAACGGTCTGCCCCAAAAAAATACGGGTCACTGGCTGATTTGATGCAGGCCGAGGAAATCCCTCAGGAGATCCAGAACAAGGTCCACGAGCTGGAAGATGAGACCCGGGTGGTCGATCACCTTGCCAGGATGCGTCATGCGGCGGGCTTGACTCAGGCCGAAATGGCCAGTGCCCTCGGCCTGTCCCAGAGCGCCATCTCCAAACTTGAGGGCGGGTTGGACCGGGACCTGACCATCCAGGAGATTCAGGACTACGCCAGAGTCACCCGGCAGCGGGTTGGGCTCACATTCGGCAAACCGATGACGCGGGTGGAATCCGTGAAACATCACGCGTTTGCCATTCGCAATGATCTCACCTGCCTGGCGCAGCTTGCCAACCGGCACGACGAACTGGAGAACGACATCAAGGGATTCTTCGGGGAGGCCTTTTTCAAAATCCTTTCCATCCTTGCCGAATGCAGCGAGAGGCTGCCCGCAGGAGGGCAGGGCGTCTCGGTCGGCATTGAGATTACCGGGGACGGTGAGGACATTCCCTAACCCGACTTTCGCACCCCACCCCCTGGACAGGGGGGTATGACTTCTGTAAGTGGTTGATAGACAACGGTTGGAATTTTGATTCTTGCTTTGTAGGGACTATAACTGTCGATTTCCATGAATTTCTCTTTACGCGCCCC
>CAIWMU010000180.1 GCA_903913865.1 uncultured Verrucomicrobia subdivision 3 bacterium
GTTCGCCCAACGTCCAACCCATCAGCCACGCTTTGCAACGTCATCATTCCCCGGCCCCCATTCCTTAAAGGCTCTTCTCCATTTTTCACACATCAACCACACCAGCCAATTGAAAATCACCAGAAGATTCCGGAAGAACCTTTTTTACGTGCCCGGTCAGTCGAACCTCACGGTTCAGCGAATCATCACAAGCGGTAAGGACTATCTGCTCAGCACGCCAATCACAACCTCCTTCTCCTCCGCCATTCAGCGTGTCTATTTCGTGGACGAGGGGACCAATGGTTTTGCCGTGATCCAGTTTGGGGATGGTGTCGTGGGCGTGCGACCGGCGGGCACAAATGACGAACTGCAGGTGGGGTTTTCCATCGGCGGAGGGGCGTCCGGCGATGTGGTGGATGGGGTGGTCCCCTTGGGATTTGGCAGGTTCGCCCTGCTTTCGGGGTCTTCGAGTTCACACCCTTCCAGCCAGGCCAGGATTTTCACCCAGTCCGGCAACGATTATATCCTGACCAGCAGCAGTGCCCTCCCTGCTGTCACGTCCGTCGCCACGCGCGGAAATGTCTGGCTGTTCCAGATCGAGCCCTTCCTCAGCACCGCCTCCAGCCTCGTCGCCACATTGAGTGCGCCGGCGTGGAGCAGCGCGATCAGCGGTTTCCCTGGAACGATGGCCGTGCGGGTTGAGGCCGACGGTGGCAGCACCATCGGTTTGGGCAATCCGGGCACAAACAACTTCGGCCCTCCGCCAGCTGGGACGGTTTACGTCTTGGCCAACCAATATCGCGAAGACGTTTCATTTTTCAGCTACAGCCCGGCCCGGGCGCCCGAATCGAGCGTCGTGACGATTTCCCCGCCGTCAGGTTCCTATGCGGGTCCCATCCAGATTTCCTTCTCCCGCCTGAACGCGGCGGATGTCGTGCATTACCGGGCGACCCCTACCGGTGCCTGGCAGCTCTACGCTGCGCCATTCCCCCTGACCAACGACGCGACGATTCAATTTTACGGCCAGACTGCCGGCGGAGTGCCCGGGCGCACTCAGGGTGCCACATACGCATTGGGCAACATCACCGTCCCGGCTGAGCCGATCGTAACGGTGCCGGGCAGCCCCACGAATCCGCCCGCCGTGGATCCGACCATTCCACATATTTCCACCGGTGGCACGGTGTTTTATGGCCGCCGTGGCAACAACACCGCCCCGTCGATCTGGGCGATCGATCTGGATGGCACTCGGGAAACCTTCATCACAAGCGGCCGCGAGCCGAGAGTGTCACCTGATGGACGATGGCTTGCGTTTTGGCGGGAGAATGATCCGCTCACCAACCAATTTAGCCTTTGGCTTCGCGATCTTCCAGCCGGTCAGGAGAGACGCTGGACCACTCGCAACAATCGTTTTGTTGGTTACGACTGGCAGCCCGATGGCACAAATCTGATATTTGCCGTGGACGGTTTGTTCTGGGAGATTGGTTTGTCCACACCGCCAGTGGTGTTTCCGTTGGGCCTCGACGCCCGGCAGGGCGCGCCCGCTGTCAATTCAGTCGATGGTAGCGTGGCCCTGCAAGTCATCTATCCCGGGAGCACCGGCCTCTACCTCGCAACATCCGATCTGGCCACGCGCCAGAATCTCCACCTCAATATTCCGAGTCCCCGCTGGCCCGCCTGGTCGCCGGATGGCACACGCCTCGTCGTCGCCGACGATCCGAATATCAGCCCATTGCTGGATGCCGGCCGGAATTTGTGGGTGGTCTCACTTGTCGGACAAACCAACATTTATCAAATCACCGCACTGTCCGGCAGCACTAACGGTTTTCCCAACGGAGCGGTTTGGACGCCGGGTGGCGACAAACTGGTGACGGCGGGCCGCATAGGTGGCGTGAACGGGCTCTGGGTCATTCCCGTTTCGAGCGATGGTTCGGCCTGTCATTGTCAACCCAGGTTGCTGCCAACTTCGCCCGGTGCTCCGATTGATTTTGCCGGTTCCGTGCGGGTTGCCCCCAATCCGCCGAGCGTCAACTACGCCAATCTGGGTCTGTTCATCCGACTCGATCCGGCCTTGCTCGTCGTTTATTGGAGCACTAATTATGACAGATTTTCGTTGGAAGCGGCCACCGAACTGCCTACGGGGCTCGCGTGGTCCCCTGTGGCTGGGCCTTATTTCCGCGTCGGCCCCAATTTCGAATACAGGGAGTCGCGCACAGATCTGGCAGCGCGGAAATTTTTCAGGCTGCACTATCCCGGCATAATCGTGCTCACCCCGCCGGGACCGGCGATGGGTTTGCATCTTGAGGGGAATGCCGCTGTCCTGACCTGGCCGCTTAATTACGTCGGTTACTCTGTCGAGGCCACCACGAATCGTTCCCCACCCGTCTTGTGGATACCGCTCAAGGGCGGTGTTGTAAGCACGAACGGGATGTTTGAGTATCGCCGCGCACTCCCGGGACCCGCTCAGGAATTCTACCGCCTGCGTGCACCATAGTTGGTTCCAGTCAGTATCCTCTTCCTTGCAGATCTCAGTCCGGCATGGTTTGCCCGATTTCTGTCTCCACGATCAGGAATGCCTGGGGCAGGCCGCCCTGACTCTTCAGCAGGCGCCAACTGCTCTGGACCTCCACCTTTACACCCGCCCGGGTCAATTTTTCAAGGCGCCTGTTGCAAAGTCCCGTGCGCAGTGTCTGCTCAAGGCAGGCCCGCATCTGCCCGGTTTCCTTCTCCGAGAGCAACCGGATGAACTCCTGACCGATCGTCTCTTCCGGGCTCCGCCCGAACAGCCGGTGGGCGCCCCCGTTCCATGAGAGAATTCGCCCCGACAAATCAAGCACGACAATCGCATCGTGAGCCAGGTCCAGAGACTCCGCCTGCATCCGGATCCGATCCTCCGCCTGCTTGTGCTCAGTGATGTCTCGCAGGTAGGTCAAAAAGCGCTCCGGTTGATTCCGGTCATCCGTGACCAGCGAAACGCTGGCATCCAGCCAGAGCTGCCTGCCATTGCGCGCCACAAACCGCTTCTCGGTGCTGAAGGATTTGATGTCGCTTACCAGGATCCGCTGGTATTGCCACCAGTCGCACTCTGCATCATCCGGATGAAGCACATCCTGGATCCTGAGTGCCAGCAGTTCAGCCTCCTCATAGCCCAGCAGCCTGCACAGCAGCGGGGGGACCTTGAGCCATCGCCCGTCCAAACCAATCTGCGTCACCATCATGTGGGAGAACAATTCCGCCCGGGCCAGGTTGGCCCGACTCTCGCGAAGGGCCGATTCAACGAGTTTTCGGGTTGTGATGTCCTCCACCACCCCCGCAACACGCGACGGGCGTCCATCCTGGTCCCTCACGACGATCCGACCCCGGTCACGAACCCACTTCCACGCTCCCGACTTCGCACGCAACCGGTGCTCCGACTCATAGATCAACGTGCGCCCCTCGACATGGGCCATCAACCGCTCAAGGGTTGAGGGAAGATCGTCCGGATGAAGGTGCTGCTTGAAAAAGTCCACCGAGGGTTGCACCTCCTCGGGTGAGTAATCGAGCATGGCGGCCCACAACTCGCTGTAGGCGACATCCCCCGTCTGCGGATACCAGTCCCAACTCCCCAACCCTCCCCCCTGCAGCACGAATTCAAGCCTCTGCTGGCTATCGCGCAGCATTCCCTCGGCCTTTTTGTGCTGGAGTGCAATCCCAACGCTGGCACCCAATCCCTCAAAAAACTGGATCATTCCCGGGGTGAACCGGTTGGTGCGCTGGTCGTTGAGCTGCAGCAACCCAATTATTTCCGTGGCGTTCCGCAAAGGGATCAGCGCCACGGACTCATAGCCCTCCCTATGGCACCGATTCCGGGTGCGACCGTTGCGGTCCTTCTCTGTTGTGCCTGCCAGAAGTTTCGTGGTGCTGTTGGTCCAAAAACTGCCTCCATCAGTGAAGAACGGCAAAACAGTGTTCGTCCGTCCGCGAAGAATGTTGCCGCACATGCATTCGAGAACCGGATCCCCAACGTCATCCCGCAAAACCTCTCCCGTCCTGTCCTTGGCACACAAAAAACGCTCTGCGCAGATAAAGGCCTCGGAAAAGCCAATGGTCTGGTAATAGGGGAAGTCATCTCCGTCCCGCAGGCGGATGCCGACAGCATCAAAGTCGATGGCCCGTTTGACTAAGCGTAGAAACTCTAGAATGGTTTCCTCCAGATTCTGCTGCCTGTTGAGCATCTCGAGAGTCTGCCGCGCAAGACGCTCTCTAATCTCGGTCCGGTGGCATTCAAAGGCATACAACAGCACCCTCATGAGGACACTCCCGGTGATTTCCCCCTTGAGCAGCCATTGGTGCGCCCCCTCGCGCATCGCGACAACCGCCTGCTCGTCCTGACCGGGGCCGATCAGAATGATGAGCGCCACCCCCGGGGCAGCTTTCCGCAACTCACGAAAGGTTGTCAAACTTTCCCCGCCCCCCAACCCCATGTCCAGCACCACAACATCGATCCTCTTGTCCTTCAACCGCTCGAGGGCATCCTCCAGATGTGTTGCCGTTTGGACCGAAAACTTCACCAACCCGACTTTGGAAAGCACATCCTGAATGATGCCAGACTCAACGACATCACACTCCACCACCAGAATCGAAAGTTGCTCCGGGATCATAAAGATGGCGCAATCTGTGTTGAGCAACAGGCTCCCCCCATACGCTCGAATTGAAACAAAACCATTTGGGAAAGACGCTGGCACCTGCGTGAAGTCGAGTAAAACGATGGACTTTCCATCATAGCTTGCTGTGACGGATTACTGACCCCATCCCCTCGATTACCTCCAACTGAAGGCTCCATATTTGACATAACTAGACTTCTCTTCACAACGCTGCAAGACTTTTTTTACCCCCCCAGCAGCCCCCTGCCAACTTTCAAAAACCTGCTGTCGGCCACCATCCTGATCTGTGGTCGGTCTTCCAAAACTCCGGAGAGCTTTCACGTTTCGACCATTAATGCCCACTTCCCAACATACCACACAGGGCCCGGGTTTGAAGCCCCCACGTATGCAAATCGCTGCTGAGCGACGAGGCCAATTCCCCCAACCGGTATGTGGGGGATGGGCATCCGCCGGTCACACGTGAAAATCTTCGTAAAAAAATTTCCGCTAAAGTAATCCGAAAACCGGCCGATAACTCACCGTTAGGCCGGAAAGGCCGAACGTTCGGAGCAAGCACCACGCAGGTGCGCTGGGTGTGTGTCGAATCCACCCCACCGCCAGCACGGTGTGATGTGCTGCAAAAGGCGCAACTTGCTTCGGATACGGGGGCAGCCCCGCCAACGGGCTTCCGCATGATGCGAAACCGCCCCCGGATGAAACCGTGCGCATGGATGCGATGATCTCCGCCCTTCAACAAATCGGCGTGCCACAGTCTGTCCCCACATCACAATGGGGCGAGGACCGGCATTGCCCGGGTCTGTATCACCCCCTTGCCGGGCGGCCAACCCCGATGCTACGAATCCCGATTTCCCGCCAGGGTCGTCACCTCCCCGGTCCCCCCCCTCGCCCCACCACCCTGTTTGATCTCCACTTATGAACCACTGGATCAGAACCATCGTGCTTCTCTGCCTCCACGTTGCCATTTGCAACGGGCAGCTGCTTCAACCGGCCAGCGTTGAGATATCGAACAAGACGTACCAGGTCGTTTACCTCACCAGGGGCGGCTTTGGCAAACCGGCCACCGCCCTCCTCCAGACAGCCGAGGGGAGTCAGGGAACCGCCCTGTTCCTTTTCCGCACAAACGCCACATCGGCAACACTTTCAATGAAAACAGGCGAGGGCTATCTGCTGACCCTCACCCCCACCAGCACAAACCTCTCAAGAATCCCCAAACTACCCGCGGGCGGGATTGATGCCATCACCAATGCCCCGCCCAGAATTGGAAAGCTGGATCTTGGCGCGGGCAGTCTGGTGGTGGCCGATGCCGCGAACCCCATCTCCATCGACGTGCTGGTCCTCTACACCGCCAGTGCGGCAGCCAGGGTCGGGGGGGATGCCGCCATCATCACCCTCGCCAATCAGGCGGCGGCGGAGGCCAATCAGGCGTTTCTGGACAGCCAGGTCTATGTCACAGTCAACCTCGTGGGAATCGTCCCGGTCAATCCCGCCTACACGGAATCCGGCTCCCTCGCCACCGAGCTGGGGCGTGTCGCCTTTTCCGGGGATGGTTACATGGAGGAGGCCCAGACATTGCGCAACCAATACGGGGCCGACATGGTATCCCTTTTTTGCAACGCCCGCGACCCCTACTATGCAGGCATCGGCTACCTGCTCCCTGCCGGAAGCGACCTCGCCTACACGGCCATCGAGGTGGCCTACATCGTCGGCCACTACGTCTTCGCCCACGAACTGGGACACAACCTCGGATGCCACCATGACCGCGCCAATGCCACCAGCCCCGGTTTCTACCCCTACTCCTACGGCTACAACTTCCTCGCCAACAACGTCCGCTGGGGCACGGTGATGTCCTATCCGGGTGTCCGGCTCGGCTATTTCTCCAACCCGAACGTCAGCTTCCTGGGTGTCCCGGTGGGCACGGCCAACGAAAACAACGCCCTGGGCATCAACCAGCGGGCGGCCGCCATCGCCGCGTTGCGCTCGCCACCCACCGCCACCCTCACGCTCACCAAAAACGGAACCGGCTCGATTTTGCTGGGCGGGACAAATGTCTCCGGCTCCGTCACGGTTCCCCGGGGATCCGTCCTCAACCTGAGTGCCCAGGGCAATTTCCTCGCCTGGTCCGGAACTCAAACGAGCCTCTCCACCAGCATCCAGGTGGTCATGACCAACAACACCGCCCTGATGGCAAATTTCCAGGATGGAACCACCCCTCTGGCCCCGTTCATCGCAAAACAGCCTCTCTCACAAAACCTCCTCCTGGGAACAACTCTGACCCTCTCGGTCACCGGTTATGGAATTCCAGCACCCAAATTCTCCTGGTATAAGGATGAGCTTCCGCTGGGTGTCAGCACCTCCACCCTGACGATCCCCGAGGCCGATTTCGACACCGAGGGACTCTATTACTGCATCGTGAGCAACTCCGCCGGGGTGGTTCAATCCTCGACCGCCCTCGTCAATGTCGGCAATGCCCCGTCCTTTGTGCAACAGCCGGTCTCGCAGATCGGCGAGGTTGGGGGCAATGCCCTGTTTTCAGTGGTTGTGGATACCCTGTGGGTGACCTACCAGTGGCATGCGAACGGGGTGCCGATCCCGGGGGCCACCAACCGGGAACTCCTTTTGACCGGCATCAAGTCGTCGGACATGACCTCCTACTTTGTGGATGTGACCATCGCAACCTGCACATCCCGCAGCGCCGAGGCCAGCCTCCTGCTCGCCACCCCACCGAACATCACTCAGCAGCCCCAGCGCTTCGGGCTTCCCAGGGGCCAGTCGGCAAACCTCACAGTCGATGCCTCCGGCTTCATGCCCCTGCTCTATCAATGGCTGCAAAACGGGATCATCCTTCCCGGCGCGACGAATTCATTTCTCACCCTCGATAACATCCAATCCGCAGAAGCGGGCTCCTACCAGGTCCAGATCTCGAACCCGCAGGGAATCACCACCAGCACGAATGCCTCTGTGAGCGTGTATGACGCCCTGGCCATCACCCTCCAGCCCACCAACACCACGGCAGCCAAAGGCTCCACACCCATCTTCTATGTCGCTGCAACCGGAACCGCCCCCGTGACATACCAGTGGTTCAGGAACGGTGTTTCCCTCACTAACCAGGTTTACAGCTCCTGCCGCCTGCAAAATGTCCAACTCACAAATGCAGGAACCTATCATGTGGTCATCAACAACCCGGCCGGAACCCTGAACAGCACCCCCGCAACCTTGACGGTGCTCGATCCGCCGGTCATCCCCCAGCAACCCCAGAATCTGGCGGCAGATCTCGGAGCCGCCGCGACCTTCACGGTCTCTGCCACAGGCCGGACCCCCATGTCGTATCAATGGTCCCATAACTCAGCATTGATTCCAGGAGCCACAGGCAGCAGTCTCTCAATCCCTGCGACAGCCCCCGACGATGCCGGACGCTATCAGGTGGTGGTCGAAAATCCCGATGGCAGTGTCACATCCTCTGCCGCAACCCTTTCGGTGAACATGCCCCCTGCCATCAGTTCCCAACCCCGGAACAACACCGGCACAGCAGGGGGCAACGCATCCTTTTACGTCACAGCCACCGGTGTGGCGCCGCTCTCCTATTACTGGACCTTCAACGGTTCCCGGGTGGGCGGGAATGCCGCTGACCTGACGCTGGGCAACCTCCAGACCAATCAGGCCGGATCCTACTCCGTCACGGTCAGCAACCGGCTGGGCACTTGCTCCAGCACCGTCGCCTCACTGATCGTCAAGGATCCCCCGCGCATCACCGCCCCCGCCACAATGTCGGTGGACGAGGGGAAGGTCCTCACCCTGGCCCCCGGATTCCAGGGAAGGGCGCCCATGACGTATGTCTGGTCAAAGAACGGGACGACCCTCGCAGGCCAGACATCCGCGATTCTCGTGATCAGCAATTTTCAATCCTCCCTGGATGGAGACTATGCCGTCACCGCCTCGAATCCGGACGGAAGCGCCACATCGGACGGGACCGCCATTACGACCTATCTGCTCCCCAGGCTTGTGTCCGCCCCGACGGACAGAAGCATCCCCTTTGGAACCACCGCTGCTTTCACGGCATCCACCCTTGGCGGCGCACCCCTCTCCCACCAGTGGAGGTTCGAGGGTGTCACGCTCCCGGGAGCCACCAACGCTTCCCTCTCCATACCGCTTGCGACCCTCACCAACGAGGGGACCTACGTGCTCACGGTGACAAACCGGATCGGATCCACCTCCTCCGTGCCGGTCCGCCTCTCGATTTCATTTCCGCCGCTCATCATCGTGCAGCCTGTGGCGTTGACCGTCACACAGGGATTCTCCACAAACCTTTCCGTCACCGTCCAGGGGCGGGCCCCCATGACATACAGTTGGTCGCTGAACAACGCGCCCATCCCCGGCGCCACCAATTCCACCCTCTCTCTCCCGGCGATTCAGACCTCCCATGCCGGTGATTACCGTGTGGTCGTGTCCAATGCGGACGGGACGGATGCAAGCCTGGCAGCCCGTCTGACCGTCATCATCCCGCCATCCATCACCACCCAGCCATCCGACAGCGTCGTGACCAAGGGCAACTCCGCCGTTCTCTCTGCGCTGGTCTCCAGCCTGATCCCCTGCACTTACCAGTGGACCTTCAACGGGGCCCCACTCCCGGGGGCGACAAGCCAGAGCCTGACCCTGGCCGGCATCCAGCTCAACCAGGCGGGCCTCTACCAGTTGACGGCCATCAGCACCGCTGGAAGTGTGGCATCCCGGGCCGCGCGGATCACCGTGAAGGATCCGCCCTCCTTCATCCTCCAACCCGTCAACACCACCGTCCGCCTCGGTGAGACATTGACTCTCTCCTCCAGCGCAACCAGCGAAGTGATACCCATCACCTACCAGTGGTACAAAGGCGGCAGCGCCATCCTGGGACAGACAGGCTCCAGCCTGGTCATCCCCGGCGTGGAGCCCACCATCGCGGGCACCTACACAGTCAAGGCCTCCAACTCCGATGGGACGGCGAGCAGCGGGGCGGTTTCCGTCTCTTTCCAAACCCAGCCACCCACCATCACCACGGACCTGCCTGCCACTCTCGCCATCGACCCGGATGCCGATCTCCAACTGACCGTGGGGGTGACCGGCAGGGCACCGCTGACCTACAGTTGGACGTTCAAGGGGGCAGCACTGCCGGGCCAGACCGGCAGCACACTTTTGGTGCCGAATGTTCAGACCAATCACGCCGGGGCCTACCAGGTGACCGTTACAAACCCCGACGGCTCGGCAAGGAGCACAGCAACGGTGGTGACGGTTCTGGCCCTGCCCCCGACCCTCACCCGGCAGCCGGCCAGTGCAACCGTTGTGCGGGGGGCCAGCGCCACCTACTCGGTGGGATGCCTCAACCCGATCGGAGTCTCATTCCAGTGGTACAAGAATCATTCCCCCATCGCAGGTGCCACGAATAGCAGCCTCATTCTTCAGAACGTGGCGGACGCCGATGTCGCGAGTTACAATGTGGAGGTCGTCAACGCCTATGGTTTGACGGCCAGTGCGGTTGCAGGTCTGACCCTCATCAACCCGCCAGTGATCACAACGGATGTGCAGGATGCCCTCGTGCTGCGGGGTGTTTCGACCGTGCTCTCCGTCGGTGTCCAAACCGGTGGCACCACCACCTGGCAGTGGATGTTGAACGGGGCCAACCTCAGCGGGGCAACCGTTGCAAACCTGACCATCGTCGGTTCCACCAATGCGGAGGGTTCCTACCGGGTGCGCGTGGCCAACGAGGCCGGGTCTGTCACCTCAAGAACCGCCACGGTGACCCTGAAAATTCCCACAACCATCCTCACGCAGCCAGCCAGCCTGTCCATCAAGCCCGGTGAACAGGCCTCATTCAGTGTCGTCGCCACGGGACGGGGGACCCTCAGTTATCAATGGTCCTGGAATGGGACGCCTCTGCCGGGGGCAACCGGCGCTATGCTCTCCCTGGGTGCCGTCGAAACCTCCTCGGCGGGATCCTATGCGGTCTCCGTGACAGGCATGGATGGCTCGGCCGGCAGTCAGGCGGCCATCCTCACCATCGACAACCCTCCCGCCATCAGCGTGCAGCCCCAGGATGTGATGCTATTCCCCACCAACCGCTCCGCGACCCTGACCGTCTCGGCCACGAGCAGCACGCCGTTGACATACCAGTGGCAGTTCGGAGGAACGAACCTCGCGGGTGCCACATCCAGCAAGCTTGCCATCCTGAACGCCACCGCACAACAGGAAGGCATGTATCAGGTGTCTGTTGAAAACGCCGTGGCCAAAGCGGTCAGCCGCCAGGCCTGGGTTCGTGTGTCCCAACCCCCGGTCATCTCCCTCCAGCCTGTGGGTGGAGTTGTCGCCATCGGAAGCTCATTCCTGCTCGCAACCGAGGTGACGGGCCGTCTTCCGCTCACCCTCCAATGGCAAAAACAGGGAGTCCCCATTCCGGGTGCGACAGGTTCAACCCTTGCAATCTCCAGCATCAAGTCCACCGACTTCGGAAGTTACCAGCTTCTCGCCACCAACGTGGATGGCACAGCCACGAGCCTCACGGCCTCCCTTTCCCACGATCCCGCCGACCAGATCCCCCCGGCCATCCTCAGCCAGCCTGCAAATGTCACAGCCATTGCCGGATCGGGAGTGACCCTTTCCGTTGTCGCAGCAGGAACTGCCCCCCTCACCTGCCAGTGGAAGCGCAACGGCGTGAATCTTGCAGGTGCCACCGGGGCCAGCCTCAGCCTGGGCAGCCTCACATCCAGCCATCAGGGGGCCTACAGCGTCGGCATCACGAATGCCTATGGCGGAGTGCTCAGCGCCAGTGCCCAGCTTTCCATTCTCTACCCGCCCGGCATCACCTCCCAGCCGGTATCAATGACATCCACCCAGGGATGCACTCTGACACTCCGATTCTCGGCAACCAACGCAACCTCCTGCCTGTGGATGCGGGATGGGATTGCTGTGGCCACAACTGCAGCAACCAGCCTCACCCTCTCCAACATCCAGGCATGGTCTGCCGGCACCTACTCGGTGCTCTGTTCAAACGGGGCGGGCAGCGTCTCAACCCAGCCATTCACCGTCACCGTCTGTGTGCCACCCTCGATCATCACCCAACCCTCCGGCACTTCCGCCTCTGTGGGGGGCACCGCCACCTTCACCGTGGTCGCGGGAGGAACCCCGCCGCTTTCCTATGCATGGTATTCCGGTGAGTGCGCCATCTCCGGCAAGACATCCAGCACTCTGGTTCTAACCAACATCAAAACCTCGAACGAAGGTTACTATTCCGTGCGGATCACGAATCCCTACGGCAAAGTCACAAGCGTTTCCGTTCCTCTCGCCGTCAAGGATCCCCCGGTCATCACCACCCAGCCGGCAGCCTCCAAAACATTGAATCCGGGTGCCACGCTTTCCCTCTCAATCAGTGCCACCGGCAGATCCCCGCTTTCCTACCAGTGGTTCAAGGATGGTGCGCCGCTGCAGGCCGGCGGAAACAGCTCATGCCTCTCCATCGCAAACGTCCAGCCCGCCAACGCAGGGACCTATTTTGCGACGGTGGCCAATTCCGACGGCAGCGCCACAAGCCAGTCCAGTGCGGTGGCCGTGAACACGGCCCCCTATTTTCCCGGTGGCATCGGAAATCAGAATCCTGCAAAGGGGACAACCCTGATCCTGCAGCCGGCAATCAACGGAACAACCCCGATGTCATACCAGTGGAAGCGCAACGGCAGCAGCATCGCCGGGGCTACCGCCGCAACCCTCACAATCACCAACATCCAGTTTGCCAGCGAGGGCACCTACTCCATCTTCGCCTCGAATGTCGCCGGGAGCGCCAGCTTCAACATCAGTCTGGTGAACGTCTTCGCGCCTCCATCGGTCATTCAAGCCCCGGTGACGGCCAGCGTCTTTCCCGGATCGAACCACACCTTCACCGCCACCCTCGATGGCCGCACCCCTCTAACCTATCAATGGTACAAGGATGGATCACCCGTCGCCGGAGCCAATTCGAGCAACCACGTCATCCTCGCCGCGCAGACTGCACACGCCGGGAACTACTACGTGAACGTCGTCAATTCGGATGGCGCGGTGAACACCTCCCCGGTGGCACTGACGGTCCTCCAACGGCCTTCCTTCACCACGCATCCCAGGGGGGGCTCGATTCCGTTCGGAAAATCGACCAACCTGTATGTCGCCGCCACAAGCACCCTTCCGGTCCGCTATCAGTGGCACAGAAATGGCAACCCGCTCTCCGGCGCAACCAGTGCGGGCCTCGCCATCACAAACGCACAGGTCATCTCCGAGGGAGGATACTTCTGCACGGCCAGCAACGCCGTGGGCGTCTCAACCTCCACCGTCGCAACGATCACGATCATCTATCCACCTGCGGTCGTTTCCAACCCCGCAGGCAGAACCGTGAATCAGGGCGGTTCGGTTGATCTTGAAGTCACCGTCAGCGGCAGGGAGCCGATGACCTACTCGTGGACACTCAACAGCCAGCCGATCGGCGGCGTCTCCAGCCGCATCCTTTCCATCCAGAACATCCAGCCCTCCCAGGCGGGAACATACGCCTGCATCGTCAGAAATGCGGATGGGACCGCCACCAGCGCAGGCGCCCTGATCACAGTCAGACAACTGCCGGTGATCACACAGAGTCCGGAAACCACCATCGTCACCGTCACCAACGCCTTCACACTGCAGGTCATCGCAATCGGCACCGGCACACTCACCTACCAGTGGAACAGGGATGGGACCAACATCTCCGGTGCCACACGGAGTTCCTATTCCGTGTCGTCGGCAACCTATGCGGATGCCGGCACCTACTTCGCCCAGGTGGCCAATGCCAACGGAACTGTCGCGAGCGATCCCGCCGTTGTCCTGGTGCTGCCGCCTCAACCCATCCTGATCCCCACAAATTCCCTGCAGCCCGGCATCGCCCGGCTGATCCCCATCGCCGATGGCAGCAAGGGTGTGGTCTTCTACGGATGCGTCGGTCAGACCCTGATCATTCAAGCCTCAACCGATCTGAAGGTGTGGACCCCGCTGCAAGCCCTCACGGTGACAAGGAACCCGGTCCAGTTCGTTGACCGTGATGCCATGCGCCATCCAAAACGCTACTACCGGCTGCAGGTTCAATGAATGCCACGGAGATTGGCTCAGCCATGCCTGCCACAATCCCATCCCGGGAACCGATCCCCGGGGATTCCCCGGGTCCAATTTCAGGGATTCCCCGGATGTTTTCGACACCTCGATTCTGAGATAGTGTGTTCAGGTTTAAGCGGGCTGAAGAAAGTAACCGCCAAGGAGAATAAAAGCCGCACCCCTTCGGGTGCGGCTTTTATCGTTTATAGAAGCACATTCTGAAACCTTCCATCTCACCAAGGCCGCTCCCGGATTTGCCCCTATTCAAGCTCAAGCCGGTAATAACGCTCGGAAACGGCCGGTACCGCGTCATCCCAGGAATTGAGCGGGGGAGTTCCCGGCATGCCTGCGGAAACGGGGGCGAAGGGGCCACCCGGGGAATTGCCGCACAAGACCCGGTAGGTGCGGTTCGTCGCACCGGGCCATTCCAGCCGGAGATGGTTGTCCGCCCCGGCACAGGCAGCCCGGGAGATGCGCAGGAGGGAGGCTGGATCATTCGGGTCCGTGCCGGCCAGGGCTTCCTTCCAATTCGGGACCCCGTCCCCATCATCATCCAGTGATTCAGAGTGTTTGTTCCAGATGACCACCTCGGCCCAACTGTCGGTCTGGTGCACCACACGGACATTCCAGCCGTATGCACCGCCCACGCTGCCGGGATTGCCATCGCCACCGGACAAAGCCGTTCCTGTTGCGATCAGGTTGGTGCGGTAGAGCATCACTTCGTTGGTGCCGATAAATCCCCGCGTCGCAATGACGTTCTGAACCGGCCTGCCCGCCACATAACCCTGGCCCCGCGGCCCGTACAACCGCGTGGATGGCAGGACCGTGCTGGCATCCCATTGCGCCGTCCACCAGCTGTTGCTCCCCATTTCGAGAAGCCCCGGGTAGTATCCGGTGGCATCCGAAAACTGTGGCACAGCAGGCCTCCCCGCAAAGCCGGCACCCTCGAAGACATACGGCGGATCGAGGTGAAAATCAAATGTCGCCCATTGGCTGAACGGGGCATCCCGCATCGAACCGCGGGAGAAGGCTACCCCCCGGTCCCCCAGAAAACCAAGATTTTCCCAGTATGGATCGACAAAGGGCTCCGGATGGGCATCCACCACCAGCAGGTGGCCCTTGGGCCCGAAGGACGGGCCGTCGTTCATGTAATTCGCGATGCTGTTGTCGCCATACCGGTCGTTTTGATACCAGACCACCATGCCTGAATTGACGGGGCCAAAGCGGTAGCGTGGATCCCCAAGCGCCTGGTCGTAGCCTCCGGAGCTGCTGGTGTTGCGCCACTGGAGGTGATAGCACTGGGTGCTGCCGTTGGTGGACATGCCACCGTTTATCTCCCATCCACCCGTGTAAGCCCACAGGCCGCTCTCCGTGTTTGCATTATCCGCCAGCAGCACCTGCCCGCCGGACTTCACAACGATTTCATCCAGGAATGGCCCATCCCCCAGCACATATCCGTCCGTCGCATACCGGAACCGCAGGAGGACATCCTTGCCGGAAAATCCCGCCAGCGAAAGGCTCACGGGAAGGTAGGCGGGATAACTGCCACTGGTATCCGTGTAGCTCGCCACGGTTTGCCACGAGGCACCGGCGTCCGGGGAGACTTCAACATACAAAAAGTCGTAACCCGCCTCCACGTCGTAGGCGGCCTTGAATTGCAGCGTCGCGTCGCCCGAAGGAATGTGGATCGGCTGGCGGAGGGTCATGCGGCTGTCACCAGAGTTCACCGCACCCCCCCACCACTGGCCATTGCCAATGGGCTGGACCGCCAGCGGCACGCTGGTTTTTGGAAGCTGGATTTTCACGCCACGCACCAGATTGGGAGATTTCGGAAAGCGGCTCGCCTGCCCCAGCTGCACCCTGTAAACCTTCGAAGGGTCAGAGACCAGCAGCGGACTGAGCCAGCCCCATTGGTCGAGGTGCATCGGATCCATCGCTTCGGGCAGGAATCCCAGCGGGAAACCGACCCAGCTGTCCGACATCAATGTCCAGAGTCCGGACGAGGCCTGGCCATCCCCATAGGTGTACAAATCAATCGCCCCAAGATTATGGGCAAACTCATGGGCGAGCACCGCTATCCCGGCGTTCTCCGGCATCATGATGTAACTGTAGGCCGAAACTCCGGGGGCCATCTCCAGGGGTGCAGGAAGGCTCCAGGAGTGTGACCATATCCCCCCTTCACCGTATGGGGTGCGATTCAGCACGGCGGGCGAATCCTCCTCCCCGAGCCCCGAATGTATGATCCACAGCCGGTCGATGTAGCCATCCCCGTTCTGGTCGTATTCAGCCCAGTTGAAATTCGGGTATGCGGCCTTCGCGCTCCTGAGGGCGTCGGCCACCAGCGAACGGGCATTGCCCTTCCCCGGAATCGCGCCATTGTCCGCAGGCCGCTGGGAGCATGAACGGGCCCCGGGCAGGCCATCCGCCCCATACCACCAGACCGAATTCGTCACCTGAACCCAGCCCAGCACTGTGCCGTCGATTGTGTAGGCACCGCCGGACAGATCTTCATAATAATCCCGCACCGATCTCCCGGTGTAATCCTCGTGGACCACCGAACCATCCTCGCGGCTGAAATCGAAGGTCAACCCGTTGCCAAAGATGATGTTCCTATAATAGTCGGCCGTGAAGTCCGGCATCCAGATCATCTTCGCGGAGGCATCGTTGGAACCTGTCGGTCTCGGGATCTCGTTGTGCAGAGGGCCACGGTAGGTGATGTTCGTCGCGCCGGTGATGCCATACTTCTGCGCAAAATAGCGCGACGCTGAACTATTCCCCAGGTTGGTCCCGTCAAACTCCGTGCTCTCACAACGCCCGAATGGGTCCCATGTGGAGACCCCGGGTGTCCATGTGAATGTGTCCGTTCCGGCGAACTCCACCAGGATCACCAGCACACGGTCGCTCCCGCTCAGGCCGTGGAGTTCAGGGCCATCCCCGTATCGCGGCCCCGTGCTGCGTCTGGCACCCGCCTCAAGCCGCGCCTGCTGCACCTCAAGTCGTTTCAGGATGCGCGCACGATCAATCGGATTCGGTTCACCGTTCTCTTTCAGCAGCCGCCTTATCGTCTGACGCGTGCAGGAACTGGTCCCGTCCGCCTGCGGCATTCCCATCACCGGCACACCCGCCAGCAGGAACCCGGCGATCAGTAGTGGCAGTGTCCCCCATTGAAGATTAACCTTGGTTTTCATGGCTGTTATCACAGTTAGACTGTGTAAGCATTTCAAAGTCAACAAGAAAATTAAACCACGTTCAATGGTGCCGGTGACGGGATTGAAGGGATCCGGTCACCCAGGGATTCCCCGGGTCAACGTTCAGGGATTCCCCGGATGTTTTCCGCACTTCGACTCTGGCATGCTATTTTCACAGTTCGGTGATCTGAAGAAACAAATCGCCAAGGAGAGTAAGAGCCGCACCCCTTCGGGTGCGGCTCTTACCGTTTTACGAACTACCCGCCCGGCCGCAGCTTTTCCCGAATGAACCTCCGGGGGCTCGGGATCACCGCTCGCCAATATAATTCTTTCTGCCGCGACAAATTCCATCAAACAGAGGCTTGCGTAAACATCATCACTAGGCAAAGTTGGTGTTGTAAGGATCATTTTCCATAATACGAGGAGTTGCCGTGATATTTCCCTGCCCAGCACGACGGATGCCATCAAGCCGTCCTAGTTTCTCCCCGGTCTATTTGAATAGGCCAGGTTGGATGGCCACATCTGGAGCGGCGTTCTCCACGGTCAGTCATTCAGCCGGAATGCCCTTCGCCCAGCGCAAACCTTCCCCGCAGTTCTGCCGCCACCAAAGAGCGATGAGGGCATCCACAACATGAGAAAATCGTGAAGTTATCCCATGTGTTGATTGTTGGCCCCGAAAATGAACTTTCTGGCAAGTTTCAGAAGTGGCTGACCGATCTGGGATATTCAATCACAGGTCTGGCCAGTGATGCGAAATCCGCTCTGGTCTCGATCGAATCCAATCGTCCCGACCTGATTCTCATGGTGCTTCATACTTCCAGAAAGTCAGATGGGATCCTGGCAGCCCAGGAAATCCGAAGGATCCACGACCTTCCAGTGGTCTTCCTGAGCCGGTCCGGGGATGAATCCTACCTGCAAGCGGTAACCCCGTTGGAATGGCCTGACAGCCTCCCACACCCGGGTGATGGCTGGGATCTGTGCATGGCGATTGAGTCCACCCGTATCCGGCACCAGACCGAGCGGCGGATTCGGGAGTCCGAATCCCGCATGGGACGTTCCATCAAGGCAGGTAAGGTCGGGCTATGGGAATGGGACCTGAAGACGAACCGGATGTATTTCTCCGCCGAATGGAAGCGCCAGATCGGCTACGAGAAAAATCAACTGAGAGACACGCTGGAGGAATGGAGGGATCATGTTCATCCGGATGAATCCGCGCATGTTTTTCAGATGCTGGAAGACTTCATCCGGCAGCCAACCCGGAATTTCCAAATCTCCTACCGACTGAGACACAAGGATGGATCCTATCGATGGATCCTGGCCCAGGCATCCCTCGAACACGACAGGACGGGCCGCCCCTCGAAGTTGCTTGGTTCGCATGTCGATATCACCGATCAGAAGGAGCATGAGGACGAGATTGAACGCCTGAACCGCCTCTACCGGGCGCTCAGCCTCGTGAACGGGCTGTCCCTGCATGTCACATCCCGCGAGGAGCTGCTCTCAGGAGTCTGCCAGATTCTGGTGGACTGCGGTCAACTGCGTTTGGCATGGATTGGCTGGCGGGATCCGGTGACCCAGGAGGTTCGCCCTGTGGCGCACTCCGGTGATGCGGGATCCTATTTGAAGGAGATCAAGGTCTATGCCGACCATTCCCTCCTCGGCCAGGGCCCCACGGGTGCGGCAATCCGTGAGGACCACCCGGTCATTTGCAACAATTTTCTCAACAACTCCACCACGCTGCCCTGGCGCGAGGCTGCCACCCGGCTGGGACTCGAATCCTCCGGAAGCTTTCCCATCCACCAGAACAATCAGGTCTGCGGCGCCCTCATGGCATATGCCTCGGAGCCGTCCTTTTTCAGGGACAAGGAGATCGTCCTGTTCGAGGAGGCGGCTGCCGATATTTCCTTCGCCTTGGATCATCTGGAGCATGAGCGGCAGAAGAGGCAGGCGGAGGAGGCCCTCCGGGAGAGGGAGTCGGAATTGCGTGCCATGTTCGATGTGGCTTCCATCGGAATAGCCCAGTCTGACCCGCAAACCGGCCGCTGGCTGAGGGTGAACCAGAAGATGTGCGACATTTGCGGGTATTCAGCCGTTGAACTGCTGGAGATGAGTGTTCCCGGGCTGACTCATCCTGACGACCGCCAGAAGGAACAGGATCTCTTTCAACAGGTCGTCCGGGGGGAGATGTCTGATTACCGCTTGGAAAAGCGCTACATCCGCAAGGATGGGGCGATTGTCTGGGTGAGTATCAACATGACCCTCATCCGGGATGCCACAGGGAAACCGCACCGCACGATGGCCATCATAGAGGAGATCACTGAACGCAAGCAGGCTGAGGAGCAAATCCGCAAGCTGATGAGGGCGGTGGAGCAAAGTCCCGCGATTATCATGATCACCGATCTCACCGGTGCCATTGAGTATGTGAACCCGAAGTTCACGGAGTTGACCGGCTACACCCTTGCCGAAGTCCTCGGGATGAATCCTCGCATCCTCAAAGGTGACAAGACCTCCGCTGAAGAATACCGGCACCTCTGGGAGATGATCACCCGGGAGGGCCAGTGGAGCGGGGAGTTCCGGAACCGCAAGAAGAACGGCGAGCTGTATTGGGAATTCGCCACCATATCCCCCATTATCGGCGCCAACGGCCGCCCCACCCACTTTCTTGCCGTCAAGGAGGACATCACACAACGCAAGACGCTCGAGGCGCAGCTGCGCCAGGCCCAAAAACTGGATTCCATCGGCCAACTGGCCGGCGGGGTTGCCCACGACTTCAACAACATCCTCGCCCTGATGATGATGCACCTCGGTTCCCTGCAGGACAATCCGACCATTGGGGGCAATGTCCGGCAATCACTGACCGAACTGATGGATGGAGCCAAGCGCGCCGCGAGCCTGACAAGGCAACTTCTGATCTTCAGCCGCCGCTCCATCATGGAGATCAAGCCCCTGGATCTGAACGAACTGACCACCAACCTCCTGAAAATGCTCGGCCGCCTGCTTGGGGAGCACATCAAGGTGCAACTCGACCTGCGCAGGGATTTGCCGGCAATCGAGGCTGACTCCGGGATGATCGAGCAGGTGATCATGAACCTCACGGTGAATGCCCGGGATGCCCTCTCCAATGGTGGACAAATGACCATCAGGACCGAACTGATCCATCTCGATCCAACCCAAACCAGAGGGGGGATCGATTTGAAACACGGCCTCTTCGTCTGTCTCTCTGTCGCCGACAATGGGTGCGGCATGGATGATGCCACCCTTAAACGCATCTTCGAACCCTTCTTCACAACAAAGGAACCCGGCAAGGGAACAGGGCTCGGGCTGGCCACCGTTTACGGAATTGTATCGCAGCACAGCGGTTGGGTGGATGTCGAAAGCACCCCCGGACTGGGAACCACCTTCAAAGTTTATCTCCCGGCCGCGCCTGAGACACGAGTCCCCCTTCCTGCAGCAGACAAATCAGCCACCGTTCGGGGTGATGAAACCATCCTGCTCGTGGAGGATGATGCGAGCCTCCGACGGGTCACGGCTCAAAGCCTGCGCCTGCTCGGTTACCGTTTGCTGGAGGCTGCCAACGGTCATCAGGCCTTGACCCTGTGGCAGCAGCATTCCGGGATAATTGACCTTCTTTTCACCGACATGGTCATGCCGGAAGGGATGTCGGGAGCCGATCTGGCGGAAAGACTGAGGGAGAAACGCAGCACCCTCAAGGTGATCATCGCCAGCGGCTACAGTGCCGAAATCTTTTGTGACAACAAGGCAAGAATTGAAGGGGCGACTTACGTTCAAAAACCCTACCAGCTCAGGAGCCTCTCCAAGACGATTCGTGATTGTCTGGACGGCAAATAACCAAGCCCCCTGGTTCGACCGCAAATGGACGGTTTGAATGAGTGCAGACGAACGGTTTGACCCACGCTGAAGTGTGGGCATGAAACGGAGATGCATTACTTCCACCCTGACCTACCCGACCCCAATCCCTGCCCGAATCCTTTTCTTGCGGCACCCGGCTCAGGTTCGCATCCTGAGCCCGGACACCAAATCATGATCAAGCGCCTCCTGTCATTTCTGAGTTTCGTTGCTCTGGGAGTTTGCCCCTGCCCCGGAGCTGGACCGGTGGATTCCATCCGCATCCTCCTCCCTCCAAACCCGGGTCCAATCACGCTCAGGGCGTCGGCAATTCTCCACAGGCAGATCACAGGACGTTGCGAGGCCCGGGTTTCCACAAACGGCCTGGCCGGTTGCTCCGTGGAACTGGCCCTGCGACCGGGCATCGGAACCGAGGGCTACCGCATCAGCGACGGCCCGAACGGACTCATCCAGATTACAGGCAGCGACGAGAGGGGGTTGCTCTACGGTGCAGGCCGCTTTCTGCGCGACTCCCGGTATGATGATGGCGGCCGGTTCACTCCCGGCTCATGGCGCGGCACATCCACCCCCAAATCCCCCATGCGCGGAATCTACCTCGCCACCCATTTCAATAATTTCTACGAAGCCGCCCCGCCGGAGGAACTCGACCACTATGTCGAGGACCTCTCACTCTGGGGGTTCAACCTCCTCGCCCTCGCCTACCCCCATTGGCAATATTCCGGTCCCGATGATCCGGCAGCCCGCAAAATGTCGGATCACCTGAAGAGGATCATCCGCGTCGCCAAACAGGTGGGAATGCGGGTCACCCTGGGGGACGCCCTCAACGGCGGGTTCACTTCCACACCAAAGGAATTCAGATCGACTCCCGTTGCGGACCCTCTCGGCAGGCACGGCAACTTCGGCGTAAACCTCTGCCCATCCAAACCGGCGGCCCGGGAACTCCTCCTGAAAAACTGGGCGTTGATGATGGATGAATTCGCCGATCCCGGCCTGGATTGCGTCACCTACTGGCCCTACGACGAGGGGGGGTGCGGCTGTCAGGATTGCCAGCCATGGGGCGCAAAGGGATACATCCGCCTCGCCCGCGACGTGTCGGCACTGGTCCACAGGAAGAGCCCTGGCACCAGGATACTCCTCTCGACCTGGACCTTTGACACCCCACCCTGCGGGGAATGGGCTGCACTGGAAAGTGCCCTTGCCAAAGACCGCTCCTGGGCGGACTACATCCAGGCCGATGCGCATGAAAACTTTCCCACTTTCCCCCTGGAGCAGGGTGTGCCCGGAGGCCTGCCCCTGCTGAACTTCCCCGAGATCAGCATGTGGGGCCAGAACCCGTGGGGAGGCTACGGCGCAAACCCGCTCCCGGCACGCCTGCAACGGCTCTGGAACCAAACCCGGGGCAAGCTCTCCGGCGGCACCCCCTACTCTGAGGGCATTTACGAGGACCTCAACAAGGCCATCTGCAGCCAGCTCTACTGGAACCCGGAGCGACCGACCATCGAAACCGTCCGCGAATACGCCTCCTTCGAATTCTCGCCCGCCGTCGCCAGCGATGTCGTCAAAGTGGTGGAGATCTTTGAGACAAATCATGTCCGTCAGGAAATCGGCCCCGGTTCAGAGGAGGCCTTCAACACGGCCAAAGCCATTGATGCCAGACTCTCCCCGCAGGCCCGCAACGCCTGGAGATGGCGCATCATCTTCCTCCGCGCCCTGATCGATCATGAACTGTTCAAGACCCACGGGAAGCTCGAGGGAAAACCCCTGCAGGAGGCCTTTCAGGAACTCACCTCCATCTACCACGCCGGGAACGCCCACTCCATGCCCATACGCCCACCCCAGGTCAAGGATCCCGGCCCGAAGTAACACCCCTGCACACGCCCGGAACCCGGGGAAATGCTCCCCTGCCGAGCAGCACCGGAAACGACGCCTCCCAAATTCATTCCATTTAACATGCCATTTATGACGCTTTAATTGACTTTAAAGTCTTTAAGTGCCATATTTGGCGCGTTATGAAAATAACCAGACAGGCCACCGATGCCACTGTGCTCGCCGAACTGGGCAGGCGACTGACCCGATCCCGGCTGGATTTGAACCTGACCCAGGCCCAGTTGGCCGGGGAGGCCGGGGTTTCGAAGCGCACAGTTCAGCGGCTGGAATCGGGCGGGGTATCCCCGCAATTGTCCGGCTTCATACGCGTCTGCCGGGTGTTGAACCTGATTGAGCGCTTTGACCTCCTGGTCCCGGAACCACTCCCGAGTCCAATCGAACAATTGAAGCTGCAGGGCAGACAGAGGAGGCGTGCGTCATCCGCCAGGGTGCAGGATCCCACGCCCCAAAAATGGCAATGGGGGGATGATCAATGAGCCTGGCCGAAGTGAGGCTTTGGGGGAGGACAATCGGCGCGGTCTCATGGGAGGATGGCGGGAGGGCTGCAGCCTTCCAATACGATCCAGCCTTTGCACGGAGCGGAATTCAAATCTCACCCATCACCATGCCGCTGGGTTCGCAGGTTTATTCCTTTCCCGATCTTCCGGCCGCCACTTTTCACGGTCTGCCCGGCCTGCTTGCTGATTCACTGCCGGACAAGTTCGGCAATGCGCTGATCGATGCCTGGCTGTCCATTCAGGGCCGCTCGCCCCGGAGCTTCAGTGCCGTGGAGCGGCTCTGCTACACCGGCCAGCGCGGCATGGGAGCTTTGGAATTTGTCCCGGCCACCGGGCCGAAGCCCCAGCCTGCAAAGCGGATCGAGATTGACTCACTGGTCCGCCTGGCCTCGGATGTTCTGAGCCAGCGCCGGAGTCTCAAGGCCACCTTCGCAGGCGGGCGCAGAAAAAATGCACTGAATGACATTTTGCGGGTGGGAACATCGGCGGGTGGAGCCCGCGCCAAGGCGGTCATTGCCTGGAATCGTGAGACCAACGAGGTTCGCTCAGGCCAGATTGAGGCCGGCGCAGGATTTGACTATTGGTTGCTGAAATTCGACGGCGTAACCTCGAACATGGACAGGGAGCTTGATGATCCCAAGGGCTACGGCGCGATCGAATATGCCTACCACTTGATGGCGAAGGCGGCGGGAGTGGCGATGAGCGAATGCCGGTTGCTTGAGGAGAACGGCCGGCGGCACTTCATGACCCGACGGTTTGACCGGTTGGAGGGTGGCGCGAAGCAGCACATGCAATCGCTCTGTGCCCTCGCCCATTTCGACTTCAACCAGCCGGGAGCCCATTCCTATGAACAGGCGATGCTGGTCATGCGCCAACTGCTCCTGCCGATGGTCGCCATCGAGGAGCAGTTCCGCCGCATGGTGTTCAACATCATCGCCCGCAACCAGGATGACCATGTCAAGAACATCGCCTTCCTGATGGACCGGAATGGGACCTGGTCACTCGCACCCGCGTTTGACGTCACCTACAGCTACAATCCGGCAGGCAGCTGGACCAGCCAGCACCAGATGTCCATGAACGGCAAGCGTGACGGTTTCTCCCTGGCCGATTTCCGCACCTTTGCCAAAAACGCCCACATGACCCGGGGTCGCGCCGAAACCATTGTGATGGAGGTCATCGACGCTGTGAAAAACTGGCGGGACTTTGCCGGTCAGGCGGATGTCATGCCGGACTGGCGGAAACAGATCCACCAGAACCTGCGCCTGAACATCCCCGACAAATGATGCTGATTCCCAAACCGGCCCCGGATCACTCCGTGGCAGCCCGGTAAAACCGGCGCGCAAGACTCCCCGATTGGGCATCCCGCACCTCAAACACTCCATTCGTCCCGGCCACCCCGCGACCAATCACATCCCAGCCAACCAGATTCCCGGATGCCTCAATCCTGTAGGCCTGGTTTGCGGTTCCTTGCAACCGGATCAATACCCCGCCATTGGGGGCTGGAAGATGAATGTTACTGGCATCAACCACAAGCACCCCACCTGTTGCGGGTGCCTTCACCGTCAGCACCCCGGCGTTTGTCGTCACGATGTAATTGCCAAGTTTCCCATCCGGATCGCCGAGGACCGGCACGATCGGATATGTCCCTGGAGGACTTGGCCGGACAGCAGTTGTCGTGTATCCCGCCGTGATGGCATCGCCGGCAACCACACCCGCCAGGCTTCCGGTCAAGACAGGATTCTCCTGCCCCTCAAGCCGGGTGAAGTTGTCGCACGAAACGGTCAACGGTGCCTTTGTGATCGTCAGCACACCCGGAACCAGCACCACCTCATAATTGGCCGCCGCCCCGCCTGTAACCGATATCTGGTAATCGCCCACGGGGCTGGAACGGGTCGCGGCGGTCTGCGCCACCGGCAGACTTGTCAGGATGGCAGCCGTCTCCCCGTTCATGAAGCCGGTGTAGCGAACGAGCATGTGCGGGTTGAGCGATCCGTAAGTGCGCGACCGGCTCTCCCCCTCTGCCAGCAGCAGGGCCCGCCCCACTGTCAGCACCCCTGTGTTGGTCCGGATGTCGTAATTCCCGGCACGACCGGAGGGGTCGCTCAGTCCGGGAATGATCCCATACGTGCCAACCCCGCTAAGAGGGGTGGCTTGAGTCGAAAACACCAGCGAGATCGAATCGGCGTTCAAAACACCTGCCATATTCCCCGTAAACACCGGGTTTGTGGCCCCATATGAACGACTCTTGCTGTCTGCCGAGAGGGTCAGAACGGCCCGGTTCACCGTCAATATTCCCGGAACAAGGTTGATCTCGTAGTTGCCGGACGTCAGGCCCGAAAGGTTGATGGGGTAGGTGCCGGCAGGGCTCTGCAGAACGGCCGGGGTGGAGATCAGCAGAGAGCCACCAAGCACCGCAACGGAATCCCCCGGAACAAATCCTGAATAGCTGGCCACCAGATGCGGGTTCATCGAACCATAAATCCGGCTGCGATTCAAGGCGCTGACCGTCAAAACCGCCTTGCTGACGGTGATCAAAAACGTCGTGTTCGCGGTGAGCTCCGGACTCCGGCCATCCCCGGCCGCAACGAAAACATTGTAAACCCCCGCCCCTAGCGCCACTCCGGAGAAGGTGCGGGTGGCCGGGTCAAAGGTGATGCCCGGCGGCAGGTTGGTGGCGGCAAGGGTGATCGTGTCCCCGTCCGGATCCGTGAACACTCCCGGATCCAACGCGAAATGGAAATCAGATCCATACCGGGTGGTTTGATCCGGCACCGTCAGGACCACGACCGGCGCCCGGTTTCTCGACGGGGTGGTAAAACTCAGGGTCTGCCCCACCGCCCTGCCATTCACATTGGTGGCACAGGCACGGAACCAGTAGGTGGTCGCGGGTTGCAACCCGCCCAATGTCCTGCCCAATGTCAGGCTCGCCACACCCGCGAGACCATCCTGACAGAGAATCCAGTGGGGCGGCACCACTTTGCGAATCTGGTGGGATTCAACGATGTGAAGGTCCCCAGCCCCATCGACGGCAATACCAGTCGGCGTTGAAAAGCTGGCCAAAGGCCCCGCCCCATCCACCGCTCCGCGAAACCCGGAGCCTGCCACCGTGCGAACATCACCATCCGGAGAAACCCGGCGGATGCGGTTGTTGCGGGAGTCACACACATACACTGTGCCATCGCCATCCACCGCCACACCGGACGGACCCGAGAACATGGCTAGCCCGGCCACCCCTTCAGCATAGCCATTAGTCCCGGACCCGGCCACCGTCCCTACCATCCCTTCTGCGGTAATCTTCCGGATCCGGTTGTTCTCATAATCCGCCACATACACCGTCCCCGCCCCGTCCACCGCAACGCCCGATGGGCCGGAAAACTGGGCCACACCCGCCAACCCGTCCGCAAACCCATTCGTCCCCGATCCCGCCACCGTGCTCACCACGCCGTGCAGTGCAATCTTCCGGATGCGCTGGTTCCCGGAATCCCCCACATAGATGTTTCCGGCCCGATCCACCGCCACACCCGTCGGGTTGGCAAAGCGGGCCGAAGCGGCACTTCCATCGGCAAAGCCCAGGGTGCCGGATCCGGCCAGGGTCACCACCGCACCATCGGGTGCAATTTTCCGGATGCGCTGATTGCCGGAATCGGCCACATACACATTCCCTGAGGCATCCACGGCCACGCCTGAAGGGAAATTGAACCTCGCACCAACACCCGTCCCATCCAGAAACCCGGCCACACCGGACCCCGCCAGCGTGGTCACCAGTCCATCCACCCCGATCTTGCGAATCCGGTGGTTGGCATAATCGGCCACATAGACACAGCCTGCATTGTCAACAGCCACCGCATACGGATAGTAAAACCGCGCGGTCGCCGCATCCCCATTGACAAAGCCGAAACTCGTTGAGCCGCATTCACGGCTCACCATCGCATCATCCAGATTCGTCCCGCTCAGGCACTGGAAAAACAGCGCGGCACCGGTTCCATTTGGATTGATGGATCCCGTCAATACCGCTGTTCCGGCGGTGATGACCGTTGCCGGAAGTGTGACCACTGTCGGTGTGTTGGTGGGGGTAAACATCATGACACTCGCCCGGCCCGCATTGCCCAGATCCTGGCAGGCCACATAGGCGATGCCGCCCGGGGCGAACGCCAGCGCCGGACCCACAGCCTGCCCCGCAGAAAACCCGGTCTGCCCCGCCATCCCCCAGGCACCCCCCTCAAACGTCATCACGCTTGCCCTGCCTCCCGCATTGCCATCCTCAAAAGCAACCCACGGCACGCCGGAGGCTGGAATGGCCAGCGACGTGTGAGCCGCCTGCCCCGGGGAGAAACCGACGGAGCCGACCGCGACCCACTTTGCGCCATCAAACCGCATCACCGTTGCCTTTCCAGAGCTGCCCTGGTCGGCATAGGCCACATGCGCACTCCCATCCATGCCAAATGCGAGCGAAAGTCCCGCTGCCCCACCCGCCGAAAATCCTGCCGCCCCAACCCCGACCCAGGTTGTCCCGTCAAACCGCATCACCGAGACCTTGTTGCCATTGCCCGCGTCCTGAAAGGCAACCCACGGCCGCCCATCCGGACCGGCGACCAGCTTTGGATGGTCCACGGCATTTGTCGGAAGTCCCGCAGCTCCAGGCGGCAGCCAGCTTTGACCATCAAACAGCAGCACACCCAACCTTCCACCGTTGCCCCCATCCCGATAGGCCACACAGGGAAATCCCCCGGGCAGGATTGCAATCGATGGCACTCCCGCTGGCCCTGATGTAAACCCAGATGCCCCCACCGTGATCCAGTTCGTCCCATCAAACCTCCGCACGGTCGCCCTCCCGCCATTTTCCCCCGCGTCACTGGAAGCAACGTAAGGAGTGCCATCGGCTGAGAGTGCCAATGAGGCCTCCGCATTGTTTCCACCAAGCCCGCCGCCCCCCGCCACGGACCACCTGATCCCATCGTGCTTCATGACAGCGACACCGGAATTCCCCGCTACATCCCTCAGGCACACATAGGGAGTGCCGTTTGAGGCCACCGCAAATGAATCCACGATCGCCGCTCCTGCTGTGACTCCGGGCTCACCCATGGACCGCCAGACTCCCCCTGCAGCGTGCACTGGTGCCGGGAAAAACCCAAACAGGCCGGTGAGGATGATGCACACGATGGCAGGGTGGTATTGGCCAAAGGACCAGTTTGAAGTCTGTGAACGTGCCAGCGATTTGGTCTTAAAGGGATTTTCCATTCCATCCCCTATACCAAAGCAACCACCACATCGTCGAGAACTACATTCCTCCCGGACCAGCATCCGAAAAATCCACTGGCCTTTTTGGCTGGATGCTATTTGATCCCCCACATGCAGCCCAAACTCCTATTCACCACGTTCCTGCTCCTCGCATGGAATCTCCCCCTGCCAGGTGCGCCCTTCGATGCCGCGCCCTCGGCGCTGCCCCTGCCCGATGGTGCCGGTCTCCTCTGGGAAGATCCCCGCGAAATCCACAGCGTGAGCGTCCTGTTTTCCAACGCCGCCCCGGACCCCTCCAGCATCCACCTCGAATATTGGGGCAGCCGGTGGCCCGAACAACGCCTCCCCAAGGATCGTGAGCCGGGCGGCGGCGATGTGGGCTGGATGGAACTGGGCAATTGGCATCAGGGGGGATGGCGGGCCGCTGATACCTCCGTTCAATCCAATGGAAACCGCCTCACGTTCACCTTCAACCCGGTGAATCTGAAGGAGTTCAAGGAGATCAAGGACTACCCCGCACCGTTTCGTTACACGCTCAAAATCCGGCTCGCATCCCCCCAACCCAGCCCGGGCGTGGAACGGTTCGAGGCGTTTACAGACTCCACCATGTCTGAAGCCACTGTTGTGCTGGCCTGGAAGCGTCCGCAAAGCCCGCCACCTGCAGCCACCTCCTTCAATGGCAGCGTCATCTTAATGGAATCGATCGGCCGGGACCGATCCCGACTCCGCCTGGCAACCACTGCGAACAGTGATCCAAACACCTTCGACAAAACCCTCGTCTCCATCGGGACCGGCACAAACCAGTTCACCTTCGCCCCGGATGATCTTGCAAAGGGACCCCTCTTCATCCCCGCCTTCGGGGTAGCTGTCCTGCCCGCTGGTGATACCCGCGACTATGCCACCCTTGAGCGGGAACAGAAGCAGGCCAACGCCCGCACCCTCCACGACCGGGTCGCCGATCTGCCGGAGCAGACCTGGAAATCCGCCTGGGCCGGGCTGCCCCGCAAGAAGTCCCGGATCTACTTTCCCCTCGGTCTGGACGGCGGACGGCAGCGGTTCCAATTGCACGAGGATGGCAGCATCTGGTTCCGTTCGAACGATGGCTACCTCCGCGCACGCCCAGGCAGGGACACCCCGCGTCTGGATCTGGAACCGTCCTCGGTTGGATTCAAATTCGGCCCCATCCCCCCCGCCGCAGACCGCCATCTTGAGGAGGAAAGCCTCCCCATCTGCGAAACCGCATGGAATGCAGGCGGTGTGCGGACCATCGAGACCGCGCTCCTGACCGAACTCGGTGGAACATCCCCCAAAGGGAACCGCCCCGAGCCGGATGCCTTCGCTGTGTTCATGGCTCGCTTCACCTTCACAAACACCACCGACACAACAAAAACAGCCACCCTGCCGCTGACCTATTCCGCCGGTGACAGGAAACAGCAACTCCGCTGCGATACCAACGGCTGCCTCTGGCTCGGGGACAACCCCCGGGCGCAGGTCATCGCCCCGGCCGATGCCACCCTCGCCCCCGGCAGCACCACCTGGTCGCTGGACCTCCAACCCGGGCAGACAAAATCCATTCTCGTCAAAATTCCCTACCTCGTTCTGAACGGCCAGACGGAACTGGACCAGCTCCGCAATCTGGATTTCGAGGTGGAACGTAAAACCACCTCCGCCTACTGGCGTCAAAAAATGGATGAAAGCAGCCGCCTCATCACACCCGAACCGGTGCTCGACCAGTTTTACCGCTCCCACGCCCGGCATCTGTTGGTCAATTGCGAGAAGGAGCCGGGCAGTGACCGCCGCTTCGCACGGGTTGGCTCCTTCTCCTACGGCGCCTATGGGAACGAGTCCTGCATGATGGTCGTGGATCTTGACCGCAGGGGCCTGCATCTGGAGGCCCGGGAATGCCTGGATGCCTGGATTCATTATCAGGGTACCGTGTCCCTCCCGGGCGATTTCTCAAGCCGCAAGGGGGTCCTCTACGGTGCTGGAGGCTATGAGGCTGGGGGCTACAACCAGCACCACGGATGGATCCTCTGGGCAATGGCCGAGCACTATCGATTCACCCGTGACCGCAAGTGGCTGGAACGGTCCTCCCGGAGCATGCTTGAGGCCGCAGATTGGATCATTCGCGAAACATCCCGCACATCGGACAGGCACCCCCTCGAACGCGGGTTGCTGCCCGCCGGAAGTCTGGAGGACATCGGCGACTGGTGGACCTGGCTTTCCACAAGCTGCTACACCTGGCGGGGGCTCGATTCCGCCGCGTGGGCCCTTGAGCAATTGAAGCACCCCGAAGCCCCCCGCATCCGCGCAGCCGCCCGGGAATACCATTCAAAGCTCATCTCCAATTTCACCGCAGCCGCCAGCCGTTCCCCGGTCGTCCGCCTGCGGGATGGCACGGCCGTGCCGCATGTCCCCTCCTCGGCCCACAAGCGGGGCCGGAGCTTCGGCTGGATTTGCGAAACGCTCGAGGGCGCCCTGCACCTGCTCATCACCGGCGCCATAGACCCCCGTTCCCGGTTGGCAGACTGGATCGTCAACGATTATGAGGACAACCTCTACCTCTCCAACCAGTTTGGCTACACTCTCGACAACTTTGATGCCGACTGGTTCTCCCGTGGCGGCATGTCCATGCAGGCCTGCCTCCTGCTGGATGTGGAACCCTACCTCTACCGCGATGAAGTGAAGCATGCCCTGCGCGCCCTCTTCAACGGCCTTGCCGTCAGCCACTTTCCCGATGTCCACATGAACACCGAACACGCACTGCCGGACATGGCCGACTGGCGCGGCGACCACTTCAAGAGTTCCGATGAAGCCAATGCCTGCGGATGGCTTCGCCACCTCTTTGTCCGTGAGAACGGGGAACAACTGCTCCTGGGCCAGGCCGTCCCCCGCCAGTGGCTCGCACCAGGCCAGCGCTGCGGCATTGAACGGGCCGCCACCTACTTTGGGCCAATATCCATCGTTTACACAGGCACTCAAGGGGGGATCACCGCAACCATCAACGGCCCCACGCGAAATCCCCCGGCCACGCTGCGGGTCCGTTTCCGGCAACCGGATGGCAAATCCCCCTCCACCGTGACGGTCAACGGCAAGCCCTGGCGCAACTTCACAGCCGACTGGGTTGAGCTGCCCGGCAACATCGGGACCGCCAAAGTCGTCGCCATCTACCCATAGCCAAATCAACTCCCCAATACACCCACCACTCAATTGATTTCGTAATAGTGCCGGGCTGTTGCCTTGTCCATCCCCTCCCGTACCAGAAGTTCAATCTGATTGCTGGAAAACGCCACCCATCCCTGTTCCGAAATGACCTTCATGGAACCGTCCACGAGGCAGACCTCGCGCAGTCGCTCCCCCCACGGCCTGCGGAAGTGGTCACCTCCCGGGGTGGATCGTTTATCCCAAAGGATGGCAATCTGCGGATTGCTGTTTTCTGAAAGGCCCTGCACGTAAATGCGGCTGCATCTTTGCTCAGGAATGGGCTTCCCCCTGCTCAGAGCCTCCTTGAAGGCACTCCCGTCGTCCCCCGGCCCGGTAACCTCACCGATGTTGCAGTAGTCCCCTTTGACCAGCTGGAGCAGGGCGTTTGGAAACCCGTTGGTGTCGGAGGGGAAGTTCCCGTAATGTTCGCTATACATGTGCGCATAAATAACGGGACATATAGGCATCAAGAGAACGGACGAAGGATGCCCAGGAGTTTTTCCGGATGGCGCTGCATGTCTGCGAAGGTATGAAACAGGCTGGAGCACAAGTCAGCGGGTGTTTCAAA
>CAIWMU010000181.1 GCA_903913865.1 uncultured Verrucomicrobia subdivision 3 bacterium
CAACCTCCCCGCATGGTGCCCCGGCACAACCCCTTCGGGGTTGTTGATATGTTGTGCATTTACCCAGGGTAGCGCCTCGGCGGCGCAACCCTGGGCTTCATGGCAGAATCCCGTTGGGATTCCCGGAGGGGGGATGGGGCAAGGCACGACCTTCGGATTCCCGGAGGGGAAACTGCCAACGCCCGCCACCGGCGTTTCCGGTTAAGAAAGATCCCGGGGCCGCGGGTTGATCCTCCCCGTTGTCCTTCAAGGTTCCCCGGCCCCTTCTTCAATGGGCCGTGGTGGGCAGGTTGCGCTGCTCCAGTTCGGCCAACTGACGCCGCTTCGTCGCAAAGCCCTCGTATTTCCGGATCTCATCTTCGGTCCAGGCGTTGGACTCCCGGTAGTCGCCGCAATAAGGCACCAGCAGATCGATCCAGCAGGCGATCTTTTCCCACTCCTCGCGTGCCAGGGCCACATCATGGTGCCCCTGTTCCAGAAGCGTCATCAGCTTGCTTCGGGCCGCACCGCCGGAATAGGGAGGGAGCGGCTCCGGCACGGATTGCGAACTGATCCAATTGACCATCCTGCCCTGGCAATTGCCCCAGAACCCCTCCACCCCGTAATCGGTCGGCCTTCCACGGGCCTGCGTCAATGTGAGATACGCATCGCTCCAGCGGCGCTTGGCTACCGGATCCTCCGTGGTCTCACCCAGCAGGCTGAAGGCGACCGGGTCCGTTCCATCCGCACGACTGACCGGATCGGTGCGCACCTGCTCCAGCACGGGGACGGCATCCCGGGAGCGGGCCCATCTCTGAATGGGTGCGCGATCTTTGTGGCAGCGGATGCAATGCCGGTCGAGGATTGGCTGGATCTCTTTTACGAAACTGAAGCCGCGCGGCGGACCGTAAAAACCGGTCAACGGCTGCACTCCGGCCTTGAGCGCCTCGGTGGTTCCATGGCCGGAGACCCGCGCGGTCGCGTTTTTCGACTCGTGACACCCCACACAGCCGAAGTATTCACCGGGCTGAAGCGTGCTCCAGCTCCGCATCGTCTGCACCACGATCCCGCGCTCGTCCACGGCCTGGAAGTAAACAGGGGTGCGGGCGGGAACTGAGAACATGGCTGATCCATCGGCATGGACTCTGGTTTCCCCAAGAACGACTTTGACATCCCAGGTCCCGTTCCCAATCGAAACGGGGGTGCTGATCAACGCGCCACCAGCCGGACCTCCGCTGCCGTTGTGGCCCACACCCGCCGCCCGGAAATCGAGCGCGACCACCCGCAGCTTCCGGATGGTCCCACGTGGGATGCCGGTCAGGCTGTTTCCGGCGTAAATGTCCTGGATGTAATACGTGCCCGTGCTTTTCGATTCATCCGTGCGCGCCACCCACGGGGCCGGCGGAGCGCGGCGAACCAGCGGGACCGGCTGGCTGCACGGGCTGTCCGGATCCCAGGCCAGCAGTTCGCGATGGCCATCATAGTCCATCCAGTAAATCCCAAAGTCCGCATCGCCGCGCCGTTTCGCCGGTTGTTCCCAGCCCAGCGGTGCGTAGGTGACCAGGCACTCGGTCTCGCTGAGCGGATAGGGATACTGCCAGAGTTCGCCGTGCTGGCCGTAGCCATCGATCCTCTCGGCGGGCGTCGCGCGGCGCGGGGCCACCAGTTGAACCCCGCTGTTCTCCTGCCGGCCCTTCGCCGGGTCAATGATGGCCAGCTTGCCCGCCTGGGAAGTATGGTGACCGCACAGGATCGCCAGCGCTTTGCCGGTCCCAGGTATCCCGCGCGCGTGGGCAATGGTGGTCGGAAACCAGGAATTGTTTCCGTAAAACTCCGTCTGTCCGGTGCCATCCGGATACATCTGGAACAGCGGCTGGGGGAAGATCTGCCCGCGGTCGTTGTAATCCCACCGCGTGTAGATCACCCGCCCGTCATCCAGCACCTGCGGGTAGATCGAGTGCACCTGGTCGAAGCTCAGGCGGCGCAGGTGCCGCCCCTCCGCGTCGCATGTGTAGAGGTTGCTCACCTCCGTCCACCAGCAATCCACCGTCTGCACACAGCGGGTGGAGGCGAAGATCAGGTCGCCATTGGGCAGAAAGGCCGGCTCGTAATCGGCAACTCCCTTCCCCGAAGTGATCTGGCGGACCGTGTTCGACGCCACATTCAGCTCATAGAGATGGTAGTCGTCCTCGTCCAACGATTTCTTCCACGCAAAAACCACCCGCTTCCCGTCCCACGACACCGCCGGGTCGCGAATGGCCCCGGATGGATCGGCCACCAGGGTGCGCACCTTCCCACGGAGCCCTTCCATCTCCAGCACGCGCAGCTCCGAGCCGGGCAGGAAATGGCGTTCATCCTGGGCATCGGACTGGCCCTCTGTGTAGGCGAAGAAAGAGGGGCGCAACGTGCGGCGCTGGGTGAAGACCAGACGCGGCACCCGGTGCAGAAAGGATTCGAGCCGCTCCTGACGCCGGAGTTCACAAGCCTGCATGTAAAGATCAAGCCAGCGCGGGTCGTGACCTGCGGCATCGAACCGCGCCAGTCTCTGCAAATCAGCGAGCAGTGTCGGAGCGCCATCTTTCAATTCTTTGGCCGCCTTCCGGATGGCTTGTTCTGCGGATGAAGCGGCACTGTTTCCAGCCAGCCATTGGACAAAATCCGCCCCGTCCTGAAGTGCCCAATCCCATTCGACCGGATGGGCTTCCTTCACCTGCAGCCAGACCTCCCGGGCGGCCCTGGTCCGTCCGGCTTCCGACAGGTCAACCTCCCCCAGCGCAGCGCGGGTGGCGACCATGGTCCCAACCCAGTTCGTCCCGCGAACAAATGGGTCGGCGGCCAGCACCGGCCAGCAGAGAAACAAAATCAGGAATGTGTGCTTCATTGAACCGGGTCCAGTCTGTCGCTTAGCTGGTGGGAATTTGCCTTTGCGCGCCGCGCAGAGTCGGCGCTGCGCGGATGAGGGAGAATTGGTTTCGCGGCCCACCAAGCATCCGGCAAGCCTATTGGAGTGCGGGCATGGGTATCAATAGGCAAATAATGGCAACAGTGACCACGTCCATCCCGGAAAGCTGAAGTGCAGTTGACCTGTTTGGCGGTTGGTCACATCATCACCTCCATGGCTCGCAAGCTTCCCATTCAACCTGCTGGCGCCACCTGCCACGTCGGAGCACCCGGCGAAGAGTGTGGCTGGCAGGCGTTCATAAGCCGGGCCCCGGCGTCATGAGTCCGAAACCCGAATCCATCCCCTCCGCAGAATGGACCGGCAGACGGAGGCTGATGACCGCCCTCTCCGGCGGCACTCCCGACCGGGTGCCCATCAACACCTACGAACTGGCCGGCCGCAACAGCCTGGACTGGTATAACAACCAGCCCTCCTACCGCACCCTGATGGACCTTGTCCGGGAGAAAACCGACTGCATCACGAACTGGAATCCACGCCGCCCCTCGGGCCGCTACACCTGCCAGGAGCGCTTTCTCTGTTCCGATTTCCCGGTGGCGATGGAGACGCACACCGATACCAGCGGGGATTTCGAGCGGAAAACCACCCTCTGCCACACCCCCAAAGGGGATCTCCGTTCCGTGACGCAATCCTCTCCCGGAGTCCACACCGTCTGGCGATTCGAGCACTGGTGCAAGAGCACCGCCGATGTGGACGCCGCCCTCAGCGTGCCCTACGAGCCCGCATCCTATGACGCCTCGGACCTTCCCCGGGCCCGGGCCGAGATCGGCGACCACGGCCTGATCATGGCCTCCATCGGCGACCCCGCCTACCTGGCTGCCGACCTGATGTCCTTCCAGGACTACCTGATGTGGGCATCCCAGGAGACCGCCCACTTTGCCCGCACCGTCGAGGTTCTCGCCGAACGGGTGATGGAAAACCTCAGGCGCCAGCTGGATTGTTGTGTGGTGGATCTCTACCGGATCGTTGGCCCTGAATACTTCACTCCCCCCTACCTCTCCCCCGCCATGTTCCGGCGGTTTGTCCTGCCGCACGTCACCGAGATGACCCGCCTCATCCACTCGCGCGGTGGCAGGGTGCGCCTGCATTGCCACGGCAGGATTTCCAGGGTTCTCGACATGATTCTTGAGACCGGCTGCGACGGCATCGACCCCTGCGAACCCCCGCCGGATGGGGACATGCCGCTGGACGAGGTGAAACGCCGCTCCATGGCAAAGGGGGTCTCTGTGTGGGGAAATATCGAACTGAAACTGCTGGAGAACGGCACCCCCGGTGAAGTCCGCGCCGAGGTCCGCAACATCATGGACCAGGCGAAGGATGGGGGCGGGTTCATCCTGATGCCCACTGCCGCGCCCATCAATGTGCCCCTCTCCCCTGCAACTGAGGAAAACTACCGCGCCTTCATCGAGGCGGGCTTGGAATTCGGAGGCTACTGACCCATGAACTCCCGCACCACAATCCATCTGACCGCCCTGCTTCTCCTTCTTGCACTCCCCGGCCCCCTCAATGCCGTGGATTCACCCGGAACACTCCCGGGGCTGGTGCCGCGCCCCGTCCATATGCAGGCCGCCGGGGGAGGTTGGACATTGACCCGCAAGACCCGCATCTCAGCAGGGGATGGCACCACCATCGAGGCCGACCAGCTCGCCAGAGATCTCTCCGCACCGCTGGGATGGAGGCTGCCCGTGGTCAAAGCCCCTCCCCGGAAAGGGGATATTGCCATGGTCATCTCCCCGACAGATCCGCTGATCGGTGCTGAGGGTTACCGCCTCTCCGTCACCCGCGACCGCGTCACCATCACGGCCAGCACTCCCGCAGGCCTGTTTTATGGCGGGGTGACACTGCGCCAGCTTCTGCCCCCCGAAGCATTCAACAACCACCCGGCCACGAAGCGCCCTGGAGCCTTCTGGAACGTGGGTTGCGTGGAGATCCGGGACCAGCCACGATTCCCCTGGCGGGGCCTGCTCCTCGATCCTGCCCGTCACTTTCTGCCTCCTGAATACGTCAAACGCTTCGTGGACATCATGGCGGACCACAAGCTCAACAGCCTGCAACTCCACCTCACCGATGATCAGGGATGGCGTCTGGAGATCAAAAAATACCCGCGCCTCACGCAGATCGGATCCCGGCGGGCGGAGTCGCCAAAGCCAGGGGACCGGAATCAGGGGGATGGCAAGCCCTACGGGCCTTTCTTTTACACACAGCAGGAAATCCGGGACCTTGTGGCCCACGCCCGGTCCAAGCATGTGACGCTGGTGCCGGAGATCGAGATCCCGGGCCATTTCCGCGCCGCCCTTGCGGCCCATCCGGAATACTCCTGCACCGGCGGACCGTTCGAGGTGCGCACCCGCTGGGGTGTGGAGCCCGACATCCTCTGCCCGGGCAACGACGCCGCAGTCGCCTTTGCGAAGGATGTTCTGGCCGAAGTCTGCGAACTCTTTCCCGGGCGATTCATCCATATCGGCGGGGACGAGGCCCCGCGCGGCCGCTGGAAACAATGTCCAAAATGCCAGGCACGAATCAAGGCCGAGGGTCTCAAGAACGAGGCGGAACTCCAGACATGGCTCAACCATCGCCTTGAGGAGTTCCTTGCCTCCAAAGGCCGCCGGTTGATCGGCTGGGATGAGATCCTTGAGGGCGGTCTCACCCCCGGTGCGGCCGTCATGTCCTGGCGCGGCACGGATGGCGGCCTGACCGCAGCAAAAGCCGGGCACGATGTCGTCATGTCCCCAACCACCCACTGCTACCTCGACTACGCACAGGCGAAAGGCCCGGGGGAGCCGGAAGCCATCGGAGGCTTCGTTCCGCTGGAGAAGGTTTACTCGTTCGACCCCATCCCGTCCGAACTCCCGCCCGCGAGCCATCCCCATATCCTCGGCGCCCAGGGGAATCTCTGGAGCGAATTCCTCCAAACTCCGCAGGATGTGGAATACTTCGCCTTTCCAAGGGCCGCCGCGCTGGCTGAGGTGCTATGGTCCCCGGCCACCACAAACGGGTTTGCCGATTTCCAACTCCGCCTGAGAACCCACGCCCGGCGTCTGGATCAGCTCGGTGTCAACCACCGCAAATGAACGACCGGGGCGGAGGTGTGAACGGCCTATCGGCGCACACTTTTTCCGCCAGGGAACGGGGCGGGGAACTGCCGCTCGACATCCCGCGCCGCCCGTTTCTTAAGCTTTTCCAGGGATCCCTTCATGACATAGAGCCGGCCGCGCACCGTTGATTTCCCCCCGATCTCAATCCTGCCGAAGCTCGGGAACAGGTGGAAGCAGGCCCGATCATCCCCCACGTTGCTGGAGGCCCAGATCGCCCGGTCGAATGACAGTGCCACCAGTGATTTGCCGTCCCGGCTGCGGGCGGCGACCAGCGGCAGGTCAAAGGTCTCGGGGGTGTTCACCCACCAGCCCCACTTCACCGGCGGTTCCCCGGCACGCATGAACGCCAGATGCAACTGGGCCTCCGCCAGGGGGGATGACGCGAAGGCAAATGGCTGGCCACCCTGCCAGAGAAACAGCCGGTCATACAACTCCATGTAATTGGTGGTGGCGGCCCCTCCCGGCTGGCTGGCGGGAATGACCTTCCGATCGGGAAAGAAAGAGGGGGCCTTGGTCGTCGTGATGCAGGTGTGGATCTGGACACGATCCAGGGCGTTGGTTGTCCGGTTTTCCACCTCATACTCCACAACCACCCCATCCGGTTCCACAATTCCCTGGAATCGCACGGTGATCCCCACCGGATAGGTCCAGGCATAACGGAGGTTTTTTCCATCGACCATCCAACCCGGACCGGTCCCGCTGCTCGAAGGGGCGAGTTTGACCTTGAACAGCCCAAAATCACGCTCTCCGGCGATGACCCCTTCGCAGGTCCGGAAGTCCAGTTCATCGCCGGGAATCAACGGGCTGCGGACGGTCAAACCTGCCGTGTCACTCCCCACCCGGGGGGATACATCCAGAATTTGACCGCAGAATGCCAGTGCGGCAAACAACTGTGAAATCACAACTGCGCGAAGAATTTTGGTTGTTCTCATGGGTCTTTTCGGGTGCACACGCCATCTCAACCCCTGCGAGGCGGATTGTCCAGTTTGAATTCCGGCAACCGCAGGTTCTGCCGCCCGGACGTCCTGCGCTTCAAGTCACTCACAACCCTCGGCACCTGAGCTTTCCGAACGTCCGGTCCACAAACGATCAACTTTCGACTCAAGCCTCCCCACAAGCCACCGATAAGATAGGAAGGACGTTAAACAAAGCCTGGTCTGTCCCGTGTGCTTTTGGACGATGCGCTTGGTGTTCAGACATTGAAAAAAACCATCCAAAATATCTTTGCACTGCGAAGAAGATTGTTACGTATCCCTTGAGGCGGGCCATGAGCGAAAGATAGACTTTTTTAAACCTTCAGTCTTCCATGATGAAATCCTTGTCCGTAACCCAACGCATCTCCCTCGCCATAGGCTGCATGATCATGGTCGTGCTGTTTGGCGGCAATCTGGGCTTCTGGGGCCTGCGCTATTCCGTAAGTCAGGGGAATGCCATCTCCGCACAGATCAAAAACGACGGCCACTTCATGGCGAAGTCAATTGATCTGGCCCGCACGGCACAGGTCCGCTTTAAGACCCAGGTGCAGGAGTGGAAGAACCTCCTCCTGCGTGGATCCAACTCCGAGGCCTATGCCGCCCATCTGGCCGCTTTCAAGCGTGAGGGGGGGCTTACGGAAGATGCCCTGACAGAACTGCGGAAACTATTCAAAGAGGCTGGTCTGGATACAACGGGGATTGATCAGACTCTGGCAGAGCACCGGACTCTGGACCTCAAATACCTGGAAGCTCTCAGATCCTTCGACCCGAAGCGTCCGGAAACAAGCGCCGTCATGGATAACCTTGTCAAAGGCATAGACAGGACAGCAACTGCGGGTATGGAGAAACTGGTCAAACAGGCTGAAGAATTCGAAACCAGCAACACGGATGGTGCAGAAAAGCTCTTCCAAACCCGGATGCGCTATCTGATGATCATCTTCTCGGTCGGTTCATTCTTCGGCATCGGTATTGGCATCCTGCTGGCCTGGTCCATCAGCCGGGCGACGTCCCGCCAACTGATGGAACTGTCTGCAAGACTCGATGAAACAAGTTCCAAAGTAGCCTCCGCTGCCAGTCTTGTCGCCTCCTCAAGCACATCCCTCGCTTCAGGCTCCATGGAGCAGGCCGCCTCTCTGGAGGAAACCGGGGCCTCCCTGGAGGAGATGGACAGCCGGACACGGTCCAATACCGACCTGACCGACAAATGCCGGCTCTGGATGAATGAGACCACGGCGATCGTCAGCGAGGTGGACAACCTCCTGAACCAGACGATGAGGTCCGTTCAGGAAATCAACCGGTCAAGCGATGCCACCAGCAAGGTGATCAAAACAATCGAGGAAATCGCGTTCCAAACGAACCTGCTCGCCCTGAACGCCGCCGTCGAGGCTGCCCGGGCCGGGGATGCCGGCATGGGATTTGCCGTTGTGGCCGATGAGGTCCGCACTCTGGCCCAGCGGTGTGCCCGTGCGGCATCCGAAACGAGTGCCCTGATCGAGACCGCCTCAGCAACCGCCCACAAGGGGGGGCAGCTCGCCGCGGCAACGCAGGAGGCTTTCAAACGCAACTTCGAAATCGCAGCCAAGGTGGGTGATGCGGTGGACCAAATCGCCACTGCCGCCCGGGAACAGGGGCGGGGCATCGGCCAGGCAAACTCTGCCATCAACCAGTTGGACAAGGTCACGCAGACCAATGCCGCAAGTGCCGAGGAAGGGGCCAGCGCCGCCGAGGAGCTCAGTTCGGAAGCCCAAAAGCTCCATAGGGCCGTCTCCGAACTTCTCATCATCGCCGGTGCCAAAGCTCACTCAAACCTGCTCCCGCCCCCGGATACATCCCGATCCAATCCCCGTCTGGAGAATAGCACAGGGTCCCGGCCATCGAAGCCCGCCCATCGAAACGGGAAATCAAGGTCAAGCCAGATCCCGTTCCCGGAAGCCCGCACCATCACAGCACAGCATGCCGGCTCAACCGCCAGAAAATCCCTGAATTGTTGGGAATTCAAAAATTGCGGCCGCGAGGCTGGCGGTGCCAAAACTGCGGAGTTCGGCGTCTGTCCGGCCTATCCGGATCATGGAAGGGAATGCGCCTCACTCGCTGGAACCCTTTGTGGAGGCAAAGTCCAGGGCAGCTTCGCTCAAAAACTGAACAACTGCGTGAAATGTGAGTTCTACAAGAGCGACCACTACCTGAAAAACGGCCAACCCGCCGCAAAAGTCCACAACTGAAGCCTCGAGACTCCTCAACGCAGGGGCGGCACCTGAGCAAAACGGCCATCGGGGGAGGCCCTCATCCGCCGCAAGTTTACCAAAACAAAAACCGCGCCTGTCACGGTTGACCCATGACAGGCGCGGCGAAAGAACTTCGGCCACATCAGTGGCCCGGGTGAAAGTGCCGGTGATTATTCGGCAACCACCTTGGCGTCCTCAATGAGGACGTCATACTTGTAACCGGCACCGAAATCCTTGTCCAAAGTGATGTTGCCGGTGACGAGGATGGTATCCCCAACCTTCACCTTGGCATCCGTGGTCACCACAAGGTCATCAGTCCCCTGGCTGCCCGTGCCGTCCCGCAGGTGGATCCAGTTCTTGCCCATGATCATCGCGCTGTATTTTGCCACCTTGCCACGGATCACAACCTTCTGGCCGCCAAGCTTCTCCTTGGCTCCGAACACCTCGGCCACCGTTTTGCCTCCCGGGGCCTTCTTCAGTCCCGCGAAATCAAGCTTGGCGCTTGCAGCAGGTTTCGCGGATCCGGAGGCACCACCAATCGGCGGATGGTCCTTGGGCAGTTCGCCCATCTTGGGATCAACGACCGGCACCACCCCGTTCACGACCACGTTGCCGGTGAAATAGACCACGTCAAAATCGCGGTTCATCGATTTGCTGTGGTAGTTCGGCATCGGCATGCCCCCGGCGATGGCCGCCTTGTCACCCACCTTGACCGTGAAGGTCGGTGCCGCAGCCCAGACCTTTTTCTTGCCGGTGTCGATCCGGATGTAGGTGTAGCCCGCAGTATTGGTGGTCTCCAGCACCTTGCCGGTGAAACCCTGCTCTTCACCGGCACCCGGGGTTTGGCACAAGCCTGTGTGCGCCGCAAAAAGGATGCAACCTGTCAAAAAAATATTCTTCAATTTCATATCAGTCATTCACAGGGGAATCGGATCGCGCAATCCAGGGACATCCTGGCACAACCCCGCCGCCCCAACCGTCCCTAATCTATCCCAGCCAACCGGAACGGACAAGGCAATAGGAAACCCCTGCAAAATGCCCCCGGCTCCCGGTCACCGCACCCGGCAAAGACCCCCGACCGGCTCCAAAGCACGAAGGTTCATGGACCATACCTCCGTCTGCCCTCCTTTTTCCCTTCTTCGTGGCTTCGTGCCTTCGTGTGAGCCAAAAACCCGGCCGGGGGTTGAGCGGAGCGCCACCCCCGGAACCCGCGCACAGGGGACACGACCCCGGCAGGGGCCCCATGTCGGCTCCAAGGCATGAAGGCCAATGGACTGAACCTCCGTCTGCCCTCCTTTTTCCCTTCTTCGTGGCTTCGTGCCTTCGTGTGAGCCAAAAAACCGGCCGGGGGTTGAGCGGAGCGCCACCCCCGGAACCCGCGCACAGGGGACACGACCCCGGCAGGGGCCCCGTGCCGGCTCCAAAGCACGAAGGTTCATGGACCATACCTCCGTCTGCCCTCCTTTTTCCCTTCTTCGTGGCTTCGTGGCTTCGTGTGATCCAAAAACCCGGCCCTGCGGGAAATGAACACCTCCACTGGACATACCCCTTTTTGCATGGGATCATATGCCCAAACCAATCACAAATTACATGCGTAAGAATCAAATCACCTTCAGCATCGCTGTCGCCGCCACAATCTTTGGCCTCGCCGCCCGTGCGGATGACCTTGAACAACTCGCCGGAAAATGGTCCGTCAAAAAGACCAGCGAGCAGGGCCAGAGCTACACCCAGACCATGGCGGTGAACAAGGACAAATTCACCTTCGAAATGCTGGATGCGGATCGCCAGGTGGTGATCCATGCCGAGGGGCAGATCAAGGTGGAAAAGCTCGGCCCGTTCAGCGTGGTCCACTCCACAAATATCCGTGGCGGCAGTTCAGCCGACAACATGCAGGAGATTTCCGAGGAATATCATTCCATCTACAAGCTCGAGGGTGACACCTGGACCATGGCCGCGAACTTCGACTCCGCCCACATGGGGCAAAAACCCTCGATCAACGTTTACGAGCGCACCAAGGAAACCGCCAGTGCGGGAACACTCGTCATCGACGAAATCGAAATGGCCGACACACCCCAGACTTCCACCTGGTTTATTTGCCTCGAGGCGACGGTGAACGGGGTGACCCAGAAATACAACATCTCCGGCAAGGAATACGACAAAAACCAGGTCACCATCCCCCTGGCTCTCGAACTGCCCAAGGCCAAGGCCGGGGAAAAGTGCTCCTTCAAGGTCCAGCTGGATGATGTGGAGCCGGACGTCTGCACCGACGAGATCGACAACCGCAGCGTCGGCGAGTTCACGATCAGCGCGAAGGGCGAGCAGTCCTACAAGCCGGAGGACCATTGGCGCTACACCATCCGCTGGCACCTGAAGTAACCAGCCGGAATCTCACCGCCGCCCCAGGGCGTTCATCGCCCGGGGCGGCTCCGCATCAACGGGTCGCACTGTCGCGAATGGCCCGGAACATCGCCTCCACATTTTCGATTGGGGTGTTCCCCTGGATGTTGTGGATCGCATCAAAAACAAATCCCCCATCCTGGTTGAAGATCCGGATCCGCTCGCAGACCTCCGTGTAAACCTCCTCCGGCGTCCCGAATGCCATCGTTTTCTGGGTATCCACCCCACCGCCCCAGAACACCAGATCCTTCCCGAACTCACGCTTCAGCCGAACGGGATCCATATCTGCCGCCGAGCATTGGACCGGGTTCAAAACATCGAAACCGGCTTCGATGAATTCCGGCAACAGTTTGTAAACGGAACCGCAGGAATGGATGAAGGTCTTCCAGCCTGACCGGCGGTGGATCAGGTCGTTGATCTGTTTGTGGAACGGCTTGTAGAGGTCCCGGTAGTCCGCCACCGAGATAAACGGCCCGCGCTGGGTGCCAAAATCGGTTCCCGTGATCAACGCCACCTGCACCGTGTCCCCGAACAGATCAATCAGCGTCTCCAGATTCTGCAGCGCATAGGCGCACTGCCTCTCAAACACCTCCAGCACATAACCCCGCCGCGTTTTGGTGGAGACATACCACTCCGCAATGTCCCGAATCCCCTTGGGCCGTTTCAAAAAGGGTGCCGGCACCAGTGCGATATCCCCGAAAGCCGATCCGGGAATGATCAGAATCGTCCCATGGTCTCCCCGCTCCTGAAACCAGCGTTTCTTTGTCTGAAAGTAAGCCACGTCCTCAGCCCCCAGCAGCCCGAATTCCTCAAGATTATCGGCCGGATCCAACCGGTCCTCATCGATCGGTTCCTGCCGCACAATGGCGTCGAAAAAGTAGCCATTCGCCGGCATGTGCCCGCTGGGGCTGGCGCTGGTGTCCCCCTCGGGATGCATATGCCAGCCACCGTCCGGTGCGGGGGTCAGGTTGAATGTGCCGGGAACCAGACAAGGTGTGCCATCCGGCATCGTGAACGGTTTCCAATCCTTCTGTTCGGTGCCGAAGATTGATCTGCGCGGCAGCACACCAATCACATCAATCCCCAGCGCCGCCCTCAATTCGTCATCAATCTCCCCAAGCATCTGGTAGGGCTCAATCACCTTCACCGGCTCGCTCCGCTTTCCAAGGAGCCGCTCCCGCAACTGGTGCACGGTGCAGACGTTCATCCCGGTGACGAACGTCGCGCCGAAGTCCACACAGACCCGGTCCGGCTGCCGGTGTTCAAGGGTGGCCTGAAGCCTCTCCCGCGCGCTCATTCCTGGCTTTTGTGATCCATTCATAAATTGACCTCTCTGTTCCTCATTTTGACCCGCCCGCCCAGCACTGCTCAATTTCCTCAAGCGACCTCCCCTTGGTTTCAGGCACGGCCCGCCAGACGATCAGAATGAGGAGCAGGCAGAATCCGCCGTAAACATAGAACGGGAAGGCGTGGTTGAACTCCCGGACGAACCAGGACCCTTTGGCATCCATCATCGGAAAGGTCTGGGTCACCACGTAATCCGCCACCCACAAAAAGAAGGTCGCAAGCCCAAGGGCCCGCCCGCGCACCGCCGTTGGGAAAATTTCCGAGAGGATCACCCACACCACAGGCCCCACGGAAAGCCCGAAGCAGGCGATATACAGGACGATGAAAAACAGCATCCAGCCACTCGCCGCACCCGGATCCGTCATCCGCTGGGCCATCGCCCCCATCGCAAACAGGCTGATCCCCATCCCTGAAGTCCCCACCAGCATCAGGGGTTTCCGCCCCCACCGGTCCACCGTCGCAATCGCAATCAACGTAAAGAGCACCCCCGCGCCGTTGATGATGATCTGCTGCAACAACCCGGCATCCACCCCTGTGGATGCGCTTAGATTCTTGAAGATCGTCGCACCGAAATAGAGGAACACATTGATGCCGGTCACCTGCTGCAGAATGGCAAGACCAATGCCCACCAGCAGCGGCTTGCGCAGCCGCCCGGAGAACAAATCGCCCCACGTCCCCTGCCCCACTTCAAGCCCCGCCTTGATGCTCGAGAATTCCGCCGCTGCAAATTCCCGCCCGCCCACGCGGTCCAGTATCTCCAGGCTCTCCTTCTCCCGGCCCCGCTCCAGCAGCCAGCGGGGGCTTTCCGGGATTCGGAACAGCAGCAGCGCAAAGACCACCGAGGGGGCGATTCCGGTCGCGAACATCCACCGCCAGCCGGTCGCCGTCAGCCAGGCCTGCACCTCCGGCGTCGCCGGATCCCCCTTCGCATGGGCGATCATGTAGTTCACAACAGAGGTGGCCGCGATGCCCCCGACAATGGCAATCTGGTTCACCGCCACCATCCGGCCCCGGATGTGCGCCGGGGTGATCTCCGCGATATACATCGGCGTGGTGATAGATGCGATGCCGATGCCGACTCCGCCCAGGAATCGGAACAGGATGAACATCTGGATGTCGTTCGGGATCGCCGTCCCGATGGCCGAGGCGAGGAACATTGCGGCGGCCAGAAACATCGCAGGCTTCCGCCCGAACCGGTCGGAAAGCGGCCCCACCATCAGCACCCCCGCAGCGCAGCCGATCAGCACGCAGCCCGAGGCCCATCCCTTCATCAGGTCGCTCAGTCCGAACAGCGCCGTCAACGGTTCAATCGCCCCCGAGATCACCCCTGTGTCATACCCGAACAACAGCCCCCCGAGCGTCGCCACGAGGCAGATCGGGATCAGGTAGTTGAGGTTGGTCCGCATCCCTCCCCTGGAGGTTGTTTCGGCGTTGGAGAATCGCGATGTCATGGTGATTTTCCCGAAGTCCCGGCTTTCTTACCCGGCAGCAACCGCACCTCCTGCAGGCACATGCCATACCGGCTGCCCGCAGGCCGCGATTGAAATTTGATCCCGCCCCAGCCGGAACTGAAGTTTGCCGCGTAGCACAGCCACACGGTCCGCCCATCCGCGCTGATGAACTTGGAGGGAATGTTCACAAAATAGGCCTGCTCCCCGAACCGGCGCATATAGGTCACCAGTTTCCACGGCCCCGTCATCCGGTCTGACTCCAGGATATAGGTGTTGAAATAGTGAACCGTGTTGCCCCCGTCGGTCACGCACATCAAATACTTCCGCAACGGCGCGTCATAGGTCATCGTCACGCACCCCATGTTGTCCCGCCAGGCTGCGGTGGGCTTGATCCTGCCAAACTCCCGCGCCCACTCCGCCCCCGCCTTCCGGCCTCCCCCGGTGAAATATTCATACTGCGTCGCATCGTTCATGGTCCCGATGCCCGGAGTTACCCGCGCCAGATAAATCTCATCCCCGGTGATCCAGCTGTTGTAGGCAAACCGGCGGTTCCGCCCATCGGAGGCCCCATGCCCGACGAGGTACGCTTTTCCATCCGGCGAATGCTCCAATTCCCGGCCCAGATCAACAAAATGGGGCGACCCCATCTTCACCGGTTCACCGTTCAAGGCCGATTCCCCGAACAACGGCTTTTCAGGTGTGCACGGGGGTTGCGACCAGGTCCTCCCGAAATCGAGGGATTGGCGGAACCCCACAAACGGCCCCAGCCATGGCCAGTTGTAGTTGATCCCGTCCCGGGGCACCCCGCCGGAGGGATGCAGGCAATAGGTCCCATAATACCAGACCCCCTTGTAAACGAGACTCCCGCACGGGTAACGCCCCGCATACGGCGAGGGATCCGATTTATAGACCGCCTCATCCACCACCTTGAGCTGCAACGGGTCATCCCCGATGATCGTCGCATTCCCGGTCGTCGCCTCCTTCCCGCTGGACCCGGCCTGGAGCCCGTTCACGTTCCCATCCGTCCATGGGGAATAGAGATTCCCATCCTCAGCCCAGGAGGGATACCAGGTGTCCGCCCCTGTGAATTCGGCATGGCGCCCGGTGAAGGCGATTCCCGCAATGGCATCCGATTGGGGGAAGGGACAATCGGCTGGCGGATCCGAGGGCCACGCGGCACTGAACGCCATGCTGCGAACGGCGAGCGTCCCCTTCCCGCCCCGGCCATCACTCTCAGCCCGGAGCAACAGCGCCTCCACCCTGCCTGCATGCAATGGGGGATCAAACGCCGTGAAAGGGATCGAAACCGCCTGCCAGATATCCCCCCGGGAAAGGCCGATGCCCCGGCTCCAGTGCCTCACCCCGGCCCCATCCTCCATCCCCAGGGAGAAGGCGAACCCTTTAGGCGCAGCCATCTGAACCGCGAGGTGCGCCATGCCGCCCCCGATCTGCACACCCCCGACCTTGAACCTGGCCTCCAGCCCGGGCCGGGGAGGCACGGGACCAAAGACCACACGATCCACATTGCAGCAAAAATCACCCCCGTTTGCAGCCAGATCCCCGGCATCCACCTGCAGCTTCACCGTTCCGGCCAATTCACCCCGCCAATGCTCCTCAACAAACGGCACATACCATCCGGCTGTGTCCCGGAATTTGACCGTTCCCACCCTCGCTGTTCCCACATACAGTCCACACTGCTTCCCCGACCCGGTGCCGTTGTTGTAGAAAAGGGTCAGCTCATGGCTGGCAGGCACGTTCTCAAAAACAATCGCATGGCCCGCAACCCGCCCGAAATTTCCAACCGCCGCACCGCCGGAGGCGTTGGCCGCATCCGCGTAGGTGCCTGGCCCCAGGAGGCGTGCCGCCTCAGCCTCCCGGTTCGCGGCGGAAAGGTCCGGCCCGAAATCAAAATCGAACGAGACACCCCGGCCTCCCCCGAATTCCCTGCCGGAAATCACAACCGGCTTCGAAGCCTTGGCACCCCCCTCCACCACCACATTCCCGACCCCCTCACCGACCCGTCGCTTTTCCCAGGGTCGGGACTCCTCCTTGATGCCCCCGGCCCACGCCCATACCTGGGTGAATAGCAACAAGGCAACCGACGCAACGGTTGCACAGCCAAAGGTGTGAATTGGCAGGGTGGTCATATGGCAACCGCATCCTACCCATCCCACACGGGACAGGGAAACAACTAAATCCACAAACAGCAGGGTAGATGCATGAAGGCTTCAACCGGACCTCCGGCAGCAGAGCGTGGGGAAGGCGGCGATTACGGATTACCAATCGGGGGGGACGGCACGACCCTGTTGCAGAGGGTGGATTGCGGCCTTTGCACACCCGCACATTCGTGAGGGCTGCAAGCCCGGCATGTGGTACTTCGCCCGGGCGGGATCGGCTTGCCGGAGGGGAACGCGCATTTGGGAGGGCTGTAAGCCCGGCATGCGATACTTCACCCGGGCGGGATCGGCCTGCTGGAGGGGAACGCGCGTTTGGTAGGGCTGTAAGCCCGGCATGCGATACTTCACCCGGGCGGGATCGGCCTGCTGGAGGGGAACGCGCGTTTGGTAGGGCTGTAAGCCCGGCATGTAATAGACCGGGCTGGAGGCCCGGGTGGAATGTCCCCTACGAAATAATCCCGAGCCCTGCAGGGGCGACACGATGTTGCACAGGGGAGCAAACGGAGTGTGGGGGGAGCGAACCGGAAGGAACCCGTTGAATGAACAGATGCGCGGGAATAAATTTAACGGTGTGGGGTGGGGAGTGGTGTAGGTTCCGCCCCTCCAGGGCGGGGATGTTTTATGGTTTGCATACCCGGGCCTCCAGCCCGGGCTTTAACATTTTGCCCTTACAGGGCAGTTGGATGCTGCTCGGACACCCAGCCATTATTACACGCTCCTCACCGGGCGGGCTGCAAGCCCGGCATGTTGTAGCCTGGGCTGGAGGCCTGGGTGGCCCACGCCTAAGTACCCATTATAACTACATATACTGTCGTACCCACTTGAGTCTGCGCTATCTCATCCAAAATGCATGGGAACTGCCGGGGCGGTTGCCTTCCTTGTGATTGTCGGAATCGATCCCGCTTGTCCGATGTCACGACGTGCAATCCCTCGTCGGCTGCGTGCAGTTGTCAGCCGCCAGATTGTGGTGGTGCAAATTCATCCTTCGAAACCCGGCCCCGTAACAGGAGCAACGTCGGCGTGAAGGTGAGAATGTATGCGCCCGCTGCCCACAGCAAGGATGTGAGGTCCTCGTCCTGACCATGATGATCCATGACGTAGAACAGAGATCCGTCGGGCAAAGTGCGTGGGTTCGTCTCATGAAGCACGGCAAAGGCGACACTCCACGCAATTATGGCGCTTCCAGATCCGACAATAAGTGCTGTGTGAAGTGGTTTCATAGGCTCACCAACAACCAAAGTTAAGCGGCGTCTTCGCTGGAAAGCAAATCTCCTATCACCGTGTCCGGAGGCAAAACCTACCTCCATCGCGCCGACATCCTCGTGCCAATCGAATGCATCAATCAACGGGCACTCACAGTTTCAAAATTCTGTAACCATCAGGATCCAGAGGCAAGTCGTGTATGGCCCGTAGCGAAAGCCTGCGCACAACCTTGCCATCCCGCAAAATATGAACCGCCCGAACGCGCTCGGGCCTCCAATCTGCGACCTTGATGTTTCCGAATACATACACAGGGCAACCATTCACCACCATATCTCGCCAAGGTTATGGCACAGCCAGCCAATTTGTCGTTCCAACGTCAATCTTTATGACCGCGCCTGCGCTGCCGTTCCCGAAAGAAGCGACACGGCCATCAGCAAACGCAAGGTGACCCTTCTCGCAGTGGATTTCCTTGGTCCAGGCAATGGAATCAGCCTTGGTAAAGGAAACCAGCCGAACGCCGACCTGGGATTTATTCGTAATGTTACGGTCGCCGGACAGCAACCCGGCGCCATCCCCATTCATCGCGTCCATATTTAAAAAATAGCTCAATTTGTTGTCCGTCAAATCGACAGTGAAGTTTGTCGAGTAGCTGCGTTGCCCATCGTTGGGGCAGAGCAGGATTTTTGGCGTGCTCAGTTCATTGGATAGAACCTGAAAATGCGGATAAACCGCCCCGCTCGCCACTAACTCCATGGTTCCGCCGTTGGCGACCGGAACCTGCATTGGAAAATGGTCGTTATTGTCTAAAGACCAGGAGCGAAAGGCCAAACCGATTTGCGCCATGTAAGTGACGCAACCGATGCGCGACGAACGCGCCTTTGACCTGGCCAAGGCAGGCAGAAACATCACGGCCAACAGAGCCACGCAGGTAATGGTTATGAAAAGGTCGACAACCGTAAAAGCGCACGAATCTTTGGGTTGGGCCGATTGTGCCGGAATGTTCATGGGAATAGGCTTCTATTTAACGACTCAGCCCACCGGTGGTGCCCCCTCTGAGGTGCCTGGATTGCGCGGCAGCGGTGCGGAACCGCCACTCTGTTTGGCGTCTGGTCCGGCATGTGGTTCAAAGTCCTTTACCATGTTGAGATATCCACCATGGCCGGTGCCGAACTGATAAAAGCCAAATTTTTCATAGAGGCGTATGGCAGCATGGTTCTCAGGATGAACGCCCAGTGACACCCTGGGGAACCGGGTGGAAGCAGCGGCCAGATACTTTGTGAGCAGGCTTGTTCCAATGCCTTGCTTTTGAAAAGCCGGGAACACGGCGATGCCCAACTGGGGGGTGCTGGCGTCATGGAAGGCACCTCCCTGCAGCGGGGGAAGAAGGAGCCGGCTCAAAATGCCTCCAGCAACCGGACCCTCATGGGAAATGGCGAGAAAACCAAGGTCTGTCCCGTTCGAACCCCAGTTCTGGACATAGGCTGCGATATGCGGGTGCGACAAAACCGACATCGGTCTTCTTGGGCTGGCAGGAGGATCCCAAAGTGCCTCGTAAAGCAGATCCCAGAGAACCGGCTGATCTGCAGCGTTAACCTCGCGAATCGTGTGGGGTATGAAGTTCATTTGAGCACCGGACCACCCGGACTGGCCGACAGTGGGGCAAAACGCTCCGAATGCCAGCCAACACGCCACCCGGCTGTTCGCTGCAACCTATGGGGAGGATGTGGTCGGCTTACTTGGTTAGAACTCCGTTTCATCAATCTTTTCTGTGTGCATGTTGCCGTGGTCGACCTTGTAGAGCGTCAAGGCCAGGTTGCTAAACTCTGTCCCCTGATCGGTTCTTGTCTCGGTGAGCGTGAACTCCTCTGTTTTGGAGTAACCACCAATCGAAAGGTCTTGGTATCGGACATCGTAGCGCCCAGTAGCGACCGTCTGAAATCTGAATTGGGAGTAGGCGGGGATATAGCACAAGCGAACGGGATATGCACGACCGACGTTGAGTGAGACAAGCTTCAGGAAAACATCCGAACTGTTCCGGGTGTTGTCTACCGTGACGGACGATAGGCCACCCCCTGCTAAGATTTGGTAGCCGGGAACGTAGGCTGGATGTGCTGGCCACGGTTGACCATTGGGTGCTGTGGAGGGCCGGACAAACGCCGGACGCGGTGGAGGATCCGTTGCTGGAGCGTAGCTGGCGGCTGGGGAGGGAGGATTGGGTGTGTAAGTGTAGGTCGGACGGGGGGCTTGCTCGCCGTTAACGGCTGCTGCTATGGCGAACAAGATGCCGTAAATCGCGAAGGTGAGAGCGAAAATGCCGACTGTCCGTGCAGGGCGGCGGCGGGGGCGTGGGGGAGCGATTTGGGGATCAAACTCACGAAAGTCGTCTTGATCGAAAAAATACATCCAATCCTGTTGAGACTTCGCGATGCGTTGCTTCTGATCGAATGCGTAGATCGCACTCAGCATCGAGTCGTAAGCGGACTGTGGCGAGATGGTAAAGTCCTCACTGGCAGAGCCAAATGCTATGCGTACGGAAGTCTCTCGATAGGAGCCGTTTTTGTAGTTGTGAGTCGCTTTGATGTCGGAAACCTCCCAAAGCGGCCAATACCAGACTCCATCGAGGTGGGTCTTAATTATGTAGAGTGGAGTGACCAAAAGCCAGCACCGCAAGGGGGACAGATGCCATCGCACTATCCAATCCACGTTAAGTGCCTGTAGTAGAGCGACAACCCCGGTAATGGCGATGAGCCAGCCGCCTGTATCGCCTTCCCAGCGGCTCTCAGACGCCCTAAAGAACACCAGAACAAACCAGCCCACCAAAAGTGCTCCCCAAAAATAATTCCACCCGACTCCATCGAGCTCCATGGCATACTGTATTTTGTTCATGCCAGAAGCTCGTTCGGTAAGCCGTTCTCTGGCGGAACGGGGAAGGGAGTCAAAATAACCAAAACCTGCCTTCAGCCGGCCGAGCTTTATAGTTGGTTGGGATCTTGGCGGCGCGGATTCGCTTCGACGTTGTGATGGCGGGGGCTGAGCTGGTGCCTGGCTGGAAGTGGTATGCGGAATCGTTCGGTCATACTGGGCGCGGGCTGTCGAATCAAGGAGGATGCCGTAAGCGTGGTTTAAATCCTTGAGCATCTCGTTTGCAAGTTCCCACTCCGCACGCTGGCGAGTCTGGTCAAAACGATCAGGATGAAGCATTTTGCATCGGAGCAGATATGCCTGTCGGATTTGCTCCGGGGTGGCATTCGGTTGAATGCCCAGAAGGTCATAGAGATTCTTGGCCGTCATGGTTGGTAGCGGCTAACGCATATATGCAGTTAACCGTCCGACACGATTGCCTGTTGGTTTGTCATCATGTGGCTACCGGGATGATGATTGGGAGGATTTCAGAATAACGGCAAGTTTTATTTTGTGGCTGTTTCATAACGCCCGGATCCAAAGCCCCCTCACCGCCCGGCTTACGACACCAGATCCACCTCCGCCATCTCTCCCCCCATTCGCGGTTCACCCTCCTCTCCCCAATTCTTAATTCCTAATTTTAAATCTTAATTCCCAACTCTCCCACTCCACAATCGACAAGCCTCCCGCTTTGGTTTATCACGACCCGCATGCGCACATTGTTCCACCGTTCGCTGCTGCTGTATGGGCTGGTTGCTTGAGATTTGCGACATTACCAAGTCGTTCTCCGGCGTCCCGGTCTTGAACGGTGTCTCCCTGTCCCTCCAGGCGGGGGAGATCCACGCGCTCGTCGGCGAAAATGGTGCCGGCAAATCCACCCTCATGAAAGTGGTGGCCGGACTGCACCAGCCGGATGCGGGCGAACTGCGGCTCGATGGAAATCCGACCCGGTTCCGATCCCCGCACGAGGCGTTGCTGGCAGGGGTCGCGATGATCCACCAGGAACTTCTGCCGTTTCTGGATCTCACAGTGGCCGAGAACATCTTCATGGGGATCGAGCCGGTCTCCGGCCCTGGATGGATTGACAGGCCCGCCCTGCATCGCAAAACGGTTGAACTGCTCGACCGACTCGGCCTCAAGATTCCGCCGGATCGCCGCATGCGGGAGTTGCGGGTCGCAGAGATGCAAACGGTGGAAATTCTCAAGGCTCTCGCCCACAACGCCCGCCTCATCATCATGGATGAGCCAACCTCCGCCCTGACGGATCGCGAGGCGGGAGCGCTCTTTGCGATCCTGAACGATCTCCGCCAGCGGGGCGCCTCCATCATCTACATCTCCCACAAGCTGGAGGAGGTCTTTCGTCTGGCAGACCGGGTCACCATCCTGCGGGACGGGTGCCACGTGGCCACCCACCCCATCGGCGGGATCACAACGGAAGCCCTGATCTCCCTCATGGTGGGCAGGCCGCTTGCCAACCGCCCCCGGTCCGCCCCGGGTCGTGCCGCCCCGCCCATTCTCTCGGTCCGGAATCTCGCACTGGGGCGCCGGTTCAACAATGTCTCCTTCGACCTCGCCCCGGGGGAGGTGCTTGGCATCGCGGGGCTGATGGGCGCGGGCAGGAGCAGCCTGCTCTCCGCGCTCTATGGTCTCGACCCTGCGGATTCCGGCCAAATTTCAATCGGCGGTCGTGCCTTGAAAATCTCCTCCCCGCGCAACGCCCTCGATGCGGGAATCGGCCTGGTGACGGAGGATCGCAAGGTGTCCGGGTTCATCCCGCTGTTTGGCCCGAGGCAGAACATGACCCTCGCCGCGCTCAGGCGCTGGTGCCGGTTCGGGTGGATCGATCAGGCGGCTGAGAGCGCGGTTGCGGATGAGCAGATCCGCCTGTTCGGCATCCGCGCCTCCGGGCGCGACCAGCCGGTGCTGCGATTGAGCGGCGGCAACCAGCAGAAGGTGGTCCTTGCCCGGAGCATGCTGGCCGGGCCGGGGGTGCTTCTGCTGGATGAGCCCACCCGGGGCATCGACATCGCCGCGAAGGAGGAGGTCCACCGGATCGTTTCCGACCTCGCCCGGAACGGCACCGCCATCCTGCTGGTCTCCTCGGAACTTCCCGAACTGCTCTCCCTCAGCCACCGGCTGCTGGTGATGTGCGAGGGGAGGATCACCGGCACGCTGGATCCCCGGACCACCACGCAGGAGGAGATTTTGACACTCGCCATGCCAGGCTAAAAATCATGTCCCCGAAACCCGCCACACCAAAATCCCGCACCGTGCTCCGCCTGTTGGAGCGCTTCGGCCTTGTCATTGTCCTGCTGATCATCGGCACCGCGCTCACCCTGCTGCAGCCGCAATTCCTGACGTCCGCCAACCTGCTCAACGTGGCCCGCCAGATTTCCATCAATGGCATTCTCGCCGTGGGGGTCACCTATGTGCTGCTCACGGGCGGGGTCGATCTCTCCCTGGGATCCATCGTCGCCCTCACGGGTGTCGTCGCCGCCACCTTCGCCCACCCCGGTGAATGGCCGGTGCTGGTTCCCATCGCCCTCGGTATCCTCTCGGGGGCCTGCTGCGGTGCCCTCAACGGCCTGGTCATCACCCGGGGCCGCATCGCCCCGTTCATCGTCACGCTCGGGATGATGACCCTCGCGCGCGGGCTCGCCCTGCTCCTGAGCAACGGGCGGCCCGTTTCCAATCTCGGCACCGGGTTCCTCGCTGTGGGCGGGGATTTCCTTGGGTTCCCGGTCCAGATCCTGATCCTCCTCGCGATCGCCGGTGCCTCCCGCCTGTTTCTTTCCAATATGCGCCTTGGCAGGCACATTTTCGCGGTGGGCGGAAATGAGGAGGCCTCGCGGGCTGCGGGGCTCAATGTGGCCGGAATCAAGACCTTCGCCTACACGATGTCCGGCGGGCTGGCCGGGTTGGCGGGGGTGATGCTGGCGGCCCGCATCACGACGGGCCAGCCGAATGCCGGGGTTGCCTACGAACTGGATGCCATCGCCGCCGCGGTCATCGGCGGCACCAGCCTCTCGGGCGGGGTGGGCGGCATCGGGGGCACCCTCCTCGGCGCCCTGCTCATGGGGGTGATCAACAACGGTCTGGATCTCCTGAACGTTTCCTCCTACTACCAGCAGATCATCAAGGGCATCATCATCATCGGTGCGGTGTGGCTGGACAGACGGCAGCGAAACTGATCATTCTTTGTTCCATGCTCAAGTCCATGATCCGTTTCCGCTCTGCTTTCGCGGAACTCCTGTTCCCGGCGCTCTGCCTTGCCCTGGTCTGTGGTTGCGACCGCCCGGGCACCCCCGAACAGCCAGCCAAACCGGGGACGAAACCAATCGTCATCGGCGTGTCCCTCATGAACCTGGCCTCCGAATTCATCGGGATGATCAACCAGTCCATTGAGGCCCGCGCGAAGGAACTCGGCGTCCAGCTCATCGTCACCGATGCCCAGCGCAGCCCCGAGAAGCAGGTGCAGCAGGTCGAAGGCTTCATCGCCCGCAAGGTGGATGCCATCATCCTCAACCCCTGCGAGGTCGAAGCCAGTTCCCCCGCCGTCACAAAGGCGCTCGCCGCAGGCATTCCCATCATCAACGTGAATTCCGAGACCCGCACCGCCCCAACCGCCTTCGTCGGCTCCCGGGATGAGGAATCGGCCCGGATCGCCATGGATTACATCGCCACCCGCCTCAACGGACACGGGAATGTGCTCATGATGCAGGGCTTTCTCGGCCAGGCCGCGCAAATCAAGCGGGATCAGGGCGCACGGGAGGTTTTGAAATCCCGGCCCGGTCTGAAGCTCCTCGCCGACCAGACTGCGGAATGGGACCGGGCGAAAGCCATCAGCCTGATGGAAAACTGGATCCAGGCCCACGGCACAAACATCCAGGCGGTGTTCGCCCAGAACGACGAGATGGGCATGGGCGCCCTGCTGGCGCTGGAGCAGGCCAAATTGAAGGAGAAGGTCATCGTCGTGAGTGTCGATGCCATCTCAGACGCCCTCCAGGCCGTGAAGGCTGGCAGACTTGATGCGACGGTGTTTCAGGACGCCCGGGGGCAGGGCAGCACCGCCGTGGATACCGCCCTCTCCATCCTCCGCAAGCAACCCTTCTCACCGCAGGTCTTCATCCCCTTCCAGCTGGTGACCCGCACGAACATCTCCAACTACACCAAATAAGCCCGGGGAGGCTCAGCGCAGGGCCGAGGTGTGCTCGTTCATCCAGGCAATATCGCGGCTTTTGGGGGCGGCGAACCCGTTGTATTGGGAATGCTTCACAGTAACCACCGTGGAAGCCTCCCGCCACTTCTTGACCTCGCTGTGCCCATCGGCATAGCAAAACCCGCACGCGCCCGCATGGTAGCTGGCAGGCAGGTCGGTCCAATTGTTGTTGTCCAGCACATTGCTGATCAGCCACCCGTCGTTGATGCTGTCTGGATGCTCATCCACGAACATCCACAGGTTCGAAGGTGACGGCTTCACGATGTCCGTGGTCTTGTCATAGCGGCAGTAGTCCCTAAACCAGGAAGATCCGCCGGACGGATCGCGCACCGCGTTGCCTTCAATGAAACCGTTCATCGAAACGCTCCGCACCCGGAGGGCGGAGTAGCCAACGGTCATGCGAACAGGAAAGTTGTCGGCGGGACATTGGTAAACCTTCGGGTTCCCGGAATAGGAGCCGAGCTTCCCGTTCAGGATTTTCAGGACATTGGTGTTGTCCAGATTCATGATATCCCAGTTCATGTGCCCCTCCACCCAGCTTGGTGTGGGATCCCCGCTGCTGTTCGGGGGGAACGAATCCTTGTTATCCGAGGCATACATGAAGGTTGCCAGCCCGAGCTGCCGCTGGTTGTTCATGCAGTAAACCGCCTGTCCCCGGACCTTGGCCTTGCCCAGCGCAGGCAGGAGCATCGAGGCCAGAATGGCGATGATCGCTATCACCACCAGTAATTCGATAAGGGTGAACCCGCCCTGCCCCCTCCGATCACTGGCACCGTTGGAGCTCTCCCCCCGGGGAACATTATCAACGTTTGTTGATAAAGATTTAAACCCTTCTGGAAGCGGGTGCTGAAGACGTGCAGCCACGATGGGCCTGCGCAGGTTGGTTCGAGGGGTATGCATGTAAAGGCAACATCGCGAACACATGCCCCCCTGTCAACCGATATTGTGGCGCGAGGCACCGAAAAAGTGTGATGAAAAACGGGTGGTGTGCCGGGTGCTGGATCTGTTCGAAGGCTGAATCACGGAGATAATCCGCAGATCCCGCAGATAAACGCAGATTTCAGGAAGCAGTTCCCACCCCCAACCGGTTAGCGCCTTCCCGCACGCTCACCTCACCCAACCGGTCAACGCCCCCACTCCGAGGCAATCCCCCTCCCCTACGCCAACGGCGTTATGCCATAAAGCCCGGGGTTACGCCGTCCCCGGCGTTACCCCGGGTTCTGGCCCAATCACGTTCCCTACCCCGAACGGGGTTGTGCCGTCGTGCCTGCTGGCGGGTGCGACAAACATCCATCCGTGCCCCCAAGACCCCCCATGGAAAATTTATCGCGCAGAGACGCCGAGGCGCGGAGAGCCCAAATTCTCCTTCTCAGCGCCTCTGCCACTCTGCGCGAGATTCTATCCCCATTCCCGCTTTTCGCCGGGCTTACAAAATCGACCCCACCCCCAACCGGTCAATGCCTTCCCGCACGCTCACCGCCCCCAACCGGTCAACGCCCCCACTCCGAGGCAATCCCCCTCCCCTACGCCAACGGCGTTATGCCATAAAGCCCGGGGTTACGCCGTCCCCGGCGTTACCCCGGGTTCAGGCCCAAAACCGTTCCCTACCCCGAACGGGGTTGTGCCGAAGGACCGAACGGGAGGCATGCCCTGTTCAGGCTTGGCCCGGCCCCCATCTGCGGTAATCTGCGCCATCTGCGGATAACCCCTCCCCCACCCCCATTCGCGGTTCTCCCCCCTCAAAGCGCCGGGCTGTGCCGCAACACCTGACCCGACCGCACTCCGGTGGGTTTGCCGCCCTCCAGCACCGCTACACCATTCACAATGACACACGGGATCCCCTCCGGGTAGGCGTGCGGTTGCTTGAAGGTGGATGTGTCCTGCACCTTCGCTGCATCAAAAAGGACGATGTCCGCCCAAAACCCGCTGCGCAATTGGCCCCGGTCCTTGAACCGGTAGGTCTCCGCCGGAAGACTCGTCATGCGCCGGATCGCGTCCTCCAGCCGGAGCACCTTCAACTCACGCACATAGCGGGCGAGGATCCGGGCATTGTTGCCATAACCGCGCGGATGGGGCACCCCCTCGCCAAACTTTCGCAGACCGCTGTCGCAGGCGATCATCGTGTTGGGATGGGCCAGGAAAATCTTCAGATCCTCCTCGTTCATCCCATGGAACACCGCGCTTGCGCCCCCCTCCTTCTGCAAATCAAGCACCACGGCGGCCTGGTCGTTTACGGTATCCGCCCCGCGCAGCTTGAGCGCCACCTCCCGGACATTGAGCCCGTTCAACTCGGGATGGCTGCTGCAGGAGGCGATCACCGCATATTCAAACGTCTCCCGCCCCTTCCTCGCCAGACTCTCCCGCATCTGCACAATCGTGTTGGAACGGGTCACCGGATCGGCAATCCGGCTGATGTATTTCTTGCGTCCGCCCTCCAGCACGCTGTCCGGAATGAGCTGGCCCAGGCTGGTGCTCGAGGCGGTGTAGGCATACTGGTCCTGCGTCACATCCAACCCCCCGGCCCGGGCCTTCTCGATGAACGCCAGCACTTCGGGCGCCCGCCCCCAGGCGGATGGCCCCGCAAGTTTGATGTGCGAAATCTCCGCCCGGATCCCCGCCTCCCGTGCGATCTGCACCACCTCACCAATCGCCTCCAGGATCCGCGTATCCTCATGGCGCATGTGGCTGGTGTAAATCCCGTCATACCCGGCGGCAACCCGGGCCAGTTCGACGATCTCCGCCGTGGTGGCAAACACCCCCGGCTGATAGATCAACCCCGTCGAAAGCCCCACCGCGCCATCCTTCATCGCCTGATCCACCAGCCCCTTCATCCGCGTCAGTTCAGCCCCGGTTGGGGGACGGTCAAAATTCCCGCCCATGACGTGTGATCGCACATCGTTATGCCCGACCAGGGTTGCGAAATTCACCGCTGGCCTCGCCTTCTCAACCGCACGCAAAACCTTCCCGATGTTCACGCTGGATGATCCGCAATTGCCCGCCACAAGAGTGGTCACCCCCATGCGCACAAAATTGTCCGCGCCCGGCATGTCCGCAACCTCATCCGCGTGGGTATGCACATCAATGAACCCCGGAACCACCGTCAGCCCGGATGCGTCCATCTCCCTCCTGCCCGAACCGGCGATCCGGCCCACAGCCACAATTCGCCCCTGTTGAACCGCGACATCCCCATGGAAAGCCGGGTTCCCCGTGCCATCCACAATAATGCCATGGCGGATGACCAGATCATACTCCGCACCCGTAGCCGTGGCCGCCAGAAGCACCACCAGAATCAACTGGAGATTGCGAAACAACTGTCGCCGCCCAAATGTGTTCATGTTCTGCAAAAATTCACTCCTGCGCCACAGGCCTGATGCCACTCCCGTTTCAAAAAAGGAAACCGGATTGTGATAGGCGGAATGGTAGCCACCCCGAAACAGTTTGCGAGGGTTTGTTGCCCCGAACCTGCAAACCTCAAAACCGTTGACCCGCTCGAACACGGCAGCAATTGAATAACCCCCTGCGCGGACCCCCTGCTACAGGACCACCCCTCCTGTCCTCCCAACCCCCTCCCCAAATCTTGACCACGAAAAACACGAACCACACGAAATCCGAACAGGACCTCCAACCCTTTGGGAAGGACGCCTCCTGGTTCGGCCCACTGAATCCAATCAATCCCACACAAGACCACATCGACCTACTTTCCATCACCCCGACCATCCCCCCAAGCCGGAGGCTTGACAGCACGTAGCCGGTGGTTGAGGACCCCCGCGACGACACCACCTGAACACCACCCCATTGAAATCCGCACCCCGGATGGGGTGCAAGAAAATAGCCCGGGGTTGAGCGTGAGCGACACCCCGGGTTGAATGCGGAAAGGGATAAGGACCCCGGCAGCGGGTCCCATCGTTGGGTTGCAGACGATTGGGGGGCAGGCATGCGCTGCGGACTGGCATCCCTCCGGGGTGCGTGTATCTGGCGGGCCTATACCGGTGGTGGCGTCGCGTTGCTCCTCAACCACCGGCTACATTCTGTGAACCCTCCGGGTTCCGAGGAGGGGGGGCGCATCTTCATCCCGGATGGGATGGCAGCGATTAGCCGGGGGTTGAGCGGAGCGACACCCCCGGAATGCGGGAACGGGCAACACGACCCCGGCAGGGGTCGGAGCATTGTGGCATAATGGATGGGTCCCGAAGGTGTGCTGGTCTGGCATCCCTCCGGGATGCGTGTATATTGCGGGACTACCCCGGTGGTGTCGTCGCGTTGCTCCTCAACCACCGGCTACATTCTGTGAACCCTCCGGGTTCGGGGCGGGGTCTTCCCGGCACCCCGGCAGGGTGTGCCAGCATCCCAACAGAGCCCCGCCGGAAAACCCGCTTCCCCCCTCTCCGCGCCTCCGCGTGAGATCCCTCCCCCCGAAGCAGAAGCCCCCGCGCTGGAATGCCTCCCATGCCGGGCACAATTCCCATCCATCAACCGGGCGCAGCTCCGGTGCTGTTGAACCATGCCCTGACTGCCGCCAGTGTCTCAGGCTGCACCCTGCGATTTGATGGTCCCTTGAGTTGTGCCAGCTTCCACGACCGGCCGCTTGAACTGACTTCGAGGGTGGCCGACTCCGGGGAAGCCACATGGTAAATGTAGCAACGCCCCTTCCGGACATCCTCCAGCAACGATAGCACACAGTGCTTCATGCGGGTCGCCTCATCGAGAATATCCTGGGCGGTGGTCAGAGGAATGATCGCCGGAGTCCCTGGGATGGGCGGTGGCGGCAGCGGCGTCACCAGATCCTCGGCAGGGTCAACCGGATCCGCCAACGCTTCATCCCCAAACCGCTCCGTGTATGCCCCGGAGATCTTGTCATGAAGGCGTTTCAGACCGCGCACCGAGAATACCGGTTTGAGTTCCTCAAGGGTTCCGAGACGCCTCAACATCCGGCGACTGTCCATCAACAATTCATGCCATTCCCCGAGACATCCCGGATCCTCCGCCCTTTTGACAACATCCCGGAGCAATCGCGGGGTGGCAATAGCCCTCGCCGCCCCGCTGCTGGCCAGGCTCAGCGCATCGACATTGAGCCTCGGCAGAAAGCCAAGGGCTCTCCCCATTTCCCCGGGAATCCCGCGCCGCAGATTGAGGATCAGGTAAATGTAGCATGCGGCCGGATCCACCTTCCCGAGCAGTTTCACCGTTCGCTCCGAATCCGGAAAGCCCAGCCAGGCAGCCGCTTTGCGCCTCGGAATCCGCAACAGCCGGCGGGCCGTGCGGGTGGGTTGGCTGTTCATCCGGAACACCCACGAGTTTGCAATTGCAAACGCCAGCCCGGGATTCGAGTTGATCATTTCCAGCCCGCCCTCCAGCTTGCACAGCCTTGCCAACTGCCACTGCCGCGAACCGAAGCGGGCAAGAACCCTCCTGTATTCCACAGGAAAGGTTTCGGCGAAGGACTGCAGCGCGGCCTCGTCCTTGGCTCTCCGCTCGGCCATCCATTTCCGGCGGGCCTCTTCTTCCACATCGACAATATTGGCCTCCGGAATGATTTCGCGATGCCCGCCAAACACCTCTTCATGGAGCCGGACTGACTCAACGGTGCGGGGCAGTTGTTTGCGTTGACAACGCCCCACATCAGGTTTCGGCCCCAGGCAGATATCGGCACGGCAGGAAAAAAACGCGCGACCCTTCGGCGTTTTGCGGTAGGCAACCAGATCCGGCCACCCTTTGACGACCAAAATACCCTCACGCCTCGAAAATCGGTAGAGTTTCGAGTTTTTCCATACGACGCCGTCTTTGATCTCGCGTGCGCTCATGTCTGCAAAGTCGCGTTACCCACATTTTACCCGGGATACAGGATACCTCGCAACCGGGCCCGGCGGCAACCCCCTGCATGTCGTCATTTTGACGAATGGCGCCACGAGGCTGCCCCGGCGATCCTTCACCGGACCGGGCCGCGCCGAATGCAGGATCATTTGGTGCAGTCCACCCGGCAAACAGCAGCATCGGAGCGAATCGCATGTTCGGATGGTTCAAAAAGAATCGGGGCACAAGCGCCAGTGCCCAACCGCAGCCGGCCGGCGGGCCGGTAAATCGGCCCGGTCCGCCCGCACCGTTCGGAAGGCTGCGCGGCAGGCAGAGCATCGTTGCCGTCTATGTCAGGCGACCGGACCACAGGGATTTCATCGGCAACGAAAAAGAGAAAGCCCACCGGAATCTCCTGCAGGCACAACAGTGGCTGGAAGTTCAGGCCGAGGCATGGGGAATTCCCCTGGCCTTCTCCCCTCCCACTCTCCTGGGGTTGACCCGGACGGTTGTCGCAGACCTCCCCAAATCCAATGACGATTTTTACAGGATCCCGAATATCTGGCCGGGGGTTCTGAACAATCTGCATTACGGCTCACCCGGGCTGCTCTACGATGAAGTCCGATGCAAACATGGCTCGGACCATGTCGTCGCCATCATGTTCTCCAGCGGCACAGGCCGGAGCTTTGCCATGCCACGGGAGCACATGCCTCTGCAGCCGGTCATGGTGTATAGAACATTGCCCGGCTGCCCACCCTCAAACGCAAGCACTGTGGCACATGAACTGTTGCACCTTTACGGTGCCTTGGACCTTTATCAGGACGACACTTATCAACAGGCCGCCCGGCTCGCCGGGCGCCTCTACTCCGATTCGGAGATCATGATTTCCGTGGAGCGGGAACTGGCGCACGCCACCCTCGGGCCGTTCACTTCATTCCTCCTTGGATGGCACTCCACCCGGGGGCCGGAAGACCCCTGGCCGGACCTGTTCCTCAGGCTTCGACGGTAGCCCCACCCCCCATTGACCGCGCGGCTTTCACCAGACCGGCATTCAACTTCATCGTGCTGTCCCAGCCTGCCTCGTGACACCGTATGGCCAGAGCCGATATTTCCGAGGTTGAGTAGGATCGTGAAATTCCCAACTTCGCCCAGACGCGCTGCAGGTGGGTTGACACCGAAGTTCTCTTGCTTACGAGTCGGGCGCCAATCTCCTTGATCGTCATTCCCTGACCCAGCAGGGTGAAACATTTGGCCTGCTCAACGGACAGCCCGAACGGCGACCCTGAAGGAAAAGGCCGCGCCCATGAGATGACATACCGCCTATTTCCGTGGCTGACCCTCCGCACCCGCAGCAGGATGGCAAACTCCCGACCTGTGCGGGGTTCCTTGTTCACAACCACCCCATCCCACCCTCCCTCTGTCTCGATGGCCTCCCAGATCTTTCTGGATAGCTCCTTCCACTCCGGGGTGTCGGGGCAGAAATACAACGGATGTTTCCCGATAAGATCCCCCACCGGCACCCGATACACCTGCTCCACAGCAGGGTTCGCCCCCAGAATGTAACCATCCTTGTTTGCGACGGTCACCGCCTCGTTCGAAGGGGCGAGTGTTTCTATGAGAAAGGCGGAGAACGCATCGGGCTTGATGGATGGCTTGACTGGCATGAGCCCTAAATAGGCAGCCCGCCTTCAAATGTCAACTTTCCCAAACAGCAAACCAACATCCGGGCGGATGTCGTCAAAATGACGAATGGCGGATCCGCCCCGGGCGCGGATACTGGTGGCATGAAGACACTGATCGTGCACATGCAGGATGAAAGCACCGGGTTCCTCTCGGCCATCTACCAGGATGTCCGGGAAAAGATGGTCCTGCGGGAGCCGGTGTCCATCGCCAGCATGAACACACTGATCTCAAGCCATGACCGGATCCTCCTGCTTGGCCACGGCTCTCCCGATGGCCTCTTCTCACTCGACTGGAGAAACCCGTTTGTCATTTCATCCGCAAACGCCAGCGCCCTCGTCACCAAAAAGGGCTCGGTCTTTATCTGGTGCCATGCCTCCACCTTCACCCGGACCCACCACCTCGACGGCTTTGCCACCGGCATGTTCATCAGCGAACCGGCAGAAGCGCTCCTCTACGACATACCAGCAACCGCCTTCACGCAGCAAACAATCGACGCCTCCAACACCCTGTTCGCCACGACCGTCGGAAAATACCTGTCGCTGCCACCCGCCGCGATGGCAACACAAGTTCGCAAGGCATACAAAGGCAACTGCCCGATCATCCGTTACAACCGGGAACAGATTGGTAAGTAACCTGCCATGATCCACTCCATGTCAATCGCGATGAATTTTGGCTTGCAACCACTTTCTCTCCAACCAAGACTTGCCCCATGTGTGAGCCAGACCGATTTGCATATTATGCCGACACCACCACAGGAGCGCACACACCGCACGGCGACAACACATGCCCTAGCGATTCCTTCCTGACGCCTGAAAAAGCAACCCTACAATACTTGGCTCACCAACTAGGCAACACCCAGACCACCCATTAACAAACAAGCTGACGATCCCGATTATGCCACCACCATACCAACCGAACCACTTGACCGCGTTACAACACGCACCCTATGTGCCTCTAGGTGCCGTCGGCGTAGCTCCAGCCACATGGGTCCCACGAAATGGTCTTACGCTGCCAACCGGTCTAAGCCTTGCCGCCCTCCCCACCCTTACGCTCAACCGGGCACAGGTCCGTACAATCTGCACAAATCCCGCTCTGGATGTTCGTCTTGGCTACATTTGTGTGATGGCCTGGGGTGGGCAAGGATCTGGCCCAGGTGGTGCTTCCCACGCCATAAGTGCATGGCATTCTATCAGCGCGAATCCAGCCCGACTTCACACCCTTCGTGCGGGTGGGTTATCACGGTGCCAGGCATACAGTCTGTTTTCTGGATCCGGTGCGGTTCCAGGTCTTGGGCCATCATTCCTGACCAAGCTACTCTATTTCTTCAGTCCAACGCCGGATTTCTACATTATGGACCAATGGACGTCAAAATCGGTAAACCTGCTGAACTGCTTTCAGGTAGTCCGCATGGCAGGAAATGCCCCATCGACCCTAAACAAATGTGGAAACTACCAGGCGTTTTGCGAGGAGATTGATCACATAGCAGCCATTTTGGGCTGCTCCGGGCAGATCGCAGAGGAGCGCCTCTTTTCGCGCGGTGGTAAGTCGCCTGCCCCATGGCGGGCTCATGTCCTTGCGAACTGGCCGCCCGCTCCCCCCTTTCCAAGATACAGCCAAACTGCCTTGCATCGCAGGTATTCGCACATTCCTGCGGTGTGCTTCTGATTCCACTCTGGTAGAGCCGACGACACGACGCCCCTAATTGCCTACCATAAGGCACATTTGGGGCTTAACTAATTCCATTCAGCGAACCTCCCAGACGTAGTCCAGCAGGAGCCCCTTCTAGGGTGAGCCCTCAACTGCTTTTTTGCGGTGCTCAATTCTTCTGCAGGTTTGATTTAACGCAACCTCTTCATTGCGTATCCCCGGGGTTTGCTGATTACACAGATCGGACGAGCCTTTCCAAAACAGTTACTGTTCGCCTTTGCGCCGCGTGATTACCACCTTGCATAAACTCGTGCGGCTTAAAGGTCTAATATGTCTTTCATTGTTTCCTTGTTCTCTGCACTACTAACTTTTTCAAGCGCGTTCGACTCACGCTTCTGGTCAGCCGCTTTATTTTCAAGCCAATCCAGAGTCTCCTGAAAGACCTCTTCAGGAAGGTTTAGGACAGTTTCAAGCCATCCGCCCTCGACTCTTCTAACAAACACCTCTCTGCGAAACCGTCGGACAAAAGACCTAACGCATCTTTTAATGAGGCTTTTACATTCACACCCATTAGTCCAGGTGCTCAGGGCCAACCTGCGCAGGAGGAGTTGGAGCGAATAATAGGTTTCCAGACAGTCGATTTGCTCTACGCAGTAAGCTATCCCCCTAGTGGCTTGCTGAATGCGCCCATCCTTGTAAATCAAGCGACGCTGGCATAGGGCTTTACCCAACGGGGTAGCGTTCAGTCCCTCGAGTAAACCCTTATGAAGGGGCGCATGCAATCCGCACAAATGGGCCGAAAGTCTTTCCCCTAATTCTTTGCATCCTGCCGGCTTCAAGAAGACTGCCGGGGAGGCATTCTGCTGCCAGCATCCAACCTGATGCCACGCGTGTTCCCACTTCACAAAATTGTTAACCAGTCCTTGTGCATGTCCGATAGTAGCCAACTCGGGCGGCAAATCGTTCGGTGCTGTATGAGCCCATAACCAAGGCAAGCGTGCATGCTCCAACCCTTGCTCACGAAGAAGCAATATCTGGTCGAGCAGCCACTCGTCGTAGACAATCGTCGCACATTCTTCCCCGCCCCCGAAGCAGGCTTCTCTCAGCGTTGTAAAAACCAGCTCTCGCTGCTCCTTGTCATAGGTTGGGAATTCACTAGTTACGACCTTCCCCGAGTTCGCGGCTTGTGCACTGGCAATATCTTGGGCCAATGGCAGGTTGGCGTTCTCACATGCACCATAGTTCCAATACTTAACTCCGTTTTCGAACACCGACTTCCAAATGAAATTTACCGTGTCGTTCGGTGCAACCCCACCAAGGAACCCATGAAAATGGTACCACTCGTAATTCAAGGTTGTGAGCTTCATTTCAGCGTGAAGTGCGCTTAGCATGTATCTTGGCCGCCATAGCCGCCAATTAACCTGACCTCCTCCCACATATTTGGCGAAGCACTCCAAGTCATGTGAAAGGCTGTCATTGTATAGCCCCTGTGGAGCCGGGTTTAGATGACAGCATTTGGTCCTTGGGGTGAATAGGAAGTTTGGCATGGCTCTAAGTGTCTAACCGAGGTTATGTGTTGCTTTTACTACTTTACTATGCACTCCAGGTTTACAAGTCAAGACACAAAATGATTATTGGAGTTTCCATCACTTCGTTCCTTCCAAAGCGCCGGGTGTCCCTGCCCGATTCATTCACAAGCAACAATCAACGACAACTCTTACCGCCCCACTAGGACCCGGAAAACCCGCTTTCCCTCCCCTCTCCGCGCCTCCGCGCCTCCGCGTGAGATTCCTCCCCCCCGAAGCAGAAGCCCCCGCGCTGCCGTGGCTGGCATGCCGACGTCCCACAACACCAACGGTTCGGGTCCGGACGGCCTCTTCCACGCAAACGCCCCATTCACCGCCCCGACAAACTCACCCCCCCATCCAACCGGGAACGTTCCTCACCCCTTCTTCCCCGGGTTCAACACTGCCGGAAGGAACCTTCCCGTGTGGGATGCCCGGCATTTGGCGACTTCCTCAGGGGTGCCTTCGGCCACCAGTTTTCCGCCACCCTCCCCGCCCTCGGGACCCAGGTCGATCACCCAATCCGCCTCGGCGATCAGTTCCAGGTTGTGCTCGATCACAATGACCGAGTGTCCGGCATCCACAAGCCGCTGGAGCACCTCCACCAGCTTCCGGACATCGGACAGGTGCAGGCCAATGCTGGGTTCCTCCAGGATGAAGAGGTTCCGGCGCGTGCCGGACTCCAGCGGATCGACCTCCTTGAGGCCGGTGAGGAGGTGGGAGACCAGCTTGACCCGCTGGGCCTCGCCACCGCTGAGCGTGGGACTCGTCTGGCCGAGCTTGATGTAGCCGAGACCCGTGTCGCACAGCGCCTGCAGCGGGCGCCGGATGCGCGGCACGCTCGCAAAGAACTCCAGCGCCGCCTCCACGGAAAGTTCCAGCACTTCGGCGATGTTCCTGCCGGAGTAGGTGATGTCGAGTGTCTCGGTATTGAACCGAGAACCGCCGCAGGCCTCGCACCTGACGAATGCGGGCGGCAGGAAGTTCATCTCCAGTTTCACCACCCCGGCCCCCTCGCAGGTGGGGCAGCGGCCCTCCTTGCTGTTGAAGGAAAACCGGGAGGGGGAATAGCCCCGCAGCCGCGCCTCCGGAATGCCGGAGAAAAGCTTCCGGATCTCATCAAAAAAGCCCACATAGGTGGCCGGTATTGATCGCGGCGTTCGGCCGATGGGGGTCTGGTTCACCTCATACACCGCCTGGATGGTTTCCCAGCCGGTGAGTGGATCCCCGGCGGCCGATTCCGGAGTCTTGCGCCGGTTCTTCAGGGCCGATTCAAGGGAGGGCAGCAGGCATTCGCGGATGAGGGTGCTTTTGCCCGAGCCGCTCACACCGGTGACGAGCACCAGCCGGTTGAGCGGAAAGCGGATGACATCCCCCTTCAAATTGTTCTTCCGCGCCTGGCGCAGCACCAGCTTCCCCTTGTTGCCCGTCTTGACCGGCCGCCGCTCGCCGCGCAGCGGATGATGATGCGTGGCGGCCATGGATTGCCCGGTGATGGATTCCGGATGGCGCATCAACTCCTCCAGGGTGCCCGCCGCCACAACCTGCCCGCCGTGGACGCCCGCTCCCGGTCCGAGGTCGATCACATGATCGGCCCGCCGCATGGTTTCCTCGTCATGTTCCACCACGATGATCGAGTTGCCCCGGGCCTTCAGCTTCTGCAGCGCATCCAGCAACTGCTCGTTGTCCCGGGAGTGCAGGCCGATGGTGGGTTCATCCAGGATGTAGAGGACGCCGCTGAGATTCGAGCCCAGCTGCGCCGCCAGCCGGATCCGCTGACTTTCCCCGCCCGAGAGGGTCGGTACCCCGCGCCCCAGTTGCAGGTAGCCCAGGCCGACCTCCCCGAGGAACTTCAACCGCTCCCGGATCTCCGGCAGGATGTCCCGCGCAATGACCGCCTCGCGACCGGCGGGCTTGAATCCCCCGAACCACTCCAGCGCCCCGCCCACCGGCATGGCGGCAAGATCATCCATCGTGAGGCCCCCCTTGCGCTTCCCCGGTCCCGCGCCCTCAAGCCGCACTGCACGCGCCACCGGGTTGAGCCGGGCCCCGGCACATTTCGGGCACGGCTCACGCTTGCCCTCCTGCCATTCAAACCACGATTCCTCAATCGCCTCGGCCCGCGCCCCCCGGTCCACATCCGGCAGGTAGAACAACTCCCCGAACCCCCGGCACTCCGGACACCAGCCCCGGGGGGAGTTGTAACTGAAGTTCTTTGGATCCAGCACTTCAAAGGACTTCCCGCACTCCCGGCACGCCCGCTCCGTGGAGTGGATGCTCACGACCCCCTTGCGGTCCAGTGCGTAAAGCAATCCCCCGCCCAGTTTCAATGTGGCATCCACCAGCGCCTGCAGGGCCGCCGGTGATGCACCCCTGGCACAGGTGCCGGTGACGATCTCCACATCGTGCTCCCGGAACCGGTCCAGGCGCAGTCGTTCGCTGGTTTCATGCATCTTCCCGTCGGCACGCACCCGCCCGTAGCCGTGCGCCGCCGCCCACTCGGCGACATCGGTGTGGAAGCCCTTGCGGTTCCGCACCACCGGGGCCAGCAGGGTCAATTCCCCGCGCGAAGCCGTTTCCGTCCGCAACCGCCGCGCCAGCTCGTCCCGCGTCTGCGCCTCCACCGGCAGATTGCAATCCGGACAATACTGCGTACCCAACCTCGCAAACAGCAGCCGGATGAAGTGGTGGATCTCCGTCACCGTCGCCACCGTGCTTTTTCCCCCGCCCCGGCTGGTCCGCTGTTCGATGCTCACCGTCGGCGGAATGCCTGTGATGAGATCCACATCCGGCCGGGAGAGCTGCTCCACAAATTGGCGGGCATAGACATTCATTGAATCCAGGAACCGGCGCTGCCCCTCGGCAAAAAGGAGGTCAAATGCCAGGGTGCTCTTGCCCGAACCGCTCACCCCGGTGATCACCACAAATTGATTCCGGGGGACATCCAGCGTGATGTTCTTCAGGTTGTGCTCCCGCGCCCCGTGGATGTGGATCATCTCGGGTGCGGACTCCTCGCGCACCACCACCGGCAGCGCTGCCCCCGGGCGGCGTCCCCCCCTGGATGCAGCAGCCCCCTCCCGGGAGACGGCCATCCCCTTCAAAGCACGACCGGTATGGCTCTCCGGCATTTCGGCCAGTTCCTCAGGCGTGCCCTGCGCCACCAGCCGGCCGCCCAGATCGCCCGCTTCCGGGCCGAGATCAATCACCCAGTCGGCCGATTGGATCACATCCAGGTTGTGCTCAATGATCAGCGCGGAGTTCCCGGCATCCACAAGCCGCTGGAACACCTGGAGCAGCACCCGCACATCATCAAAATGCAGACCCGTTGTGGGCTCATCAAACAGGAACAGCGTCCCGCCTGCGGGCCGCGCCACGCCGCCGCCCCGCCCGCCGGATGGCGCATTCTCTCCAACTCCCGCCAGTTCACGGACGAGTTTCAGACGCTGGCTTTCACCACCGGAAAGGGTGTTGATCGGCTGGCCCAGCTTCAGATAGCCCAGCCCCACCTCCCGCAGCAATTCCAGGCTCTCCCGGGCCTGCCGCGCCGCCTTTTCTGTGCCAAACCCGGCCAGGAACTCAACCGCCTCATCCACCGTGGCATCCAGCATGTCGGCGATCGATTTTCCCGTTCCGTCATCCGGCAGTCCTGTCCCGATCGTCCCGGGGCTGATCCTGATTTCCAGGATGTGGGAACGGTAGCGGCGGCCTTCGCAATCGGGGCAGCGGATGAAGACATCGCTCAAAAACTGCATCTCGATCTTCTCGAATCCCGCCCCCCGGCACCGCTCGCACTGGCCCTGGCCTGAATTGAAGCTGAACGCGCTCGCGTTGAGCCCCCGCTGCCCCGCAAGTTCACTCCGGGCAAACAGTTCCCGGATGTGGTCGAATGCCCCGGTATAGACTGCTGGATTGGATCGCGGGGTCTTGCCCAGGATCGATTGATCCACAAACACCACGCGGTCCAGATGCTCCGCCCCTTTCAACGTGCCACAGGCCGGACGGCTCTCCCCCTGGGGAACCGGCGTCTCCGTTGAGGATTCATCCCCCTCGCCCGATGCCTCCGCCGCAGCTTCCCCAGCCCCCAGCCGCGCCGCCAGCAGCGGGTAAAGCCCCTCCCGGATGAGCGTGCTCTTGCCCGAGCCGCTCACTCCGGTGACGCACACCAAACGGCCCAGTGGAATCGTCACCTCGAATTCGTGCAGGTTGTGCAGGCTGATCCCGCCCAGTTGCAGCACCGGCTGGAAGGTGGCTTTTTTGCCGTAGGGCGGTATCGCCTCCCGAAGCTGCATCTCCCCGCCTCTCACGGTGGAACCTCCCGCCACCCCTTCCGGCAGCAGCACCCCCCGCCGTCCTTCCGTGGAACCCCGGCTCCCCGCCGAGGTCATGGTCTTGAGCCCTGCAAGGTATTGCCCGGTGAGGGATGTCCTGCAGCGCAACAGTTCCGGGTAGCTCCCCTGGAAAATCAATTCCCCGCCGGTCGCCCCGTGGCCCGGACCCAGGTCCACAATATGATCGGCGGCCCGCATGATGCTCGCCTCATGCTCCACCACCACCACCGTGTTGCCCGCATCGCGTAACCGCTGCAGGATCTGCACAAGCCGGTCCGTGTCGCGCGGATGCAGCCCCACGCTCGGCTCATCCAGCACAAACAAAGTGTTCACAAGCCGGGTGCCCAGGCAGGTGGTCAGGTTCACCCGTTCGGTCTCACCACCGGAAAGGGACCGCGTGGACCTGTTCAACGTCAGATAACCCAGCCCCACATCCTCCAGATACCCGAGGCGCGACCGCACCTCATCCAAAGTCAGGCGCACCGGATCCCCGCCCGGTGCCGCAATCCCCGGTATCGACGCGATAAATCGCGACGCGTCCCGGACCGGCAGTTCGTAAAAATCGGCCAGGGTCAGCGAGTGGACAAACGCATCCGGCAGATCCCGGCGGGCTTTCAGGAACGGAATCTCAAGCCCCTCCGGAACACGCGCCCTGTAAAGCAGGGATTGCGGCTGGAACCGCGTGGCACCGCAGCGGGAACAGGGGGTGTAGGCCCGGTAGCGGGAGAGCATCACCCGCACATGCATCTTGTAGGCCTTGGACTCCAGCCAGCGGAAGTAGCCCTTCACCCCATACCACGCCCGGGGCCACTCATGCTCGTCATCCTTCCCATAGCCGGGTTCCCCCTCAATCACCAGCTTCTGATACCGCTCCGACAGGCGGTCAAACGGGACATCTGTGGGAATCTCCATCTGGCGGCACACCCGCATCAGATCGGTCTGGCATTCGGCCCCCTTGCCGGTGAGCCACGGTTTGACGACCCCCTGGGCGAGCGTCCGCGTCCGGTCCGGCACCGCCAGGTCGTAATCGATGCTGATGATCCGCCCGAACCCCTTGCACTCGGGACAGGCCCCGACCGGGTGGTTGAAGCTGAACAGGGCCGGGCTGGGCTCCGCATATTCAATATCGCATCCGGCACAGTGCAGCCGCTGCGAAAACCGGCGGGCCTCCCCAGGTTGATCCCCCGCACCCGCAGCCCGCAGCGCCAGCCTCCCCTTGCCAAGATGATACGCCTGCTCGCAGGCCTCCACAAACCGCGACCGGTTTGCCGGTGCGATCCGCAGCCGGTCCTGGATCACGGTCAAAACCGCCGGCAAAGCCCCGGCATCCTGGCCGATATCCTCAATCCGCTTCACCCGCCCGCCCCACACGAGCCGTTGATACCCCTGCTTCCGGATCAACTGGAACGATTCCTCCAGCGAAAGCCGGTCGGAACGGGGCACATCAAAAGTGATCAGCACCTCGCCGCCCCCGTGGGCCTCCTGCGCCGCCTGCCACACCTTTTGCGCCGGATCCTTCCCCACCACCCTGCCGCAACCCTGGCAGTGCAGCACAGAGATATGCGGCCAGAGCACCTTCATGAAATCGCAGATCTCCGTCATTGTCCCCACGGTGGAACGTGTGGACTTCACCGCGTTCTGCTGCTCGATCGCCACCGCCGGGGGGATCCCCTCGATACTGTCCACCTGCGGCTTGTCCATCCGGTCCAGAAACTGCCGGGCATAGGGCGAGAAGGTCTCGATGTAGCGCCTCTGCCCCTCCGCAAACAGGGTGTCAAAGGCCAGGGAACTCTTGCCGGACCCGCTCAGTCCCGTCAGGACAATGAGCCGGTTCAACGGCAGTTCCAGGTCAAAATTCTTTAGGTTGTTATGGCGGACTCCCCGAAGACGTATCGCGGACCGCGCCGGCGAAATCAACATGCGCGGACAAGGTAGTGCCAGCCCGCCACCCGTGCAAGGGATGGCACCAGCCGGAAAATCCCACCCAACCCCATTCCCCACGCCCCCAACACCTGCCTGAACCGCCCCACGCCCCTCCCCCTCAGCTGGAATCCCCCACCCCACACGCCAAGGCCTCCGAACCCGTCTCCGCAGCCATCCGCTCCAACCTGTCTTTCCGCTCCTCCCAATCGGGCATCACCCTCTGCAACAGTGCATGGAAAGCCGGACCATGCGAAGCGTGGACAAGATGACACAGCTCATGCACCACCACATAGTCGATGCAGGAGGGCGGTGCCATGACCAGCTCGGGATTCAGGTAGATGAGTCCCCGCCCGGTCCAACTCCCCCACCGCTTCGGCATCCGCCTCAGGCGGAGTTGCGGGGCGACCAGACGCCCGTGGAACCGGGCCACGCATTCCACCAGACTTCGGGCGAACCGCTCCCTTGCGCGCTTCAAAAACCAGGCTGCAACCAAATCCCGCACCCGCTCACACTCCCCCGGTCGCACTGTTTCAACCCGGATGAACCTCCCCTTCAGCTTCGCCCCCTCCACCGGCCCCTCCACCACCTTCAACCGGTATTGGCGACCCAGATAACGGTGGGTCTCACCGCTGACATACCGCCGGGGGGGCAGCTTCGGGAGGAAGTCCGAAAAATAGTCCTGCTGCCGCCGGATCCACCTGGCCCGCCGCCTCACCCGTGCCATCACTGCGGCAATCCCGGCCTGCCTCGGCGCCGTCACCACCACCGACAGGTCCGGCTTCACCTGGATCGCCAGCGTCCTGCGGGACGTCCTTTTGAGCAAAAAGCCTATCCGGCGCCCGCCGGACTCGACCTCATGCCGCTCCTCCACGCACTTGGATTGGTCACTCTTCTCCATTGCCCTCCCACTCGCGGCCATCTGCCGCTGTCCACTGTCCCCGGCATCACCGGGCATAACGGTTCTTCGCAATTTCCAGCGACCGCTCAATGATCGCGTCCATGTCCTCCACCGTCAGCGCCAGCCCATGCTCCGACTTCACCGCATACAACAGGTCGTCAATCGCATTCCGCATCTCGTTCTGCCGGTCCATGTTCGTGCGCCAGTCCACCCCCACCCTTGCTTGGATCGCATCGTCAATCCGCACCGCCACATCCGCAGCCAGCCCCGGCAGCGTCTCCGCCCCCACCGGCAGCCTTCCCAGCACCTCGTTTACCACGCCGTAAAAGGCTTTCGCCACATCCCGGTGCCGCAGCACCGGCGGCAGGTTGTCGCCCGTGCGCGTCACCACCGCCTCCATCGCCTCGGTGGCACGCTTCAGATACTCCCCCTCGCTGATCCGCCGCTCACGGTAGGCCTCAATCGCCTCCTCAAGGATCTTCGAGAACCGCCGGTAAAACACCGGATCATCATCCATCTTGTCGGTGATGGTCCGCGCCGTCCGGTGCGCGATCGTGTCCGCCTTTGATCCCGCCCCCTCCAGCCTCTCCACCTCCGCCTTGAACTTGTCCCGCTCAAAGATGCTGATCAGTTCCGTGATCTTGCACACCTCGCTGGCCACCACGTGCGTGTCCACCAGCTTCTGCACCTTGGCCTCATACTCCTTGTAATCAATCTCCTCGGCATAACGCTTCTTCACCGCCGCCCGCAGCTTCATGAAAAATGCAAGGTCATCCTTGTAACGCCGGATCTTCGTTTCCGGGGTTTCCCGGAGAAACCGTGCGCTCGACAGGGCCACCCCCAGTGTCCGGTGGAAGCCGCACAATTTCTCGTAGAATTTCTGCCGCAGATCCTCGTCCGCCAGCACCCGCTCATACTCCTCCTCGTCCAGCTTGTTCCTGACCCCCCGGAATACATCCAGCAGTTCAGAATGCCTCTGGGACACCTGACCCGCCACCGCCCCGATGTCCCCCAGCGCCGAACTCACATCCTCCCCGTCAAAATCCGGCAGCGCGGCATACAGATCCAGCGCCAGGTCCAATTCCTGGATCACCCCATAGTAATCCACAATATAACCATAATCCTTGCCCTCCCACAGCCGGTTCACCCGCGCGATCGCCTGCAGCAGCGTGTGCTCCTTCAGCGACCGGCACACATACAGCACCGTGTTCCGCGGAGCGTCAAATCCCGTGAGCAGCTTGTCCACCACGATGATGATCTCCGGCTCCGGTCCGTGCTTGAACGCATTGATCACCTGCCGGTTGTACGCTTTCTCATTCCCGTGCTTCGCCATCACCACCTTCCAGAACGCCTGCACATCCTCCCTGCCCACCGTGTAAACATCGTCATTCCCCTCCCGCGTGTCCGGACCCGAAATCAGCACCTCGGATGTCACCCCGCCAAACTCATCCAGATACCGCTTGAACCGGATCGCTGTCGCCTTGTCGGGTGCCGTCAGTTGCGCCTTGAATCCCGTCCCCTGCCAGTTTTCGACAAAATGCTCCCGGATGTCATGGGCCACGAGGTAAATCCGGCTCTGCGCCTTGTTCAACTGGTCCGCTGTCGCAAACTTCCGCTTCAGATCCGCCTTCTGGGCATCATTCAACACCCCCGCAGCCACCTCAAACCACTTGTCCACAGCCTTCCCCTGCACCTCCTGCAGCGCGTGCCGCCCCTCATACAACAGCGGCACCACCGCCTTGTCCTTCACCGCCTGGTCTATCGTGTATGCGGGCAGGATGATCCCCCCGAACCGCCGCGCCGTGTTCTTCTCCCGCTTCATCAACGGTGTCCCGGTAAACCCGATGAAACATGCCTTCGGCAGCACCTTCTCCATCTGCGCCCCGGCCTCCCCATACACGCTCCGGTGGCTTTCATCCACCAGCACAAACAGGTTCGGCGATTCATCCCGAAACTCCCCCGCCCTCAGCGCCGCATCAAATTTGTCCAGCACCGTCGTCATCACCTCCGCCTTCCCCTCCTTGATCAGCCTCGCCAGGTGCTTCCCGGTCAGCGCCTGCACCGGCTCCAGCCCGCATTGGTGGAACGTCTTCTTGATCTGGTCATCCAGATCCACCCGGTCCGTCACCAGCAGCAGCCGCGCCCCGGCCAGTCCCGGCTCCAGCGCCAGGGATTTCGCCAGCATCACCATCGTCAGCGATTTTCCCGATCCCTGCGTGTGCCACACCACCCCGCCCAGCCGCCGCTCCTGCCCCTCCGGAAGCACCCGCACCCGTTCCACGATGCTCTTCACCGTGAAATATTGCTGGTAGCGGGCTATCTTCTTCTCCCCCGCGTCATACACAATGAACCGCCACGCCAGATCCAGCAGCCGCTCCGGCCGGCACAGGCAGTAAAGTCCCTTGTCCTGCCCTGTCACCTGCCGGGGCTGGGCTTCAAGCTCATCAAAAAACTCCCGCACATAGCCGAACCGGTCCGCAAACAACCTCTCCTTTTGCGCCCGCGTCAACGGCCGGTTCACGATCGCACCCACCTCCGCCTCCAGATCCTTCTCCCGGCTCCCCTCCAGCTCCCGCCAGTGCGACCAGAATTTCGCCGCCGTCCCTGTCGTCCCATACGAGGCCTCGTTCTTCGAAAGCCCCACCAGCAACTGCGCGAACGTGAAAAGCCTCGGAATGTAATCATCCCCCTGGTTGCGGATATGCTGCGAAACGGCCTGCGGCAGCAGATCCTTCCCACCCAGCACCGGCTGCTTGCACTCAATCACCGCCAGCGGTATCCCGTTCACGAACAACACCACATCGGGACGGCACAGATCCCTGCTCCCCGAACGCTCCACCTCAAACTCCCCCACCACATGAAACACGTTGTTCCCCGGATTCCGCCAATCAATATACTGCAGAGTGAAACTCTTCGTGTCCCCACCCGCATCCCCCCCGGCCGCAGCCGGGATCGTCTGCTCCAGCGCCTTGCCCAGGCTCAGCAGGTCATACACCCGCTCACTGGTCCGCACCAGCCCGTCAAACGGAATGTCCTTCAGACTCTGGATCGCCATCTGGATGTTAGCCTCCGTGAAATCCTGCTCACTGCCCCGGTGGCGCACCTTGTTCATCCGCCGCAACTGGTCCGCCAATATCCCCTCCAGCAGAACATTCGACAACCGCCCCTTCCGCTCCAGATGCACCTCCTGCGGCCGCAGATAGGTGTAGCCAAGCTGTTGCAGCAACTGCAAGGCAGGCACTTGCGATATATGGTCTTCCTGAAATATTGGTGTCATCGCTGCCCCTTCCCTTTTGCGGCTTCTGCGGCTTTTCGGGGCGATTCTCCCTCCCTCAACAGCCTCCCATACATCTTAAGCCGCTCCTCCAGCACCCGCTTATCCGGCAGCCCGATCAGATACTCCGACACCTGCATCTTGTGCGGCCCCGCAGCCAGCAGCAGCTCCACATGCTGCCGCTTCTTCGACGTGCATAGAATCAGCCCCACCGGCTCATTCTCCCCCTCCCGCCATTCATGTCGCTTCAGCCAGGCCAGGTACAAATCCATCTGCCCCTTGTCCGCCGCGACAAATGCCCCAATCTTCAAATCCACCGCCACGAGGCATCGCAGCCGCCGGTGATAAAACAGCAGGTCCAGATAATAATCCTCGTCATCCACCCGCATCGGATACTGCCGCCGGATAAAACAAAACTCGCTCCCCAACTCCGTCAGGAATTGTTGCAGGTTGGCGATGATGGCCGATTCCAGATCCTTCTCCGAATACGTCCCCGTCAACCCAAGAAAATCGAGCAGATACGGATCTTTGAATGCCTCCTGGTAATCCGCCACTTCCACCGGCCCCTTTTGCTTCTCCAGCTTCACCAGCCCCCGCGTGTCGCTCGACAGCGCCACCCGCTCAAACAACGCCCTGGCTATCTGCCGCTGCAATTCACGCTTTGACCACCGCTCGACACTGGTCCGCTCAAAATAGAATCGCCGCTGGCGCGCGCCCTCGATACCGAGGAGAATCCGGTAATGGGTCCAACCAAGGTGATAATGCTTCGAAAAGTCAATCAGCAGCAGATTCCTTCCCTCCAGGACCAGGCTCGATGGAGGGTTCTGGCATCCCGATTCTCTAGCCACTGGTGAGAGAATTGCCGATTCTCCTGCCACTGGCTGGAGAATTTGGAAGGTGGCTTGGAACCGCTTCATGTCCCACAGGTTGGGGGCCGAAAAGCCCCGCCCGTATTCTCGATTCAGCCGAAGGGCCAACTGTTCAATGAGCTGGCTCCCATACTCCGCCCGCCCCGGTGCCCGCTGCAGCTCTGTGTTGATGACCCGCCCCACATTCCAATACAGCGCCACCATCGACAGATTCGCCGCCCTCACCGCCCTGTGCCGGGCTTCCTCAATCAGGCCCCGTATTTCCGGCAGCAGGCCCTCAACCACCCCGGTCAGGCCCGCGTCACCGCCTCTTCCCAAGGTTGTCTTTTTCCCTTTGCTCATGTATGCAAGTCCTTTCTCTGCCTCTCCCATCCCAAATGTCGCGACAGTGTCGTGACAATCCTCTCACCCGGAAACGCCTCGGCAAGTGCCACCATCCGGGAGAGATTCGGCCAGGAAAATCCGCGTCCAAACCCGCCCGCCAATTCTTTCGACACCGTCGCAAGAATCTCCTTCCCATACTCCGCCCGTTTCTCCCGCAGCACCACCTTCCGGATTCGATGGCCGATCTGCCAATGCAGCACCACCATCGCCGCGTTCACCCCACGCGCCACCGTCTGCCGCGTGGCAAGGATCAATTCCCTCAAATCCGTTAGTAGCGGTTCCGGTTCCCTCGCACCGGCCACCGTCACCGGTGCCATGGTTGTTATCATCCTCTTTTTCATCACCCAGTTTAGCTTATAGTGCAGTTACACTCTTTCAAATCTCAGCTGTCAGGCTCCCCACTGCGATCCCCGTTGTTTTTTGTTGCCTTCCGTGCTCATCGCATCACCTCCGCTCCCCCCACTCCCCCTCCTTGTTATAATTCATTGATCTGGACCACCCGAACCCATTCCAAATCTGATCAAACAACGGGCGCAGCAGACTCCCCGGCGGCTTGGTGACGTCTTCGATCAGGATCTCATCAGTGATCAGGTGATCCCGGTCCAACACTTCCCCACCCCCGCCCCGAAGGCCGACCTCCACGGCCATGGTGTGCCCGCGCACCCCCAGCAGCCCTATGCCAGCCACATACGGCGTTCGCAGGTTCAATGCCTGCAACGCACGCACATAGCCCGGAAACGCTTGCACGATGCAACGCTCCCACTCAAGTCCCGGAATAGCCCTCCCGAAAAGCCCATTGGGATCGAGTGTTCGGCAATCTACAGCCTCAATAAACCCGCTTCGAAATACCTGCACATATCCGCCATAGGCTCCCATTTTCCAGCTCGGGGTAACCAAAAGCCCTTCCATATTGAACGATGATACGCAGCCTCCGATCCCCGGGGGCTTGGGCAGGTCCGATTCCGTCAACCTCTCCAGATCCGCTGTCCCCAACCGCATATCCGGCCTCGCCGACACTACCGGTAACAGGTGCACCACCATCAAGTGATCCGAGGTCAATTTCACCGGGCCCCTGCCCGAAACCAGGCGGTTGATCCGCTCAAGCCGGAAATTCTTAAGCCTATCCGCCATCCCCTCGCTACCAAGAAACGCCGAACGCAACTCCTGAACGTCCAAATCGTACTTCCCGGTCGCGTTCCGCCCACAAAACCGCGTCACCCCCTTGTGTCGCACCATGTGCGGCGCCGCATAGCTCCTCCCCACCCGGACCAACAAAGCATGGTTCCCATTCTCCAGCTTCCTTGCCTCAATCTGCAATCCACTCGCCCGGGGTTGAACAGAATCCCGCAGCAAATTCTCCAACGTCCCAATTCGATCGTCCGGCACGAAGTTCCTCAGCCCCACCACCTCCGCCGCCACCCCTTTTTCCGCACGCACCCCGAAAACGAGATCCCCACCATCGCTATTCGCCAACGCAGTCACATCGCTCAGAAACTCTATCTTCTGCTCGTCGGTGGTGACTTGGAGCGCCTCCTTGAACTCAAGTGTTCGGGACTCGCAAGCGCCGTTCGCCGCCAGTCCGGCCAGAACCTTCTCGTCCACTTCCGAGAGTCTTAAATGTTGGAGCGACATAACCTTTACCCCATTCAGCCCTTAGGCCTTAACCCTCACCTCTCCCGTCAGCAGCAACTGCAGCGCAGGCACCTGCGATATATGGTCCTCCTGAAATAACGGTGTGCTCATAATTGAACGTCCTCCGGCCTCAAATCCTCAAACAGCGTCGCGTGAACCGGGTTGAAATAGCTCGGCAAAAGTGTGGATTCCCCGTTCCAACGCTTCGTCTGCTCAACCCATTCCGGCCACGCAGCCGCCATGCGTGAATCAGCCACGCCAAGGCTCCGCCAGATTTTTCTCGTTTGAGTTTCCGCCTCAATCAATCGGCCATAGGCCTTCCGCTGAAGCTCGCGCGGCATCGTCAGCCAGCCCGTGGGGATGTCCAGGAGCGGCCGTCCCATCTGGTTAAAGTCAGTCTGTCCCTGCATGATGCGGCACGCCAGCTCCTGCACGCTTAACGCCATGTAGTAGGCACACAGCGCGGTTAGATACCGCTCATCAGTGCCAAAAACCCGCTTCAGCCACGGCCACTTTTCGGGCAGTTCCGTCAGATACCTCCACGCTCCCGTGGTCGTGCTTTGGAACGATTCTGGCGCGCCCACAAGCCCATGTTGCGTGTGCAACACCAAGGCCTCAACCTGGTGTGCATCAGCAATCCGTGCTCGGGAAAGCCTCATGCCAAGCTCCAGAACATCCGCATCCACACAAGTGGCACCATGCAGCGCCTGGAAGGTGAAAACCAAAGCTGCCGGGATGCGCCCCACAACCACCAGCCCGCTTGTATTCCAATCCCTCGGCTTCAAGAACTCATCCAGCAACGCCCCCTGCTTCGTAAATCTCTCCTGGCCCGACTCCACCCCCGCCAGTGCCAGTGCCATCAGCGGGCTGTAAATGGTCGCAGCCTCCGATACCATGTTCGGCAGCTCCGCGATTGTCATTGAGGCCCTCCCGTCCTGCTTTTTGCGCCACGCGTTCAACCTGCCGCTTAAAGGCTCCTTCACCCTCTGCGCAAGCTCCCGCCATGCCTTCACGTCACCACCGCGCGCAATCTCCAGGCCAGTCAGGTAGGCCGTCTCGGCATCCACCACCTCATCCGTCAACACCCCGGCAGCCGTTGCACCCCCGGTCGCCACCCCCTCCAGCGCGGCGGTAACACCTTCAATGTTTGCCCGTGCCGCATAGGGGTTTTTCCCCAACGGTGGCTTCCGCAATTTCGGTGTGTCCTGAATGTTCCTTGCCAGCTCCTCGAACCCTGCCTCAAACGAACGATCATCACTCAGTTGTGCATAAACCCGCGTGCTCACAGATTTGGGGACAAATTCTTCCCCGGGTCGCTGCCGGAGCACGGGTATGAATTTATTTTCGCCTTGATCCCGCACAAGCTCTCCATCCACCACCATTGCTTCATACCCCACGCCGCCTTCTCCTCCGTCAGCCTTCCGCACATACTCTGCCGTGCAGATCATCAGCACCCGGTCCGCCCGCGATACCGATTGGCGCATATACTTCACCAAATCATCCCCGTGGCTGACGTCCCATTGGTCCAAAAACACCTTCACCCCGGCGCCAAGCAGTCGCTCGGCCAGCATCAGCACCCACGCCTTGTGCTCCTCCGAATCATGCGAATACGAAATAAGCACCACCGGCACTTTCGGTTCCACCCCGCCCTGGCCATCGCTCGCCTCAGTCTTCTCGTTTCCTGTTTCCGTGCTCATGATTTCCCTTTTCTGTGCTTCGCACTCGGTTGTGCCAGGTGCTCGATTTCAGTTTTCACCGTTTTCAGACTTTCACCCGGATTTCCCCCGTCAGCAGCTTCTGCATCAGCCCCCGCTTCTGCTCCTTCAGCGCCCCCAGTTGCTTTTGCAGCAACTCGATTTCCCGGTCGCAGGCTTCCATCGTGTCCGCGATCTTCTTCTGTTCCGCCAATGTCGCTGGAATGTTCACCGGCAGGCGCAAAAATTCTTCCGGGTCAAAATTCAGCCGTAAACGTTCCGCAAAAAAACCATTGCTCGCCTGAATCGCCATGTACCACATCCGCTTTGTCTGGCCGAGGTAGCCCAAAATCCGAATGTCAAATGCCTTGGGGTCTTTGGGTCGCAGGATGGTGTAAAGTTCGGACACTCTCGCGCCGTCAAACTCTTTCGGCACGAGCGCCATTGCACCGTAGGCCGCTTGAATGTGCGAAATCAGAAAGTCGCCGGTCCGAATCGTCTGCAGTTTCTTCACCTTGATCTGATCGCCTCGCAGCTCCTCACGCGAGAAAACACCGCCGCACCAGCGCCGCACACTCGCCAGCCGATAAAGTTCATGCTCATCCCACGCCACCGGGCGCGACATTGCTTGGACCACATCTCCAAGATGGCAATGCCGCCACTTCTCCCCCTTGAACTCCTTAAACCGCGTCCGCCCCGTCAGCAGTTGCTGCATCAGCCCCCGCTTGCGGCTCGATCTGTCACCGATCAAACCTTCAAGGACCCTGACCGCGCGGTCCCATGTGTTTAACACTTCTCCAATTTTGCGTTGCTCCAGCTCATCTGGTAGCGGAAAAGCGATGCTGCGCACTAAATCGGCGTTTAAATTATCCTGACCGCCAGAGTTGCTCATTCTTCGGATGCTGGCGTATCGGTAGGCCAATTGTTGATAAACGAAATCACGGTCGCAGCCCTTCTGCAAAAGCAGCGCTGCACAAGCTTGATTTATCGCAGCATCAATTCCAAGAATCGCAACCTGTCCTCTTGTCTTGCCCTGCCCATACATCGCCATCAGGATAGTCCCAGTCGGTATCATTCGCGCGGCCGAACTTCGCAGGCCCTCTTCTGTTATCCACTCGTTGGATTCGGTTATAGTGCAGAAGTCTATTGCTCCGGTCTTGACCCAAGGGATAGTCCCGCCCCAAAGCTCTGGCTTGTTCCGAGGCGGCGTACCTCCAGATACGACTTGCGCTATGTCCCCAACCGTGACGCGCCTCATACGCCCAACTCCTTCAGGTAAGCCCCCATCTCCAGCCGCACCCCCGCCAGCTGCGATTCCAGAACCTCAATTTCCTTCTGCACCGCCTTCAAGTCCACTTCCGCCTCCGGCTCGAAGGTGTCCACATAGCGCGGAATATTCAGGTTGTAGTCATTCTCGGCGATCTCCCCCAGCGTCGCCCGGTAGGCGTATTTGTCCACCGTCTGGAACGTCTTGTAGGTCGCCACGATCCTGGCAATCTGCTCCGCCCCCAGCCTGTTCTGGTTCGTCCCCTCCACATATTCCCGGCTCGCATCAATGAACAGCACATCCTGAGTCTTCTTGCCCTTGTTGAGGATCATGATCGTCGCCGGAATGCCCGTCCCAAAGAACAGCTTCTCCGGCAGCCCGATCACCGCCTCCAGCACATTCTCCTCGATCAGCGCCTTGCGGATCCGGCCCTCCCCACCGCCCCGGAACAGCACCCCGTGCGGCACCACCACACCCACCCGGCCACCCTCCTCCTTCGCGCTCTCAACCATGTGGCTGATGAAGGCGTAATCCCCCTTGCTCTTCGGCGGCACACCCCGGTGGAACCGGTGGAACCTGTCGGCCTCCGCAGTCTCCGCACCCCACTTGTCCAGCGAGAACGGCGGATTCGCCACCACGATGTCAAATTTCATGAGCGAGTCCTTCTCGATCAGCTTCGGGTTCCCGATCGTGTCCCCCCACTCAATCCGCGCCGCATCCTTGTTGTGCACCAGCATGTTCATCCGGCACAGCGCCCACGTGCTCCCGTTCATCTCCTGCCCGTAAAGCGAGAAGTCATTGTCCCCGACCTGGTCCCCCACCTGGATCAGCAGCGACCCCGAGCCGCACGTCGGATCACAAATCCGGCTCCCCTTCTTCGGCGCCAGCAGCCGCGCCAGCAACTCCGAGACCTCCCCCGGCGTGTAAAACTCCCCGCCCTTCTTCCCCGCGTCACTCGCAAACCGCCCGATCAAATATTGATACGTGTTCCCGATGATGTCCTCCTTGCCCACCCTCGAAGGCCGCAGGTCCATCGCCTCCGTCGCAAATTCCTCCAGCAGCGCCTTCAGCCGCTTGTTCCGATCCTTGGTCTGCCCCAGGTTCGCTTCGGAATTGAAGTCAATATTCCGGAACACCCCTTCCAGTTTTGCCTTGTTCGCATCCTCAAGCTGCTCGAGCGCCACGTTGATCAGTTCACCGATGTTGCTCTCGCTCCGCCGGGCATGGAGGGCTTGAAAGTCGCACCCATCCGGCATCACGAACCGTTCCCGCGCCAGCCGCCGCTTCACCCGGTCAGGGTCCCCGTGGTATTCCTTCTCAAACTCCTCCTTCCGGTCCTTCCACACATCCGAAAGGTATTTCAGGAACAGCATCACGAGGATGTAATCCTTGTACTGCGCCGGGTCGATCGTCCCCCGAAAGGTGTCGCACGCACGCCACGCCACCGCATTGATTTCCTCCTGGCTGATCTTCTTCATGTCCATATTACAAGCTCCCCGGATTTTGATTTTTGGTTTCGCGCCGCACCGCCTCACACATGAGGCCGTCAATCAGGAGGCGGCGCCGTTCCCTGATCTGCTCCAGCAGATTTTGCTCCTGCCGGCAGAGCCGGTTGATTCCCGCCACATGGTTCTGCATCTCGATGCTCGGCACCGGGACCGGTAATTGCGCAAACGCCTCCATCGGAATGAACGGCACCCCCGAGCCCGACCGGAACGCCCGGATCCGCTCCTGCGTCTCCGGCAGATTCAGGAACCACGTCAGGTAATCCGGAAACGCCAGGTATTGGCTGCGTGCCCCCAGCACAAACAAGTGCGGTGCCGCGATCACATCGCCCGTCCTGCCCACGAACGTCGCCGCCTCATTCCGCGTCCCCCGCCCCACAAAGAGCACATCAGCGTAATTGAGAACGTGCTTCTCCCAGTTCGCCGGGGCCTCCACGTGCCCCAGCCGGTTCCCCACCTCCCCCGTTTCCGCCCGCACATCCCCCATCTGCACCAGTCGGCACCCCCCCCGCTCAGCCCGCTCGATTCTCCCCCGAAACGGGTAGCCAGTCCTGATCTCCGCAATCTCTCCAAGCTTTCTCATGGGTGAGAACGCTGCTGCCCGGGGTCCACCATTGTGTCGTTTAGGTCCCAGTGGAGGACGGTTCCTTTGCGGACATCACCTGGGACAGAAGCCACGAAGGGGGGCCACTGCCGGTCCTCCCTACCCCATAGAATCAGAGTCACGCCTCCCGCCAGATTCAGGTCAAGGCCCTGCAAGATTTTCACATCGCAGCCGTCCGTCAGGGACAGCTCAGTCCCAGCCCCGCCGTTGCTAAGCCGCAGCGTAGCCCCCCTGGCCAGAACGTCCGTCTCGCCCCCCTGCCACCATCGTTTCCCGAATGCATCACTGTCCATAGTCCAAAACTTCCAGTGAACCAACCCAACCTCAGATTCGCCCGTGTTCTCAATGTCCACAAAGGCCCCCGGCGTCCCATCCCCGTTCACCATCGCTCTGCGTATGATCAGCATAATCATTCACTTTCCACGACTGTTTAGCCGTTCGAATTTCCATCGTCGTGAATGAGCCTACAACATCTTTTTTACATTTGTAAGCAGAAAATTGTGCAGCAAAGCGATTCACGAAACACAAACACACTTAAAACCGTTCAAACCTTACCTTTAGAGGGTGTTTGCGCCCAATTCCCCCCCCATCGAAGGCCTCCCCCCACCCCACACGCCAAGGCCTCCGAACCCGTCTCCGCAGGCACCTGCGAAATGGGGTCTTCCTGAAAGGATGGTTCTGCGCTCATATCACTTCTTTGGCGCGTTGCGGACAACTTCCCGGCCCGGTTCCGTCAAATGATAACGCTGGTCCGCAGCGTTCGGCTTGTCGGGCTTTGACATCCCCACCCATCCCGCCGCCAGTGCCGGGCGCAAGATCTGGGTGCGAAGGTGTTCCCGGTCCGCCAGCTTCAGTTTGACCTGCAGTTCACCCCGGCTCCTCGGCCTCGACAGCACCCGCAGGAGTTGCAAGACTTGCGGGGTGACTTGCGGGGTGACTTGCGGGGTGACTTGCGGGGTGACTTGCGGGGTGACGCGGCTGAACGCGGGATGAATCAGCAGTTCCGTCACGAAATAGGTGCGTTCCTCATCCGTATGGAATACCGGGGGCGGTGATCCGTTCCGCTCAAGGGCCCGTGTCATTTTCGGGATGCCGGTTCCCCGTCCTTCAGTCAGTTCAAGCTCCTTGAGGAACTCTCCTATGCGCCGGTTGCGGTAGCGCCTTGGCAGAAACCGGCGGTTCCGCAAATCTACGTCACGGATCGAACGGTCCGGCCCGGGAACACTGTGGATCAGAATGCGATCCGGCAGAATCCTGATTTCCACCGGCTCGCGCACATCGTAGGCCCGATGATAAACCGCGTTGCCCAACGCCTCCTCCAGCGCAACGAAGGGATAATTGGAACAACGCTCCGCTTCGGCACGATCGGGATGCTTGATGACTTTCTCCTCGACCACCTGGCTGCGCAGGTGGTTGATCGCCTCGGAGAGCATCCGATCCAGCGGGCCGGCGAAAGTCTTCTCGGTGAACGAATCCGCGCCCAGCCCCTCGGGGAAGTGCGCGACTTCAATCCGGCAGTAAGGAAAAAACTCCTCAGGGCGCTCGCTAAAGAACATCAGCCCCACGTTCTTGGGATGCGCCCGTTCCTCCGGGCCCTCCGCCACATTCATCCGGCGGCACAGGTCGTTGAAGTCCATTTTCGCGGAGCTCCTATACAAATCACTCCCTACCCGCTTCAAGTATGCCCTGACCAACCCCAGATCCAGGTCATCGAGGCTGGCCTGCAGGTTTATCCGGTCGTCAAACGGGACAGTTGCCGCCATCGAGATCAGCTCCACTTCATCACCATGTTTCGCCCGAACCGTCGCCGACCCTTTGCGCACGTAATACCCGTATTCCCGGTTCTCCCTGGACAGGGATACGGGTGCCTTGTAGGGCCTCGTCTGGCCCCCGGGAGCCGAAAGCACCAGAACCACCCTGCCTCCCACATCGCAAGGCGCCATCAATGGATGATACGGCGGAATGATCAGATGCCCCAACCGCAGGACCTCCTTTTGGATCGCATCCAATTCCTTCGGATTCAGTCCGGCTGCAGGCAGCACGGGTTGGCCCTTCTGCTCGGCCACCCCGATCAAAATGTAACCGCCGCCGAGATTGTGCAGATCATTGGCGAAGGCACACATCGTATGCAACACCGCTTCCGGATTCCACCCGGCTTTGAACTCCAACCGTTCCCACTCCACGGTCCGCGCCGTCAGCAAATCCTGGATGTTGATCGGAAGCCCAAATTCTTTCGGCGTGGTTTTCATATGTTCACAATGATTCGCAACCTCATAGTCTATTTTCCATCGGTGTCCGGGATAGGCGTGCTGTCCGCCACCCCACCCCGAGCCACAAATCCCGCATGCAACAAATCAGGCAGGCAGGGCCTGATCAGACCTTGGGGGGCTTCAGCCTGGATTGAAGTCCCGTCCACACGATTGACGAACCCGTTACCAAAAATCAATTGGCGGGGCACCATCGCGATTCCTTGATTCAGGTTCAAGGGATTCAGCTGCATTGGCACGGTTATAACACCCGGTCGCAGCGGCATAAAGCGATATCAGTTCCAGATCCCCTCCCAAACTGCCGCAGGTCCCGCCACGGATGCGCGCCTGAAGTTGAGCGAACTGGAGATTCAAAAACTCCGGGATGATCTGGCGCGGCAGGTGGTGGATGAATACACCCGCTGGCAGTCCCACCGGGACCAGATTCAAACGGCACAACGCGCCCTGGAGGCGGCGAAGGAGGGCCTCAACCTCGCCCTTCAACGCAGGGAATTTGCCGTCGGAATTGTCCTGGAAACCATCCAGGCGGAGTCGGATCTTGCCCGGTCCCGGCTGGATTATCTCAAGGCCATCGCCGGATTCAATCAGGCCCAATATGGCCTGCAACAGCTGCTGGGAGAATTGTAGGACCGGCCATCAACCCAACTCCGGCAGCCAGCGCGGATGTTCCGCCCCGGAGTCGTCAATGCCCCGGGTCAGCAACCGTTGTCCTGTTCCATCCGCGTTCATGGTCCAGAGCGCCGGGAGTTCCCCGGTGGCGCAACGGCAGAAGGCGATCCTCCGGCCATCCGGCGATTCTGCCGCACGAAAATCCCACACCGGCGGATGGCTGCGGGTGAGTTGCGTCACCCGGCCGTCCAGAGGGTTCACCCGGCAAATCTCTGTTCCACCGGAGGCGGTTTCAGGTTTCCAGTCGCGATTGAAATGGTCCACATCCGGCCGCTGCGCCTGATATTCCCACGCAGGGTTTGTGCCGGGCAGCTTGCGCAGGAAGAGCACTTCACCCCCGCGTGTCCAGGTGACCACGTTCGAGCCCCCGCCCTTCTTTTGCCGGTTGCCATAAGTGGCGGCAAACCACATGGCCTGGCCCGGGACCACCGTTTTCAACCCGGAACCATCGGCTTTGGCAACACACACATCCGCCCAGTCGTGCCCGGGATCCTTTCTGAAATCACAATCCTCAAATGCCAGCCATTGACCGTCCGGCGACCAATTGGGGCCAAAGTAGAGATGGTCCGGGTGTGCTGCGATCAGCGTCCTGTTCCGCCCTTCGGTGTCACTGGTCCAGATCTGGTAGCCCTGGGGACTGGCAAGATGAAACGCTATCCGCCGGGCATCCGGGCTGGCACTGAACCCATAGGGCAAACCCTCCCCGGCCTGCGTGAATTCCCGCGCATCCGAGCCATCCACCCGCATGTTGAACATCTGCCCCTCCCGGGTCCGCAGCACCTGCACCAGCATGCGATCCCCACCCAGCAGCAGCGCCGGTGAATAAAAGGCCGCCAGCCTGTCCTGCCCCGCCGTTTCGACGAGCGACCCGGTCGTGAGATCGTAGATCCAGATGTGGGCGGGTGTCCTCCAGTAAAACTCATCAAAGGGACGGCCCGGGCCATCCCGGCGGGCCTCCATGCTCATGAACAGCACCCGCCTGCCATCCGGAAAGAAGGCGATCGGCTGCCAGGTCACCTGGTTGGGGGCATTGAGCTCAAGGATTCTCATGCCGGACCCATCCGCATGGATGAAGCAGGTCTTCCCCGCTGACGTGAAGAAGAGCCGCCCGCGCACAGGGGAGCCCGGCGTGAGTGTCTGCCTGCAGCCGCACAGGGCGGCAATCCCCACAGCCCCGGCCCCCTTCAGAAAATCGCGCCGATCCATCGTTCCAGCCATTGTGCCCACCCTGCCTTTCATTTTTGCCAAACCCCGAGTGCTAACTTGTTCCAGCGTTTTTCAGTAGGGGAGGGTCTTTGTGGTCTCGGGTGTGATGACCAGATAATCCCGCTCGAACCATTCGCGCAGGGTCTTCGGTGTTTTGGCCGTGGCGGGCGGGGTCTCAAATTGGGGAATCACAGCCAGATGAATCACCTGAGCCTCCAGAAACTTTTTGATGCTCGAGGAGTATCCCGACACCAGCACAAACTTCAAACCCCTCTGCCTCATCATTTCATAATCCCCGGCCGCCAGGGGTGGAAACCCGCAGAACAGCACCACCGCGTCCGCCTTGGGGTGACTCTGCAGCAATTCGAGGAACTGGTCCCGTGTCACGGCCCCACCCGTGGCCATCCGGTCCATCGGCTTGAGCTTGTAGTTGAGGATCGAGGCGATGCTCACCCCGCTCTTCGTGATCATCTTCTGGAAGGCGCTCAACTGCCCTTCAATGGCATCATTCCGGAATTCGCTCGTATCCTGGCTCACCACCAGAACCGAGCCCTTCTTCCCGAGCAGCTTTGCCGTCTCCTCAGCCACCCCGGCCCCGAGGGCCTGATAGGGGTTCAAGTCGAACTTCTGGGCGGTGCTGAATTGGGTTCGATAAATCATCACCGCCGAACCGACAATCGCCAGGATCGCCAGCAGGGGAACCATCTTCTTTTTCATGTCTCAGGGAGAGCTTCAGACTTCCTGTGGTGCAGGAGCAAAGGGTTTATGCCAGTGGCATTATTCCAGATCCCACATCCAGCGCGGGTCGCTCTTCCCGTTCCCGCCGAAGAGGCTGGAACCGGTCGCCGTGGCACCCGCCCCATCCTTGCCAGGCCAATATTGCAGCCCGATCAGGCTCACCTTGATCGCCTGTGCATGGCCATCCACGTAGGCGCTGTTGCACCGGGCGTTGTGCCGGTTCACCGGCCTCTCGGCGTCATCCGTGTAATAGGGATCGTTGATGGGCGAGCGCCAATAAAGGAACTCCTGCCCGGGGGATTCCACCCACTTGTCCGGATCCTTCTCGGTCTTGTTGACCACGAGCCCGGCATCGCAGAAGGGGATCGATTCCACCGGCCGCTTCACTTTCGAGAGCTTCGTCCGGTTGTCCGCCCAGGAGGTCAGTTCAGGATGGGCCGCCGCGATGCCAAACTGGCTCTTCTGCACACTCGGGCATTTGATCACGTTGGTCGTCTGCAGGTAGGGACGCAGCAGGTCCACCCACCAGGTCACCCCCCCGGGGAAAAATGCGTTCGGTGGTGCCTGCTGAAACAAATAGAGGGTGACCATCCCGTCCCGGTTGTCATCCCCATACATTGTGTAGCCCAGTGCAAGCTGCTTCATATTACTCAGGCAGTTGATGCCCTTGGCCTTCTCCTTCGCCCGACCCAGCGCCGGGAGCAGCATGGACGCGAGAATCGCGATGATCGCTATCACCACCAGCAATTCAATCAGGGTAAAGCCCCTCCGGGTCCTGAACACAGACACTTGGTTTAGTCGTTTCATAAATCCACCAAAATGGAACAGCCGCACTGGGACCCAGCGTGGTGATGTTCGTGAAATACCCTTATCCCCCCTCCACCCCTTTGGCAAGCCTCTTTACATTCGAACGGGACCACGGTTCAGAATCATGGCTCCCCACGACCCGCACGCCCGTTCAACCCTCTCACGGCCTTCAGAACATTACAAAACAACACCCCCTGCCCGATCGCATCCTCAACAGCCACATGGGTGTGCGCCTCCGGCCCAAACCAGTGGCTCGGCATCCTTCCCTTGGTTGTTTCCCGGAAGCCCGTGCCCATCGCCGCCATCGCCAGCGTCTTGATATCCAGCGCGGAGTGTAAAAACGGACTCTCCCCCACAAATTTCATCAAATACCAGTAAACCCACATGAAGTCGTATGCCGCCGGATACCCCACAAACACCACCCTCCCCGGCAATGTTTTCAACCACTCCGCATATTCCAACATCACGATCCGGGGTTCCCGGGCCCCTTCCCGGGTCTTCTTCCACGCCTCTGGTTCCTTGGACCACCATTCCATGGTCTTGGCCTCCCCGGTTGCCCCTTCCAACTCCAGCAGGTTCGCGCTGAAGGTTCCAAATAATTCGCCATTTTCCAGGAATGCAGCCGCGCCGATGCTCAGCATTGAATGCGGCCCTGGAATCGGCCCATCCGCCTCAGCATCCGTGCTCACATAAATCTCATTCATACGCTCCCTTTCATGGAAGACCGCCAGCAGATTAATCCCGGGCGAGTCTGGGCGACCGCCCCCGGGGATGCTTGACGCGACCGCAAATTCTGCGGTCAGACAACAGGCGAACATCTAGGATCCGGTTTCATTCCTTGCTCCTGCTGTCGAGTGCTGACTTCAGCAATTCTTTGATTTCCCTCAACTCCTTCCGGAGTGCCGAATTCTCAGCACGGGTCGCCTCGAGCTTGCTGTTCAAACCCTGTATGGCCGCAAACGTAACGCCATCGGCCTCGAGCGTCGTAATGTTCTTGTCGTCCGCACCCGGGTAGAAAGCCGCCTTGAAATCCTGAGCCATCGGACCGATGTGGGGGGTTGAACCGGCTTCCTCCCATTGGTAATGCCATTGGGTTACAGGTATCGCTGCGAGCTTCTCCAGCACAGCCACACCATCCACAGCGGCAAAGTCCTTCTTTACATTGCGGTCGGAGATGACCGCCCATGAAGTCCCACCCGGTGGCAGGGAAACTCCCGCCGTCTGGCCGGCATTCGAGACCAGGCGGTAGCCACCACTGGCCCGGACGGCAAACTGGTTGTTGCCGGTGGACGCAAAGTCGGCTGCCGTGGAATCCGCATAAACAAAGGCCCCGTCATGCACCGCCTGGGCACGTCGCCCGGCAGCAAGGCTGTATTGGCCACCCGCCAGGTTCAACGCGCCTCCCACCACGGTCGAAAAACTGTTGGTGGCATAATTGGCATAACCACCACCCACTGTCGCATGCCCTCCCCCAAAAGTCGTCCCTCCCTCGGCATGATTGCTCTCCCCGCCTGCCACCGTTGATCCATATCCGCTCGCCGTGCTGTAATTGCCACCGCCCACTGTCGCCGCAAAGGCTGTCGCGTTGTTATAAGATCCCGCAATCACCGTGCGATCCCCGCTTGCGTAGTTGAAGATACCTCCCGCAATCGTCGCGTAGGCCCCGCCTGCTGTGTTGTAGCTACCCCCGCCTATCGCCACGCTCGCGCCCTGTGCCGAATTATTGGCACCACCTGCAATCGCTGCCGAAACGCCCATCGCACTATTATTCATCCCGCCACCCACCGTGGTCTGCGCTCCAATGGCCTGATTGTTCGTTCCTCCCCCAATACTGCTCGAAACACCACCCGCCAGATTGACCGCCCCCCCGGCGATCGTCGCAAATCCGTTCGTGGCATAATTGGCATAGCCACCACCCACTGTCGCATGCCCCCCTGCAAAATTCGTCCCTCCCTCGGCATGATTGCTCTCCCCGCCTGCCACCGTGGAGCCATATCCGCTCGCTGTGCTCAGGTTGCCTCCACCCACCGTCGCCGCAAATGCTGTCGCATCGTTGTAGGACCCGGCCGCCACCGAGCGATCCCCGCTTGCATAATTGAAGACACCTCCGGGAACCGTCGCATAGGTTCCCGCCGCTGTGTTGTAGAATCCACCACCTATCGCCACGTTCCCACCCTGTGCCGAATTGTTCGCTCCCCCTGCAACCGCTGCGGAAGCGCCCATCGCTTTATTGTTCATACCACCACCAACGACCGCCAGCGCTCCAATGGCCTGATTGTTCGTTCCTCCCCCGACGCTGCTTGCAATCCCGCCCGCCAGATTGACCGCCCCCCCGGAGATCGTCGCAAATCCATTGGTGGAATAATTGGCATAGCCACCACCCACTGTCGCATGCCCCCCTGCAAAATTCGTCCCTCCCTCGGCATGATTACTCTCCCCACCCGCCACCGTTGATCCATATCCGCTCGCCGTGCTCAGGTTGCCTCCACCCACCGTCGCCGCAAACGCTGTCACCGTGTTATACGATCCCGCAACCACCGTGCGGTCCCCGCTCGCATAATTGAAGATACCTCCCGCAACCGTCGCATAGGTTCCCGCCGCTGTGTTGTAGCTACCCCCGCCAATCGTCACGCTGTTCGTTCTGGCCGAATTGTTGGCTCCCCCGCCAATCACCACTCCGGACACTCCGGCTGCCGCAGTGTTTCCGGCAGCACCCCCGATCACATTCGGGAGATTGGCCGCATTCGGTTCGAGACGAAACGCGCGAATGCCATTTACCTTCATCTCCACCGGGAGGTTGTCCACCGTTCCAATGAAAGCACCACCGGCCGGGTTGGCTCCCGTGTTGCCGTTGGTTCTCCAGAACGCAGCGCTGTTCAGCCCGTTCAGCGTGGAGGCGTTGACGTTCGTGATGCCGGCTCCGTTGCCCGCGATTTCCCCTGTGAGGCTCACTGAGCTCACGTTGCTCAATCCAGCACCATTGCCACTGAACACTCCCATAATCTGGTTGGCCGGATTGGTCGCGATGAGCACCCCTGCGAAACTATTTGTCCCGGTGAACAGGCTGTTGCCCGCGAGCCGTGGCAGCGTCCCCGGGATCTGCCCTTCGGTCACGCTCCCGAGCAGGTTGGTTGCCGTGCCTGCCGATGTCGCGTAGAAGGCGTTGTTGGCGTTGCCTGCATAGACGGCAAAACTGGCCTGCAGCGAACTTGATGCCGATGCTGCTTCCGTGGCCTTGCCTGCGTACAGTGCATAGGGAGTCGCAGCCAGTGCCTGCCGTGGTGCCAGAATCGACCAGTTGGTCCCCCCTGCACGCTGAACACCGATCTCCAACCACCTCGGTCGGCCATCGAAGGCTCCAGCTCCAAAATCCAACATCACCGTGAACAACCCATTCGCCACAGGCGTTCCCGTATTGGTGATAATGCCACTGACCGCCGTCCCAACCGTCGAATCCACGTAAAGGGCGAACGTGAGGTCGTAACGTCCGTTGGCCGGAACGCTGCCTTCATTTAGCCTCCCCTGGTAGGTAAAAGCCGTGCCTTGCGAATGGAGTTGAACAACGCCTGAGAAAAAGGCGGCAAGCGCCGCAACAAGAGTGCATTTGCGAGTGGTTCTAGGTTGCATATTGAGTTTTGAGATGATATTTGGCAATCAAAAGGCTTTGGGATTGGAAAGGTTTTTTGAGGGCACAGAAATCACCGCAACAGCTTCTGTGGTGCTGAAGCATCACGGCTGAAGCATGACAAACTGCTGACCAACCTCCTTGACTGACTCTCATCTCCCCAACTGTTAACAGACTCTTAAAGGGAATGTAAACAGTTCATTTCTACCCCCAACACAGCCTCACCCGCAGCCAGACTTCCAAGGGGGCGGCACGTTTCCCTTCTGCGGAAAATCGCGCTCTTCTACTTCACGACTTCGGGGCGCTTCGACTTCAGCAGCAGCGTCAACCCGGCCCCGATCAGCAGCAGGACACCCGCTGTGATAAAGGAGGACTGGTAACTCCCGCCGCTCCTGGCCGTGAGGGTCTGCTGCAACCGGGGCAGGACCAACCCGCCCACTCCCCACGCAGTGAACAAAACACCGTAATTGATGCCAAAGTTCTTCAAACCCCAAAGATCCTTGGCGAACGAGGGAAACAGTGACAGATTCGCCCCGTAGTTGAAGCCGATCATCGAGGCCACCAGCACGATCACCACCGGCGGCAGGCCCTTGGTTCCAGTCACAGGAATCGCCACAAACATCAGCCCCGCCTGCAGCAGCAGCACCATCATAAGGGTCCAGCGTCGCCCGATCCGGTCGGAGAGGATTCCCGCCACGACCCGTCCACCGGCGTTCCCAATCGCCATCACCGCCACGGCAATGAAAGCCGCCTCCCCCATGCTCTTTTTGGCCATTCCACTCACGCTCCCGATGACCATCAATCCCGCCCCGGCTCCGATGAAATAGACCACCCAAAGCAGGTAAAACTCGGCCGTCCGCAGAATCTCCCGGGGCGTGCTGGCCGCCACCGCCGGGTTTCCAGCTGCCCCGGTTGACACCGCCTTGGTGCCGGCGACAAATCCGGCGGGAGGATTCCGCAACCACTGGGCGAGTCCGCAGACGATGACAGCAAATGCAACCCCGAGCAGCAGCATGGTTTTCTGAACTCCGAAATGACCCAACAAATATTGCGCGGTGGGGGCCAGGTAAACCGGGGCCAGTCCGAAACCCGCGACGACCAGCCCGGCAATCAGGCCGGTCTTGGCGGGCGGGAACCACTTCAGCGCGGGCGGCGTGGCGGAGGAATACCCGAAGCCAATCCCGGTGCCCGCCAGAACCCCGAATCCAAGCAACCAGACCACGTAGCTGTTGCTCAACGATGCCAGCAGGAATCCCAACCCCACCAGCACCCCGCCGATGAAGGCCGTGATCCGCGGCCCGAATTTGTCCTGGCACCGTCCCGCCAGGATCATCGCAAACGCAAAAACCAGACAGCAAAGCGCATACGGATCGTTCAACTGCGATCCCTGCCAGCCAAACTCCTTCTCAATAGCCCCCTTGATGAGGCTCCAGGCGTAGAGTATCCCAAGGGCCAGATTGATGCCGATGCCCGAAAGCGCCACAACCCACCCGCGATTTCCCACGGGGGCGGAGGCCCCACTTTGCTCAACAGTCATAGGCATTCGTTCGATATACAAACCTGATTTCCACCCGCCCCGATGCCGCACAACATCGCGTTGCACCGCCCGGGATCGCCCGAAAGCGTGGCGATTCCCCTACCCAAGTCAAGCGCGCTCCCAACCCGCAGCAACGCCGGATTCAGGGGGAGACCGCCCGGTAAAACCGTGGTTGTGCAGGAGTCGGGGATGGATCCTTGATGGTGACTGCCCCTGCGTAGGTGAAATTCGTAAGGTCATTCCAACTGTCAAAACCAGGCGATGTTGACACCTGGATTCGATAAGGCTGACCGCTAGTTCCATCGCTGAAAGTGCAACTGAAGCCCGTGGAAGCAGAATAGGCAAATCCGGAAAACCGACCGCCAGCCGGTGGCAGCCCCGTGATCGGCGTGTCTGAAAAGGCGATCCGCATATCGGCGACAAGATTAACCGTGCCCGCATAGTAACCGGCTGCAAGCATGTAGAGTTTCCACCCAAATTCCCCGACATCCACCTGGCCATGGGAGGTTCCATGGACCTCATAAGACCCCGTGGAGAGGGTTTCCCCCATGACATAGGCGGTTCCCTGCGGATTCCACCAATGACCCAGAAAAGGCTCCAGCACGGGTCCGAGGTTGGCTTGACGGATTCCAGGTCCTGGAAACTGAATGTCGGCCACGGCCCGGTATGTCTGCCCTCCCGGAACGCTGACATCTGCCAGAAACCGGTACTCGACGGCATAGTAAAGGGGCGCCGCAGCCGAGACGCCACTGAAGTTCCACCATCCACTGTCCCACATCATCGTGCTTGGATTCCGGTTGAACACAGGATCGGCAATCGTCATGCGGGTCTCGTGATGAAACCGGAAAAGGGTCCCCGGACCCACATTCCCCGCAGGAGGTATCGCAACCGATCCGCTCGAATCCATCACCCCGTTTGGGATGACAGAATTCAGCCAGTATTGTATGTCCATGCCTTCAACGGCGATATCCCCATAACGGGCGTCCCCGGGCGCATCGACCGGCGGAGGCAGTGGCTTGCTCGATGTGTAACCTCCCCCCGCCCCGCCACCCCCGATGGACCATAAATGATCCTCCGAGCTGTCCGCCGAGTTGAACTGGTTCGCGATTTGCAAGTTCGCCCCGCCCGCCCCCAGCCTTCCCGAAACGTGGTAACTGTCAAACGTGGCGGCCCCTCCGGCCGATCCCATCAGGCAGGCACACAGCAGCACTCTGCAGATGGGGGTTGGGTTTGAAAACGGCAGGTTCTGACCTGCCTTGACGCCACATCGTTGCATGGCGCGCCGCGTTGAAACTGGGGTTCGATTCTCATCCATGGCAATTTCACCCTGCCCGAGACGATTTCAGCCGTCAACCTCATATTTTTGAATCTTAAGACAAGGGTTTTGCCAGGGTGTGCTGATGGCGTTTTCAGAAGGCAAGCCACCCGTCGCGAGCGGTCCTGGATCTGGATTCTTTTATCTTGACGAGCAGCCTCCTCATGGTTAGCGTTCTTAACAGTTGCAAGTGCTTGCACATCGTGTTGGCAGGAGGATTGTTCGGAGGGTCTTGTTTCCGATAAGGGCATTCTTTTTGCAAACAGCGCCGCCCCACTTCTCACCATCCAGTATTTATCAATTCACAGAATCACCCTTATGAAATCCACATTCTTCGCACGGTTTGGTGTGATCGCCTGTCTTCTGGCTGCCACAGGTTCGAATCAAGCCCAGACGTTCTCCGGCACAAACGCACCCGGCTCGGGAAGCGGCTTCACCATCCCCGTTCCGGCTGCGGCTACCAACCTCTCGCTCGTGTTGAGCAACACTGCGTCGAGTTGGGCCTACCTGTTCCTCAAGCGGGGAGCACCTGCCACAGAAACGGATTTCGACTTCGTCTCCCGGTTGGATGGCCGGGCCAACCAGATCAATCTGGAGCCCCCCCAGTTTGTCGCAGGCAGCAGCTACGGGCTTCGTGTGTCAACCCCCGCGGCTTCAGCCAGAACGGCCTTTGCCGTTGAGGTCACAACGAATCGGGCGGATCTCCGCGCGGGGGGATACCCCGTGCTAAAGCCTGCGGCCTTCGTCGCGACAGGCAACCTGGCCAAGGGGGCGGGCGGGGCTTGGAACTATTTTCAGGTCGATGTTCCAACCAACCTCACTACCGGATGGCGGATCGTCTTAAGCGCCACGGGTGCAGGCAATCCGGATCTTTACATCCAGCGCAACCAGCTCCCCACCCAATTCAGCTATGATAGAAACAGTGAGAATCAAACCGTGGACACTGTGCTGTTCACCCCGGCGGAGGCCGACAAAGGCACTTACTTCATCGGTGTTTACCTGCCCGCCAGCGCAACGGGCAACGCCTCCTACACGTTGACCGCTGAACTGGATGGGGTGCGGGACATCGCCTGGGATTCCGGATCCACATGCGCCGGGTCCACCTGGCAGACCAACTCCAGTATGAGCGGTGGCGATTATTACCTCCGCATCCGCCCCCAGACCGCCACCAATGGGGCCTGGCGCACCTTTCTGCAGGTTGTGAGCGGCGAGGCTGACATCTACCTCGCCCAGGGCTACCTGCCAACCACCACGAGCTTCTATTCTTCATCTGCCAATGCTGGTCCGGATGAGATCGTCCTGTTGAACGATCAGGTCAACACGAACCAGGACTGGTTCCTCCTCGTCCGCGCCACCCCCGGCGCCCAATGGCGTCTGCTCAGTGGAAACATCTTTGTCCAGTGGCTGTCATGGGACCCGGGCCAGACACCCTACGGCACAGTCCTCCATACCAATGATTGCCCGGTGGGACTCAATTTTTTCTTCAAGATCACCACCCGGAACACCACCGTTGGCGCATGGCGCACGGCCCTGAATGTCCAGGGAGGCGAGGCGGACCTCTACATGCAACAAGGCAGCACGCCGTCACCCGCTTACCACAGCTTCGCCTCGGCGCAAACGGGCTCGGATGGCTTCGTCCTCCATTCATCCCAGTTCACCGCCGGTCAGGAGTGGCATCTCCTCGTTCGTGCCAGCGCGGGGGCCCAATGGAATCTCATGAGTGGTGAGGCCTTCGTTTACAATCTGGGGCCGCTTGCTGCGGATGCCTCCAGCAGCACCAACATACTGGCCGGTGCGGAGGGAATATCCTTCTTCAAGACAACCATCGACACAGGCACCCTGGCCTGGGGCCTTTGGCTGAATGGTGCAACCAATGAAATCCGGGTCCGCAAAGCCTCGGTCCCGCACCCGGCTTCCTACAGCTACGGAGAACCGGTACCGCAGGACGGCCAGTCACTTGTTGTGCCCGATTATCTGGCCTCCAGCACATTCGACGGCTACTACTTCGTTTCGGTCCAGGGCACGCCGGGCCAGAGTGTCCGGCTCGACTCACGCAAACATGCGGTGACCGATATCGCGTTTGCCTCAACCAATAGCGCCGTGCTCGTCACCAACTTCGGTTACCGCACCTTCAGGGTGCGTGTGCCGGTGCAACAGATTGCCTGGCAAATCAACGCCGTGCCGGTCTCCGGCGACCCCAGCTTCGCGGTGCGTCGCGACACTGTGCCCAATGAATGGAACAACGACGCCTATTCGGAGGTGCCGGGCAGCGTGGTGGACAGCCTCACCCTTGTGCCTCCGACCCTGAGTGATGGCACCTTCTATATCACGGTTTACGGCTCGGCACCCTATTCCTTCACCCTCCAAAGCTGCAACCCGGTCATCACGGATGTCCCTTTTCTCGGCACCAACACCAATGCCGATCTGAACAGGGTGGGTTGGAGATTTTACCGTGTGCCGGACATCAACTCCCAACTGGGATGCCTGGGCTGGGATTTGCTCCTTGCCAATGCCCCGCCGGAAACCGGGATCGCCCTCCGCCGCAACGCCGTGCCAGGCCAATGGAATTACCGGGTTCAAAATACAACCTATGCGAACGTTGGTGGTTATGTTGATTACGCAAGTTCCAATGGCAATCTGCAGCGGCCCGGTCATCAGGCAGATATCTGGTATATTGGCATCTACAATCCATCGGAGGCGCTGAATGCCTTCAAACTGGTTCGCCAGTTGCTCGTGCCTCAGACCGACGCATTCGACGGTGGAACAAGTTCCATCACCAACCAATCCACCGGCACCTGGAGGTTCTTCAAGGTGAATGTTCCTTCCAACGCCCTCGGTTGGGATGTCCGGCTGGTGAATGTAACCCAGGGAGAGCCGCGTCTGGTCGTGCGGCGCGATCTGCTGCCAGCCAGCCTCGGCACCTACGATGCAACCCTCGGTTCCTACTGGTCCTGGCCATGCACCTACACCGCCTGGGCCAGTGGAAACCAATGGGCCGGCGGGGTGGATTGGACCGGGCTTCCCTACGCGGCGGACGGCACCGATGCCCATGTCAGCATGCTGGCCATGGGAATGGGCAATCCCCTGGAGGCTGGCACCTATTACGTGGGGGCTTACGCCGACAATGGCAATTGCAGCTACACGCTGGTCAGCCGGGGAATCGGCCCGGGGATGAGCATACCGGTGGTGGACCTGGCGTTCACCAACGGTGTGATAACCAACACCTTGGCCGCCCGGGAGGCCGCCTATTACCGGGTAGTCGTGGGAACAAACCCTCCCGGTTGGAAGGTTCACCTGGAGACCCCCAATGGTGAAGCCTTGCTGCTCGCCCAGAAGGATTCCCTGCCAAACGTCCAGGCGCAATCGTGGAATACCGCCTTGGGCTTGACCGGCGGCAAACATCTTCAAAAGGCTGGCGATGAGCACTACGTTCTCCTGCCGCAGGAGATCGGGCTGACGAATCTCGCTGGAACATACTATCTGGCAGTGGTCAGCGAGGGATTGAACCCGCAGTTGCTGAATGGCTGGCAACAGGCCATTGGAACGGGCAGCAGCACCTATCACTTGCGAAGCGAGGGAGCCCTGCCCGTGGTGAACCTGGGCGCAGTGGGCCCCTACGGCTCACCGGATCTGGTGCACACCAACACCCTCGCAGGCGGGGAGTGCGCCGCCTATCAGTTCATTGTGCCCCTCAATGTGGCCAGTGTCGAGGTCCGCCTGGAGCAACGGACCGGCAACCCAACTCTCTCACTGGTTGAAGGTCCGGCATTGCCGCGCCCTCCGGATGACGAGTTCTGGCCGTGGACGGCCTACGGTTTGGATGGTGGCCACACTTCCGCGCGAAAGTGGGATCACACCCTCATCACTGTGGCCAATCCCAGCAATGGGGTCTATAGCGTTGTGGTTCAGGCAACGCATGACCTGGACACCTACGGACAGTATCCGGATGCCACTTACACCCTCCGGGTTCGGGCGGTGCCACCCACTCTGATCGCTTTTGATGGAGGGAGGACTGCCGTGGCCAACCAGCCCATCGGCACTTGGAAGTTTTTCGAGGTGAATGTCCCAACCAACGCTCTCGGCTGGGACCTCCGGGTTCTGAATGTCAGCACCGGTGCCCCACAGATGGTGGTGCGGCGCGATGCCCTGCCAGGAAGTGTTGCCACCTACGACTTCTCCATGGGCTCCTGGTGGTCCTGGCCCGGCACATACACGTTCTGGCCCACCGGCCACCAATGGGCCGCCGGGGCGGATTGGACAGGCTACCCCTATGATGCCGATGGCAACGATGCCCACGCCAACATGCTCGCCATGGGCATGGGCAACCCCCTCGAGGCGGGCACTTACTATGTCGGCGTCTATAACAACACCACCGACACAAACGGCGCCACCAGCTACACACTCCTCAGCCGGGGGATTGGCCTGGGAATGACCATTCCAGTTGTGGATCTGGCATTCACCAACGGCGCCGTCACCCAAACCCTGACAGCCCGCGAACCCGCCTATTACAGGGTGACCCTGGAAACCAACGCTCCCAGTTGGAAAGTCTGGCTGCAAACCCTCACAGGCGAGGCAATGCTCGTTGCCCAGAAGGATTCCCTGCCCAACATCCAGTCGAGATCCTGGAATACCGCCCTGGGCCTGGCCGCAGGCAAACATCTTCAGAAACAGGGGGATGAACACTATGTGCTCCTGCCACAGGAGACGGGACTCACCAATCTCGCAGGCACCTACTACCTCGCGGTGGTCAGCGAAGGAATGAATCCGCAACTTCTGAATGGCTGGCAACAGACCATTGGGACCGGCAGCAGCACTTATCGACTGCACAGCCAGGGAGCCCTGCCGGTTGTGGATCTGGGACCTCTGGGTGCCTATGGCGCACCGGACCTGACCCGCACCAACATGCTGGCCGGTGGAGAGAGTGCCGCATACCAGTTCACTGTCCCAGCCAATGTGGCCAGCGTCGAGGTGCGTCTGGAGAGGCGCACAGGTAATCCAACCCTCTCACTGCTCGAGGGGGCATCGCTTCCACGCCCGCCTGATGATGAATACTGGCCCTGGAATGCCTATGGCATGGATGGCGGATTCACCTCCTCACGGAAGTGGGACCACAACCTGATTACGGTGGCGAATCCAAGCAATGGAGTCTGCAGCGTCGTCGTGCAGGCCGCCCACGATTCGGAGACCTACGGTCTCTACCCGGATGCCACATACACGCTCCGGGTGCGGGCGGTCCCGCCAACCCTCGTTGCCTTTGATGGAGGGACGAGTGCCGTGTCGAATCAGGGAATTGGGACATGGAAGTTCTTTCAGGTGGATGTTCCGGCCTATGCGCTGGGATGGGATGTTCGGATCCTGAATGTCAGCACCGGCGCCCCGCAACTCGTGGTGCGGCGGGAGTTGCTGCCCGGCAGCCTCAACACCTATGACGCATCGCTCGGCTCCTATTGGTCCTGGCCATGCACCTACACCGGCTGGCCCACCGGCCACCAATGGGCCGCCGGGGCGGATTGGACCGGCTACCCCTATGATGCCAACGGTAACGATGACCACATCAACATGCTCGCCATGGGCATGGGCAATCCCCTCGAGGCGGGCACATACTATGTTGGAATATATAACAATACCACCGACACAAATCTGGCCACCAGCTATACTTTGCTCAGCCGGGGGATCGGCGTCGGAATGAGCATCCCGGTGCTGGATCTTGCATTCACCAACGGAGTGGTGACCAACACGCTGCCGGCCCGTGAGGCGGCCTATTACCGGGTGACCATCGGAACCAACGCTCCAAGCTGGAAGGTTCAGCTGGCCACTCTCAGTGGGGAGTCCATGTTGCTCGTTCAGAAGGATGCCCTGCCCAATGTTCAGGCGGGTGCATGGAATACCGCCCTGGGGTTGACCGGGGGCAAGCAACTACAAAAGACGGGGGATGACCAATACGTGCTCCTCCCCCAGGATGTCGGCTTCACGAACGTCGCGGGCACCTACTATCTCGCCGTGGTCAGCGAGGGAATGAACCCGCAACTCCTGAGTGGCTGGCAGCAGACCATCGGAACCGGCGGCAGCACTTACCGGCTTCACAGCCAGGGCGCGTTGCCGGTGCTGGACCTTGGCATTCTGGGGCCCGTTGGATCGCCGGATCTGTTCTGCACCAACGTCCTGGCCGGAGGGGAGAATGCGGCTTATCAGTTCAGCGTGCCACCGAATGTGTCGAGCATCGAGGTTCGTCTGGAGCAGCGGATTGGCAACCCTGCCCTGGCCCTCATCGGTGGCCCGGACCTTCCCCGGCCTGCGGATGACAGTTTCTATCCGTGGACGGCCTACGGCATGGATGGCGGCTACACCGTGGATCGAAAGGCCGACTACAACATCATCACTGTGCCCAATCCGACCAGTGAAGTTTACAGCGTTGTCGTTCAGGCCCTCCACGACACGATCACATATCTCCAGTATCCGGAGGCGTCCTATTCCCTGCGGGTGCGCATGATGCCGCTCACCGTGCTAAACGTTGCCCCTGGCATGGACACCAATGGATTGAGCCATTCAGCATCCGGCCTCCTTGCCGACAACCAGCGGGCCTTCTTCCAGATCGAGATTCCCCCCACCGACGGCCTCGGCGCCCCGGTTGTCGGTTGGAGGCTCGACACCTCCGTCACCCAGGGCAGCGCGCTGATTCGTGTTCGCAAGGACCTGCTCCCGGATGACGGCTATTACAACGGCACCACCCTCTACAGTGCCTCAACCGCCAGCATCGTCCCACCCTACCTGTCCCCGGGTTTGTGGTATGTCGAAGTGCGGGGCTCAGGCGCAACAGCCTTCACCCTCACCAGCAGCATTCTGACTCCGAAGCGGCTCTGGGTGATGCCGGGCCCCGGCCAACCCAACCCCACCCCCGGCTTGACCGGTCTGGAATTCGGCGATTCCGGAATCGACATCAACGCCCATCCAATCCTCGACCCGCAGACGGGCACAGTCACCGACCAGGGCATCGACCTCGAGCAGGGACACTTTGATTATTATGCGATTGTGGTGCCGACCAACAATCCCGGCCTGTTCCGCACCACTCTGGCTTCCATCAGCGGCAATCTTTCGCTCTATCTCCGGGAAGGACTGCCCCCAACCCTCTCGCATGGGTCCGATCCTGTCATGCCCCAGGGCACGGTGTATGACCGACTGCAAACGATCACCACCACTGCCTACGGTGATTGGGTGGCGCTGGACAGCAAACTCGAACGAACCCTGACCCCAGGCATCTGGTATCTGGGTGTGATGGCCTCCGGCAATTCCAACGCCCGCTACCGCCTCCGCGTTGCCCAGGGCAACATCCAGGATCTGTCCCTCGAAGGTGGAAGTTACACCGGCCAGCTTCTTAATGGCGGCGATTGGCGCTATTACCGCGTCCAAATCCCATCCAACGCACCAACCCGGTGGGACGTCACATTCGGCCAGCAATCCGGCGATGTGATGCTCTACGTTCGCGACACCCTCCCCCCTGGTCTGGGAACGACTGCCAATGACTTTCGGGACTGGGCCAGTGACTTCAAGAACCACGGCCCCTACCCCAGTTACGATCCGCCGGGCACCCACACCATCACATCGCCCCCGCTCAGGCCCGGGAGCACCTACTATCTGGGCTTCCGCGCCATCAACGATGCGATGTTCTCCGTCAGTTCATCCACCAGCGGTGGGTTGTTCCCAGGTATCAACAGCCTCCCGTTTTACGGCGGCTTCGTGACCAATCGCCTCCCGCCAAATGGCACCGCACTCTACCGCATCCATGCCCCGGCCGATGCCGCCCGCTGGAAAAGCCACGCCATCCATGATGCCTCGGTTGAAATCTACCTCGAACAGGGCACAATCCCGACCCTTGGCTGGGGCACTGCCCACCTTGGAAGCCCCTGGTGGAACGATGCCGATTGGAACCTTCCCCTGCTCACCCCCAACAACTGGCCCTGGCTCCCGGACCAGTCCTATTTCCTGCTCGTCACCAACACGTCCATGGCATCGGCCCCGTTCAGCTTCAGAATGGATGGGAGAAGCCGGAGCACCGACGATGAGAACAACGATGGTCTGCCGGACTATTGGCAGGCCCTTCACTTTGGCTATTACTGGAACTGGCAGGCTGCCCCCGATCAGGATCCCGATGATGACGGACTGAACAACCAGCTCGAATTCCAACTCGGCACCAATCCCGCCGTGCCCAACCCGGGCGGGGTGCTCGTCTCCATCTCCCGCCTGTCTGGCGAACCTGCCCACCTCCTGTTCCTGGGCGCCCCTGACCAGACCTGCCAGCTCGAATCATCCACCAATCTGGTGGATTGGACTCCGGTAAAAACCTTCACCGGAGCCGTTGGCGGGGTTCAACTGGAGGATTCCGGAGCAGCAACCCGCTCCGTCCGATTCTACCGCGTGGTGGTCCGCTACTGAGGAGACAATCGCGACCACACCGCTGTGCCGCATAGCGGTCCGGCGGTGTGGCAAGCCGACCAGATCCCGCCTCAGGGAATCTTGTCAGCAAGTTCCTCGGCGGGGTAGGTCCAGATCTCGGCCAGGGTGGGATGGTAATGGGGCATGGTGGCGAGTTCGCGCACGGTCATGCGCTTGTGCATGCAGGCCACGATCTCGTGGATCAGTTCCCCGCCCAGCGGCCCCACACAACAGCCGCCGATGATCTCCCCCGTGTCCGGCGCGGCCAGCAGTTTCACGAAACCCTCCCGGATGTTCATGATGATGGACTTCCCGTGGTCGTTGAACGGGTAGCTGGCCGTCAGGTAGGGAATTCCCCGCGCCTGCGCCGCCTTTTCTGTAAGACCCACGACGGCCAGTTGGGGATCGGTGAAGACCACCTCCGTGAGAAGCCTGTAATCCATCTGACGCGGCGAGCCGGGGTTGAGGATGTTGTGCACCGCCGTCTCCCCCTGCTGGATCGCGATGTGGACAATCTCGTGCAGTCCGGTGCAATCCCCAGCCGCGTAGATGTGCGCCAGGGAGCACTGCATCCGGCTGTTGGTCCCGATCCTCCCGCCCTCCACCTTCAGGCCGATCCGGTCCAGGCCCAGCGAATCCAATTGCGGCACCCGGCCCAGGGCAAAGAGAATCTCCTCGGCCCGCACCCGCACGGTCTGACCCTCCTGCTCAAAAACGATCTCCTTGTCATCCCCCACCCGCCGGGCCTGCGTCAGGCGCGTGCCGGTGTATAGCGTGATGCCCTCCCTGCGAAAGGCCTTCTCCAATTCCCCGGCCACATCCGCATCGGCACCCGTCAGCACATGGGCACTCCGCTGGATGACGGTGACCCGCGTGCCCATGCGTGCAAAGAACTGCGCAAATTCCAACGCCACGGCTCCCCCGCCCAGAACGATCAGTGACTTGGGCAACCGCTCCAGATCCAGGGCGGTGTCGCTCGTCAGACAATTCAACTCGTCCAGCTCCGGCAAAGGGGATGGCGCGATCTTCGATCCTGTTGAGATGACGAAGTGGGCCGCACTGATGCTCCTGCCATTCCCCAGTTGGAGTGAATGGGGATCGGTAAACCGGGCGGTGGTATTGATGAATTCGAACCGCCCGCCGTGCAACTGCTGAACGCGGTAATCGGCAAACTCCTTGATCACGGCATCCTTGCGGGCCTTCACACGGCCATAATTTGCCCGGGCGTCCTCCACCTGGATGCCCCATGTTCCCGCATTCCGGGCCAGGTGCAGCACCTCCGCAGCATGGAGCAGTGCCTTCGTGGGCATGCAGCCCTTCAGGATGCACAATCCCCCCAATTCCCGCGCCCCGTCAATCACCACGGTCTTCAGGCCGACTGCAGCCCCGGTGCGCGCAGCCGCAAACCCGCCGCTCCCCGCCCCGATCACCGCCAGATCAAAATCAAATTTGTGGTTGCCACTCATCCCCTAAACATGGGGCACCCGCCGCCCCAAGGCAATCCCCGGCAGCAACTCCCCGTTCCCTACAAAAATCGCCCGGCCCGTATTTTGTAATCCCACTCCGCCCACGCTCCGGCTATGCTTTCACACGACATCAGCCATTTTCAAACTCGCGAACTGATTTTATGCACGAAATAAAGCCAGCCGGAACCAGTCGGCGCACCTTCCTCAAAACCTCCGCCGCAGCAGCCATGGGCCTTGCGGCCGCACCGCTCGCCTTCGGAAGGAATGAACGGGTGAAGGGAGCCAATGAGCGGGTCCGGGTCGCCGTCATCGGCATCCACGGCATGGGCCAGAACCACATCCGCGAATACATGGCCCTGCCGGATGTCGAGGTGGCCGCGATCTGCGATGTGGATGAAAACCAGTTCGCCCCGGTCTTGAAGAAGTTCTGGCCGGGCGGGGACCGCACACCCCGGCTATACCAAGACCTGCGGAAGCTCTATGAGGACAAGAGCATCGATGCCGTCTCCGTCGTCACCCCGAACCACTGGCATGCCCTCGCCTCCATCTGGGCCTGCCAGGCCGGGAAGCATGTGAGCGTCGAGAAACCGTGCTGCCACAATGTGTTTGAAGGCCGGAAACTTGTTGAGGCAGCTGAAAAATACAAGGTGGTCGTGCAGGATGGGGCCGAGCAGCGCAGCAACCCCTGCTCCCTATCCATGGCCAAATTCCTCCGGGAGGGCGGCCTTGGGGAGGTTTACCTCGCCAAGGGCCTCTGTTACAAACGCCGCAAATCCATCGGCCACACCCCGAACAAGCCGGTACCCGCCGGGGTCAACTACGACCTCTGGCTCGGCCCGGCCCCGAAACAGCCCTTCTCCGAAAACCGTTTCCATTACAACTGGCACTGGAACTGGGATTTCGGCTGCGGCGACATCGGCAACCAGGGCGTCCACGAGATGGACATCGCCCGCTGGGGCCTCGGTGTCACCCTCCCCACCCGGGTCTCCGCCACCGGTGCCCATGTCATGTTCGAGGATGATCAGCAGACGCCCAATATGCTCATGGCATCCTTCGAGTTCCCGAATCCGGCGGGCGGCGGGGAGAAAAAAAAGATGCTTCAATTCGAAGTGCGCCATTGGTTTGTGAACCGCGAACTCGACCTCGCACCGGAGAAGACTTCAAACAACTACATGACCAGCGATGCCAACGTCGTCGGCAACCTCTTCTACGGATCCAAAGGCTACATGGCCAAAAACGTGACCGAATGGAGGACCTTCATGGGGGATAAACTGGAGCCCGGCCCAACCGGAAGCGGCGAAGCCAACCACTACCGCGACTTTATAGATGCCATCAAGGCGGGCGACCCCAGGCTCGCCAAGGGTGACATCCGCGAGGGGTTTTACACCTGTGCCCTCGTCCACCTCGCAAACATATCCTACCGCCTCGGCCGTTCTCTGGATTTCGATCCCGTCACCATGCGCTTCAAAAACGACCGCAAAGCCAACGCCATGCTCACCCGGAACTACCGCGCCCCCTTCATCGTGCCCGACCGCGTTTAACCCGCCAGGCACGATTCAACCCCGATGCCCCCCGGGGACGGGACTTTCCGCCATGTCTCCCGGAGGTATCATCCGCAGATGAACACAGATTCCTGCCAGACCCTTTTTCCCCATCTGCGGTAATCTGCGAAATCTGCGGATAATACTCGGCCTTGGAAATCTTTCGCCATGACGCACTTTTTTGCGTGACAAACCGGCAGGTCGGGTGTCTGTTTAGGTCATAGTGACGCTTCGTCAGGTCGCTGGGTGGTACATGAAATCGTGAAGGGAACAATGAAATCGCTCACAGTTCCGAGGATATTGCCGCTCGAATATCCGCCCCCAATCCATGCCCCCACCCCCGAACCGGAACCCCCCTTATGAAAACCAGACTGATGGCGGTGTGCACCGCCCGCGGCGGGACGCGCAAGGCCCGGATCCTCGAGCTGGCCACGGGCATCCGCAAACGGCGCGGAGACACCTGGGTTCCATCCACCCCACGACTGAGCCTGTTGCCCGACGGCACCGGGGCCACTGGCGAGGATCTGCCGTTCGGCCTCCGTTTACCAGCGGACCTGTATAACGAGGCCATCGTCGTGGTCACCCCCGGGGGGGAACGCACGGTGAGCCGGCCGGCCGGTTTCATTTACGCCCGGGGGACCAAACAATGAGCACTAGATTTCGCATTGGCGTTAGAGGTTTTCACAGGCTTGCATCGGCTTCCTTGGGGTTACTCCTCCTGTTAGGGTTTCCGGCGCGTTCTTTGGGGGGCGCAAATTCTGGAGGTGCCGCGAGCAATATTCCCCCCATTGAACTGAAGAAGCAAAATTGGAAGCAGTTTATAGACAAGTGTGTTACAAAGGTGGAGAACTCGGATGCAGTGTTTTATCGGCGAGGGGAGCGGGTGACGGGGAAGGAACTAGCGCGGCAGATGCGGGAGTATTTGAAGGTGGTGCTTCGGGTAAAGTCTGTTCCCGATCCGTTTGGGCGCAACGCGGGTATTACGCTGGCCATGATTACGACTCACGAGGGCATAGCTATGGACGGTCTGACCGGTCCCCCGCAACCATGTGAAGTTGAGGTGGGGGGGCGCCGGATGAAGGTGTATGACTGGCTGAAGCAGGAATTTGGGGTGAACAATGTACCTGGAGAGGAAGAGGGGCATGAGGTGTTCGTGACGTTGTATGAGACCGAGCTAAAGCCGGAGTTGTTGGCGCAGTGGGAGCGATACATAGGCAATTACATTGCAGTCGTTAAAGAAGCGAAGGGGATCACGTTCTCATTGGCGGGGAAAGTTTGTTCGCCAAATGAAGTCGCCGCGATGATGGAAGGTAATCGATCCAATGCGATGCGAGAGCTGACATCTCCTGAAATCAAGAATCGCGACGGCAAAGAGCGCTACACTGCTATACATGTGCGCATAAATAACGGGACATATAGGCATCAAGAGAACGGACGAAGGATGCCCAGGAGTTTTTCCGGATGGCGCTGCATGTCTGCGAAGGTATGAAACAGGCTGGAGCACAAGTCAGCGGGTGTTTCAAA